>JBEVJH010000151.1:0-32003 GCA_040510355.1 Aestuariivirgaceae bacterium
CCCCCGACACGCGGATTATGATTCCGTTGCTCTTCTGATCACCGCAGCTGCCATTCACTCTGATGCATTGTCAGCTTCTAGGAAAACCCGGGGTTTGAAATCTACGCGAAAAAGCGCATCACCTTGTCGTGCTCTGCTCGATCATAGCCAAAAATCTCGCGGAGGGATCGTCTAGACGATCCAATGACTCGAGGCCATAGGACTTGGGCAAGATCGTCGGGACTGTAAATTTGCGCGTTCCGATTTTTGTCGATTACATCGACGCCAAGGGGATCAATTACAAATAGATCCAGCGTCTCAGCATCGTCAGCAAAGCTATACCCGATGACCATCAACCGGGTGTTTGGCTGGGAGAGATAAGAACTGAATTGCTCATGACTCCACTTGAGTATGGGAAATTTTTCAATGATAGAACGCTTGTTACCGCCAAGAACCAGCAGGTCATTCGTGTCCGGACCGACCCAGTTGCTTGAACCATGAAGCTTGAAGAATGGCTGCAGGCGCGGCTCTAACGAAAAGTTGCCCACAGGCTCCCACCTTCCGAGATTAGGATTTCCATGTGCTGAATCGGGCGCCGCGATCCGCCTCATTCCTGGGATGTGCGCGCCGTCCCAACCCTGCGCCGACAGCAGCGATACATTGTCATTCAGGTAATGGCGCTCAAGTAAAAGATCCTGATTCAGGGTGAAGATGGCATGAAAGCGGGTGAGAAACAGGGCGATGAGGCATTCGCGGCTGTTTTGAAACTCGAACTGTACGCGTCCAAACGCTGCATCCATATCTGCAAACATACGGAGCAACGCCTCTTGTAAGTTGGTCAATTGGGGGTCGAGCGAAGTAGTTACAGAACGATGTTCCTGCTGCAATTTTGCCAGCTGATGCTAGCCAGCCACCCCAATTGCGGTTGAACCCCGCGCCGGTTAAGAGGATGAAATTTTTGGATACCATGGGTGTCCGTGCAGCTTGCTTACTATGCGCTTACTATCGCATTTTGGGCAGAAAGTTTTACCGCCTAAGCTGCTGAAATGATTGGCGCACCGGAAGAGATTCGAACTCCTGACCCCCAGATTCGTAGTCTGGTGCTCTATCCAGCTGAGCTACCGGTGCGTGTGCAGGGATCGTGCAGGGAGAGTTCTCCTAATATGTTCGGTGCGGGAACGCAAGCCTTGGCGGTTTGGCTGGGCGTGTCAGCGGAAAAGACGGTAGGCCGGCCAGCCGGGAATGGCGGTGGCCTCCCACAGGGCCCGGCCGACAGCGCGGGCGAGGGCATCGGCGGCGAGCGTTCCGAGCGCCGCCAGGGCGCGGATGCGGGCCTCCGGCAAATCCCGGCGGGCGGTGGCCAGCGCAAAGACGCAGTCGCCATCATAGGGCGTGTGGATCGGGCGGATGGCGCGAGGCAGCCCGTCCGCCGCCATGATGGCGAAGCGGGTGACCTCCGTCTTCGACAGGCGAGCGTCGGTCGCCACCACGGCAATGGTGGTGCTCTGGCCTGGCGCCGGGTCGGTGCGCTCCGCCTTGCTGCCGGCGAACACGGCATGCCATGTCTCGTCCGCCGGTCGGCGCCCGGGTTCATCGCCAAACTCGCGGTCGAGGGCGAAAGGCGCCGCCCATAGCGCGCCGGTCGCCGGATTGACGGCGGAGCCATAGCTGTTGACCGCGACCAGCGCCCCGACCGTGAAGCCCTCGAGCACCGCCGAGGCGCTGCCCAGCCCGCCCTTGAGCCGGCCGCAGACCGCACCATGGCCGGCACCGGCATTGCCGAGGGCAAAATGCTCCGCCGCATTGGCGAGCGCCGCACGGCCGAGCCGGGCATAGGGCGGGGCAGCGGCAAAATCCTTGTTCCCGCCATTCAGCAGGTCGAACAGAATGGCGGCCGGCACCACCGGACAGGCGAGCGGCTGAATGCCGAAGCGAAAGCCGATGCCGCGGGCCGCCAGCATGTCGGTAACACCGCTCGCGGCATCGAGGCCGAAAACCGAGCCGCCCGACAAGACCACGGCATGGACCTGGCCGGCAAGCGCAGCCGGATCGAGGGCATCGGTCTCGCGCGTGCCGGGGGCGCCGCCCCGGAGCTCGACGGCAGCCTCGGCCGGCTCGTCCGGCACCACCACGGTGACGCCCGTCACAATGCCGCGATCCTCGGCATTGCCGACGGCGAGCCCGGCAACGTCGGTGATGAGATTCAAGGGTCCCGGACGGGCAAGGGGCAATGGCTCGGTCCTTCTCCTGGCGAGCCACTCTAGCAGGCAGTCGGCAGTCGGCAGTAGGCAGTCGGCAGTAGGCAGTCGGCAGTCGGCAGTCGGCAGAGGGGAAGGGCTCGCCTCACTGCCCATTTGCCTACTGCCTACTGCCTCTCCTAAGCTTCCAGGGTCCAACGCCCGTCCAGGAGGCCCGATGCAAGCCAGTCGATCCATCGTCGCAGCCGTCGCGCTCCTCGTCCTCGCTCTTTCCGGCTGCTCGAAAAGCAGCCAGACCCCGCGGGACATGGTGGCGACCGCCAATCCCCTGGCGTCGGCGGCAGCCGTCGAGGTGCTGAAGGAAGGCGGCAACGCGGTCGATGCGGCGATCGCGGCCCAGCTCGTTCTCGGGCTGGTCGAGCCGCAATCGTCAGGGCTCGGCGGCGGCGCCTTCATGATGGTCTTCGATGCGCGACGCAAGGCGGTGCATGCGATCGACGGGCGCGAAAAGGCGCCGCTCGAGGCCGGCGAGGGGCTGTTCCTCGGCGCCGACGGGCAGCCGTTCAAGCGCGGCTGGGTCGAGATCGGCGGCCGCTCGGTCGGCGTCCCCGGCACGGTGGCGCTGCTGTTCGAAGCGCATCGCCGCCATGGCCGGCTGCCGTGGCGCGATCTGTTCCCGCCGGCAATCCGCCTGGCGGAACAGGGCTTCGCCGTGTCGCCGCGGCTGGCGGCGGCGATCGCCGATGCGCCGCGCCTGGCGGAGGACCCGATGGCGCGCCAGCTCTTTTTCAGACAGGCCGAGCCCGGCGGACCGGCGGTGCCGCTGGCGGCCGGGGCGACGCTCAGGAATCCGGCCTATGCGTTCACGCTGCGGCGCATCGCGCTTGACGGTCCGTCGGCCTTCTACACCGGCGAGATTGCGGCCCAGATCGTGTCGCGGGTGCGGGGGCATCCGACCAATCCCGGGCTGATGACGGCCTGGGACCTCGCCGCCTATACGGCACCGGAGCGCGAGGCGGTCTGCCGGCCTTATCGCGGCCATCGGATCTGCGGCATGCCGCCGCCCAGCTCGGGCGGGCTGACCACGCTGATGATCCTCAGGATGCTCGAGCCCTACCGGATGAGGGACCTCACCCCGAACGGGCCGATGGCGGCGCATCTCATCGCCGAGACGAGCCGGCTCGCCTTTGCGGATCGCGACCGCTACATGGCCGATGGCGATTTCGTCGCGGTGCCGAGCGCGGCACTCCTGTCGCGCGGCTATCTCGACGGGCGGGCGCGCGCCATCGATCCCGGTCGCGACATGGGCGAGGCAGCGCCGGGCACGCCGGCGGCGGAGCAGGTGGCGCAGGCCGCCGACAGCGACCGTGCCGAGGCGGGCACCAGCCATCTGGCGATCGTCGACAAGCGGGGCAATGCGGTGTCGATGACCATGACGATCGAGCAGGCCTTCGGGGCCCATATCATGGCCGCCGGGTTCATGCTCAACAACGAGCTCACCGACTTCGCCCTGCAGCCGGAACGGGACGGCCTGAAGGTGGCGAACCGGGTCGAGCCCGGCAAGCGGCCGCGTTCGTCGATGGCGCCGATGCTGGTGTTCGGGCCGGACGGGGCGCTGTTCGCGGCGGTCGGGTCGCCTGGCGGCAGCCGGATCATCGGCTATGTGGCGCAGACGCTGGTGGCGCTGATCGACTGGGGCATGACCATGCAACAGGCGGTGGCGCTGCCGCATATTCTCAACCGCAATGGCGAGACCGAGCTGGAAAAGGGGACTGCGGCGGTCGAGCTCAAGCCGGCGCTCGCCGCTATGGGGCATCAGATCGACATCACCGAGCTGGAGAGCGGGCTACAGGGAATAAGGATCATCGACAAGGTGATGGATGGCGGGGTCGATCCGCGCCGCGAGGGCACGGTGATGACCAGCGCGCGGTGATCGAGGCGGCTCAGGAGGCTTCGCGCTGGCCGCGCCGGCCAGGACGGAGCTCGGCGACCCGGTCGGGGATCGAAATATGGAAGACGGCGCCGCGAACCGCCTCGGCGACCAGCCGGATGTCGCCGCCATGGGCCCGCACCAGCTCGCTGGCAATGGCAAGGCCGAGGCCGGTGCCACCGGTGCGGGCCGACGAGCGGAAAGCTTCGAACAGGTGCTCGCGGGCGCGCTGCGAGACGCCCGGGCCATTGTCTCGCACCTCGATCATGACGACGCTGCCCTCGCGCCAGCCGGTGATCCGGACCATGCCGTCGGCGGTCTGGGACGGCGCTGCGGCCGGCTCCTCCTGCATGTCCATGGCCTCCGTCGAGTTCCTGGCGAGGTTCATCAGGACGCGGAACAGTTGGTCGCGGTCGGCATCGACCACCACCTCGGCGGGGACGTCATTGTAGAGCACGGTGCGGCTCGAGGCCTGAACCACCACCATGTCGATGACCTCCTCGACCAAGAGCCTGAGCGGGAAGCGGTCGCGGCGCGGCGGAGCCTCCTCGGCCCGGCCATAGACGAGGGTCTGTGCCAGGAAGCCAATGGCCCGGTCGAGCGAGGACACGAGCTTCGGTGCGACCCGCTGGACCGTCGGGTCCTGGACGCTGGACAGCCGGTCGGAGATCAGCTGCGTGGTGGAGAGCATGTTCCGCAGGTCGTGACTGACCTTGCTGACGGCAAGCCCCAGCGCGGCCAGCCGGCTCTTCTGCTGCAAGGTGCCGGCAAGGTCGCGCTGCATCGCCTGCAGCTCCTGCTCGGCCCGGCCGATCTCGTCATTGCGGCCGGACGGCTCGATGATCCGGCTCTGGTCCTCGGGCTGCTCGCGAAAGCGCACCATGCTGCGGGTCAGCCGGCGGATGGGCACCACCAGCATGCGGTCGAGGGCAATGAAGGCGAAGCCGGCGACGATGATCGACAGCACCACCGACAAGGCGAGGATGTTGACCGCGTAGCCGACCATGGCGGCGAAAAGGGGCGCCTCGCTCATGGCAAGCTCGATCTCGTCGCCCGACATGTTGGGCGGCTTGTCGACGATCGTGATGACGCGCTGGCCGCCGGCCAGCATGGTGGTCACGGCATCGAGCAGGAGCTGGAAGGTGCGGTTGTCGCGCAGGTCATAGCGGGCGACCACGGTCGAGGGCTCGTCGGTCACCAGCACCAGATGGCGGGATTGATCGCGCTTCAGCGCCACCACCTCGACGCCGGCGGCGGAGAGCAGCTCCTTGCGCAGGTCGTCAGAGATCTGGTTGTCGGGTGCGGCCTCGACGGCGAGAGCGGCGACCTCGGCCATGGCGATCCGGCCCTTGAGCCAGGTCACCCGGTAATTGGCGAGCGAGGGGAGGAAGATCAGGATCTCGCCGATCATGACGAAGACGATGGCCAGCGTCAGGACTTTGCCGGAAAGCCCGCGCAACCGAGCCACCGGAGGGGCTTTGCTTGCCTGCTTGGGTCCCTCGACTGCGCCAGTCATGGCCTTTTCCCTCAGATTCAATTAGGCCATTGCTTGGCGGTCGGGATCAAGTGCGATGTTGACGCCTGCGCGTTGACGCGGCGGTTTCCGGCCAGTATAAGCCCTCCCGATCCCGCCAGAATGAGTTGGAGAAATTCGCGGTGAAGCGCACTTTTCAGCCCTCGAAGATCGTTCGCAAGCGGCGGCACGGCTTCCGCGCCCGCATGGCGACCAAAGGAGGGCGCCGGGTCCTGGCGCGGCGCCGCGCCAAGGGGCGGGCGCGTCTGTCGGCCTAAGGAAGCGGCAGGGCCGGGTTGCTCCGGTCCGTCCAGAGGGTCACCAGAATGGAGAGACTCAAACGCCGCCAGGACTTCCTGGAGGCGGCACGTGCGCATTCGCGGTCGCGGGAAGGCGTGGTCGTCCAGGCACGGCGCCGCAGCGACGACGGGCCGCCGCGCATCGGCTTCACGGTGACCCGCAAGCTCGGCTCGGCGGTGGTGCGCAATCGCGTCCGGCGGCGGCTGAAAGAGGCAGTCCGCCGCAGCGGCGCCTCTGGACTGCAGGCCGGAACCGACTATGTGTTCATCGGTCGCTCGGCAACCGCCGGACGGCCCTTTCTGCTTTTGATGGAAGATATCGAACGCGCCGTGTCGGCTTTGAACCGGGAAGGGGATCGGCCACCAGCGCCCGGACGACGGTCACGGCACTAGGCTGGTCGGCAGCGAGCGCTCGGACGAGAGAGTGATGAAGGAAGACAATCGCAATTTCATCCTGGCGATCGTGCTGTCGATGCTGATCATTCTCGGCTGGAACTATTTCTATGCCCAGCCGATGCTCGAGAAGCAGCGCCAGCAGGTCGAGCAGACACACAAGCTGCCGCCGCAGCTTCCCGGTCAGCCGGTGCCGGGCCAACCCGTGCCGCAGCCGGGAGCGCAAGGGCAGGCGGTGCCGTCGGTCGGCGAGCCGTCGGCGACGCCGGCGCCGGGGGTGCCGCAGCCGCGCGAGGCGGTGCTGGAGCAAGCGCCGCGCCTGCCGATCCGCACGCCGAGCGTCGAGGGATCGATCAACCTCAAGGGCGGCGTGCTCGACGATCTCAGGCTCACCCGCTACCACGAGACGGTCGATCCGAAGAGCCCGACGATCGTGCTGCTGTCACCTTCGGGCTCGGTGAACGGTTTCTTCACCGAGCACGGTTTCTCGCAGGCGCCCGGCGGGACGGCCAAGCTTCCGGGCAGGGACACGGTGTGGACGGTGCCGCCGGACGCGGCGCTCGAGCCCGGCAAGCCGGTGACGCTGACCTTCGACAACGGCCAGGGTCTGATATTCCGGCGGACCTTCTCGGTCGATCAGCAATATATGTTCACCCTGCGCCAGGAGGTGGAGAACCGGACCGGAGCGCCGGTATCGCTCTTTCCCTATGCGAGGGTTCAGCGCCAGGGAACGCCGCATGTCCAAGGCGTCTATGTGCTGCATGAGGGCCTGCTCGGGGTGCTCGGCGGCAGCCTCAAGGAAATCACCTACGCCCATATGAAGGATCAGCCCGATCCGGATGCGACACCCTCGCAGGGCGGCTGGCTCGGCATCACCGACAAATATTGGGCGGTGGCACTGGTGCCGGACCAGACGGCGGAGATCGTCGGCACCTTCCGCCACAGCCTCAATGGCGCGCTCGACGTCTATCAGGCCGACTATCTGAACAAGGCGCCGATCACCGTGGCGCCGGGTAGCACGGGGGCGAGCGAGAGCCGGGTCTTCGCCGGCGCCAAAGTGGTCGAGACCATCACCGACTATGGCAAGGCGCTCAACATCGACCGGTTCGACCTGCTGATCGACTGGGGGTGGTTCTACTTCATCACCAAGCCGATGTTCTGGGCGCTACATGCGATCAAGGGCTGGGTCGGCAATTTCGGCCTGGCGATCCTCATCGTGACGGTGCTGCTCAAGCTCATCTTCTTCCCTCTCGCCAACAAATCCTATGAGGCGATGAGCAAGATGAAGAAGCTTCAGCCGGAGATGGAGAGCATCAAGCAGCGCTTCGCCGACGACCGGATGAAGCAGCAGGAAGCGATGATGGAGCTGTACAAGCGCGAGAAGGTCAATCCGCTTGCCGGCTGCCTGCCCGTGCTGGTGCAGATCCCGGTGTTCTTCGCGCTCTACAAGGTGCTCTACGTCACCATCGAGATGCGGCACGCACCGTTCTATGGCTGGATCCGCGACCTGTCGGCGCCCGATCCGACAAGCCTGTTCAACCTGTTCGGGCTGATCCCGTGGACGCCGCCGCATCTCCTGATGATCGGCGTGCTGCCGATCATCATGGGCATCACCATGTGGGTCCAGATGAAGCTGAACCCGCCGCCGCCGGATCCCATCCAGGCGCAGATCTTCAACTACATGCCGCTGATCTTCACGGTGATGCTGGCCTCGTTCCCGGCGGGGCTGGTGATCTACTGGGCATGGAACAACCTGCTGTCGATCCTGCAGCAGGCGCTGATCATGCGGAAGAACGGCGTGCCGATCGATCTCCTCGGCAATATCCGCGACAGCGTGCCGTTCCTCAAACGCAAGGGCGAGAGCCGCTCGGGCGCCTAGAGCATGACGGAGGGCGAGGAGCAGCGGCTGGAAGAAGGCAGGATCCTCTTCGCCGGTCCGATGGCGTTCCTGCTCGGCGTCGCCGACATCGCCGGCCTGCCGCCGTCATTCCCCGCCGAGGTCGCCTTTGCGGGCCGCTCCAATGTGGGGAAATCGTCGCTGATCAACGCGCTGGCCGGCCGGCGCGACATCGCCCGGGTATCGAACACGCCGGGGCGGACGCGCGAGCTCAATTTCTTCACCCTCGGCGGCGGAAGCCTCGCGCTGGTCGATATGCCGGGCTACGGCTATGCCCGGGCCGAGAAGCGCCTGGTGCGGCAATGGCAGGGGCTCGCCAGGGACTATCTGCGGGGCCGGCCATCGCTCCGCCGGGTGTTCGTGCTGATCGATGCCCGCCATGGGATCAAGCCGGCGGACGAGGCGATCTTCGATCTCCTGGACGAGGCGGCCGTCAATTATCAGCCGGTGCTGACCAAGAGCGACAAGCTGAAGCCAGGGGAGCTCGAGCGGGTCGTGGCCGACACGGCGAAGCGGCTGAGCAAGCGGCCGGCCGCCCACCCGCAAGTCCTCGCCACATCCAGCGTGAAGGCGACGGGGCTGCCGGAATTGCGGGCCGCCATCGCCGGGCTGATCCCGGCGGGCAGCAAAGGCTGACGGCAGGCGCCGACGACCCTGTTCGCCCCCCGCCATTCGCTCTATAAGCCACCGCATGGACAATCCCGTGACGGCAGCTGACATCGGCCGCGCCGACATCGCCCGGATCCTCTCCGAGGCGCTGCCCTTCATGCAGCTCTACGACGATCAGACGGTGGTCATCAAATATGGCGGCCACGCCATGGTCGATCCGGAGCTGTCACGGCATTTCGCCAATGACATCGTCCAGCTCAAGCTGTGCGGCATCAACCCCATCGTGGTGCATGGCGGCGGGCCGCAGATCGGGAAGATGCTCGACCGGATGGGGGTCAAGTCCGACTTCATCGACGGCCTCAGAGTGACCGACCGCGAGACCATGAACGTCGTCGAGATGGTGCTGTCGGGCTCCATCAACAAGGCGATCGTGGCATCGATCCAGCGCGCCGGCGGCAAGGCAGTCGGGATCTCGGGCAAGGACGGCAACCTGCTGGTCGCCAAGAAGCTCGAGCTCACCAAGGAGGACCCGAGAACCGGCAAGACGATCACTTACGATCTCGGCTTCGTCGGCGATCCTGACCGGGTCAATCCGTCGATCCTCAGCACCATCATCCACTCCGATGCCATTCCGGTGATTGCCCCCATCGGGGTGGGGGAGGACGGCGAGACCTACAATGTCAATGCCGACATGGCGGCCGGCGCCATTGCGTCGGCGGTCCAGGCAAAGCGGCTGCTGCTGCTCACCGATGTCGCCGGGGTGCTCGATTCGGGCAACCGGCTGATCGAGGAGCTGAGCATCGGCGAGGTGCCGCGGCTGATCGAGCGCGGCGTCATCACCGGCGGCATGATCCCGAAGGTCAAGAGCTGCGTCGAGGTGGTCGAGGCCGGGGTGGAGGGCGTCGTCATTGTCGATGGCCGGGTGCCGCATTGCGTGCTCATGGAGCTGCTGACGCCGCATGGCATCGGCACCCGGATCGCTTGCTCGGCGCCGAATTCGATCGGCAAGAGCTGATGGCGGCACGCGGCTTCGCCGACATCGAAACCTGGATCTTCGATCTCGACAACACCCTCTATCCGGCGCGCTGCCGGCTGTTCGACCAGATCGACCTGCGCATGGGCAGCTTCATCGCCGAGCTGCTGGGCGTCGACCGGGTCGCGGCGAAGGCCGTCCAGAAGGATTATTTCTACCGCTACGGCACGACGCTCAGGGGCCTCATGCTCGAGCATGGCGTGGCGCCCGATGCCTTTCTCGACTATGTCCACGACATCGATCATTCGCCGGTTCCGGCGGACGAGCCGCTGGCGCGGGCGCTCGAGGCGCTGCCGGGGCGCAAGCTGATCTTCACCAACGGGACGGTGGCGCATGCCGAGAAGGTGCTGGCGCGCCTCGGGGTGGGATCGCATTTCACCGGGATCTTCGACATCGTCCATTCGGACTTCATCCCCAAGCCGCAGCTCGAGCCCTATGAGAAGTTCCTCGCCGTTCACGCCGTCGAGCCGCGGCGGGCGGCGATGTTCGAGGACATTGCACGCAATCTCGAGATCCCGCACCGGCTCGGCATGACGACGGTTCTCGTCACCTGCCCCGAGAACACCGACGGCAATCTCATCAATGCCAGCTCGGGCGGCGTCGCGGTCGATCATGTGGATCACGTGACGGAGGATCTCGCCGGGTTCTTGTCGCGGTTGAAAGGAGCGAATAGCGAATAGCGAATAGTTGCCCCGTTGCTCGAAACTTCGTTCCGCACCGGTGCAAGCGGCACTCCCACTCGCTATTCGCTATTCGCTATTGCCTATTCGCACTTCGCTATTCGCTTCTCCGGCGCGCCGCGCTAGCTTCACCGCCGTCATTGGAGAGCAATCGAGGATTGTCATGGGCGACGTTCAGGCGGTGATCGAGCGGGCATGGGAGGAGCGCGACACCATCAGCGGCGCAACCCGCGGCGAGGTCCGCGAGGCGGTCGACCAGGCGCTGGACGGGCTCGACGGAGGATCGCTCAGGGTCGCCGAGAAGCGCGACGGGAAATGGCAGACCAACCAGTGGTTGAAGAAGGCGGTTCTTCTTTATTTCCGACTCAACGGCATGACGGCAATCCCGGGCGGGCCCGGCGGGGCGCATTGGTGGGACAAGGTCCCGTCGAAATTTTCCGGCTGGAGCGACAATCGATTCCAGGCGGCGGGGTTTCGCGCCGTTCCGGGGTCGCTGGTCCGGCACTCGGCCTATATCGCGCCGGGGGTCATCCTGATGCCGTCCTTCGTCAATCTCGGCGCCTATGTCGACAGCGGGACGATGGTCGACACCTGGACCACGGTCGGCTCCTGCGCCCAAATCGGCAAGAACTGTCACCTGTCCGGCGGGGTCGGCATCGGCGGGGTGCTCGAGCCGCTGCAGTCGGACCCGGTGGTCATCGAGGACAATTGCTTCATCGGCGCGCGGGCGGAGGTCGCCGAGGGCGTGCTGGTGGGGGAGGGCTCGGTGCTGGCCATGGGCGTCTATCTCAGCGCCTCGACGCGCATCATCGATCGGGCGAGCGGGGAAATCTTCTATGGCCGGGTGCCGCCTTTCTCAGTCGTCGTGTCGGGAACGCTTCCCGGCAAGCCGCTGCCCGACGGCAGTCCGGGGCCGGGGCTTTACTGCGCGGTGATCGTCAAGCGGGTGGACGCCAAGACACGAGCCAAGACCTCGATCAACGACCTGCTGCGCGACTGAGCGATGGACCCCGTCCCGATCCTCCAGGACCTGATCCGCTGCCGGTCGGTGACGCCGGCCGAAGGGGGAGCGCTCCGCTATCTGGAGCAACTCTTACAAACGTCCGGGTTCCGCACGGTTCGGCTGCCATTCTCCGAGCCCGGGACGGCCGATGTCGACAATCTCTATGCCCGTTTCGGCAGCGAACGGCCGCATCTCTGCTTTGCCGGCCATAGCGACGTCGTTCCGCCCGGCCGCGATTCGGACTGGACGCATCCACCCTTCGGCGGCGCGCTGGCGGACGGGCAGGTCTGGGGGCGCGGGGCGGTCGACATGAAGGGCAGCATTGCCGCCTTTGCGGCCGCGGTCCTGCCGCTCGCCGCAGCAGGGCGCCTCAACGGATCGGTGAGCATCCTCATCACCGGCGACGAGGAGGACGCGGCGATCAACGGGACCGCCAAGGCGCTCGGGTGGATGCGCCACAATGGCGAGGTTCCGGATCACTGCCTGGTGGGCGAGCCGACATCGCGCGAGCAGCTGGGCGACGGCGTCAAGATCGGGCGGCGCGGCAGCGTCCATTTCGAGCTCACCGCGATCGGGCGCCAAGGCCATGTCGCCTATCCGGAGAGCGTGATCAATCCGGTCCATCTGCTGGCACGGATGGTCGACCGGCTGCATTCCGAGCCGCTCGATCAGGGCAATGATTGGTTCGGCCCTTCGACGCTGCAATGCGTCACCGCCGATACCGGCAATCCGGCCGGCAATCTGGTGCCGGCGCGCGCCACGGCGCGGTTCAACATCCGCTTCAACACGCTCCAGACCCCGGAGAGCCTGGTCGCCTGGATGCGACAGCGCTGCGACAAGGTGGTGGCGGAGCTGGGCGGGAGCTACACGCTCGAGAGCCGGACGCACAGCCACGCCTTTCGCACCGATGCGGGGCCCCTGGTTGCGGTGGTCACCGCGGCGATCGAGGAGAGGACCGGGATCGTGCCGCTGGTGAACACTTTCGGCGGCACGTCCGATGCCCGCTTCATCAAGGATCTCTGCCCGGTGGTGGAGTTCGGCCCGGTCGGGCGCACGATCCACCAGGTGGACGAGCGGATTTCGGTCGAAGAGCTGCAGGCGCTAACCCATATCTATCGTGACATACTGGAGCGCTATTTCACGGTCTTCCGCGCATGAACACATTGGTTGCCGAAGCGCGACATTCGCTGGCCGCCGCCTGGCTCCTGGCCCGCGGCGACCGCAGCGCCTACGGGCTGATGAATTTGAGCGAGGATGGGTTCTGGCGGTCCTTTGCCGCCATCCTGCCGGTGCTGCCGCTCTATCTCTACAGCGTCGACGTCGGCCAGCGGCTCGATACGACCAGCGGCAGCGGCGAGCCGCCTTCGACGCTGTTGACGGTGCTGTCGCTGCTCATCCAATGGGTGACCTGGCCGATCCTCATCGCGGCGATCGGCAAGCCGCTCGGCTGGGGGGCGAATTTCGTCCGCTACATGGTCGCGTTCAACTGGTCCTCGGTCTATGTCATTGGGGTGATGCTGCCGCCGCTCATGCTGTATGACGCCGGCGTCATCGGGCGCGACGCGATGGGGCTTCTCGGTCTCGTGTCGATGGCGGCGGCGCTGTGGATACGCTGGATCGTGGCGGTGACCGGCCTTCAGGTGTCGGGGATGATGGCGGCAGCGCTGGTGCTCGGCGAGCTGCTGCTCAGCCTCGGCACCGATGCGGTCATCGGCTGACATAAGACACCGCCGCCAGGTAAAGCCCGCCAGGCGGTGCGACGGGGCCGCAGGCAGCGCGGTCCTGGGCGGCGAGGGCGGCGACGAGATCGTTCTCGCTCCATTTGCCTTCGCCGACCAGCTTGAGCGAGCCAACCATCGAGCGCACCTGGTTGTGAAGGAAGGAGCGGGCATGGGCGGCGATCTCGATGACCTCGCCATGTCGCGCCACCGCGAGCGAATCGAGGGTCTTCACCGCCGATGCGGCCTGGCATTCGCTTGACCGGAAGGTCGTGAAATCATGGTTGCCGACGAGGCACTGGGCGGCCTTCGCCATGACGGCGGCATCGAGGGGACGCATCACCTGCCAGGCGCGGTCATGCTCCAAGGCGAGTGGCGGGCGGCGGTTGACGATCCGATAGACATAGTGGCGGCCGGTGGCCGAGAAGCGCGCATGAAAGGACGGCTCGGCCTCGCTGGCTGCGAGAATGGTGACCGGGAACGGCCGCAAATGGGCGTTGAGCGCATCCCGGAGCCGGTCGCCGGTCCAGCTTCGCTCCAGGTCGGCGTGGGCAACCTGCCCGAGGGCATGGACCCCGCTGTCGGTCCGTCCGGCCCCGATGACGACCGGGTGGTCGCCGGTCAGGCGCTCGATCGCGTCCTCGATCGCGCCCTGGATCGAGGGGTGGCCATGGCGCTGGCGCTGCCAGCCATGGAACGGGGTGCCGTCATATTCGATGAGGAAGCGGTAGCGCGGCATGGCCTTAGTTCACGCCAGTCGGGTTCCTGGCGCAACTGGGTGACCGCGGAGAAAATCCGGGAGCCGCAGGACCGCCTTGCTCTCGAGCTGGAGAAGGAGAGGCCGGATGGCATCCCTGCCGCAGGCAATGGCGAGGCGGTCATCGAGGCAGATGCCCGGCGGCCCGCTGCCCGGCTCGACGGCGGCCTCGAGCAGCCGCAGCCGCTTGCCGGCGAGGTGGCACCAGGCGCCGGGATGGGGCGACAGGGCGTGGATGAGGTTGACCACCTCGCCGGCCGGCCGATCGAAAGCGATGCGGGCCTCGGCCTTGGCGATCTTTGCCGCATAGGTGACGCCCTCGGCGGCTTGCGGCCGGCAGGCCAATGCGCCGCGCTCGAGGGCGCTCAGCGCGTCTCCCATCAGCAGGGCACCACGGGTCGCCAGGAGGTCGTGAAGCGCGCCACTGGTCGTCTCTGGGCCAATGGCGACCCGTTCCTCGAGGCACACCGGGCCGGTATCGAGACCCTGCTCCATCCGCATCACCGCGACGCCGGTCTCGGCATCGCCGGCCATGATGGCACGCTGGATGGGCGCCGCACCGCGCCAGCGCGGCAAGAGAGAGGCGTGGAGATTGTAGGCCCCGAGCCGGGTCGCCTGGAGCGCCGACAGCGGCAGGATGATCCCATAGGCGACGACGATGGCGGCGTCGGCGGCGAGCGCCCGGAGTGCGTCGTGCTCGCTTAGGGGTTTCAGCGTGGCGGGGGTGCGGACGGCGATTCCCAGGCGCTCGGCGGCTTGCTGGACCGGCGATCGGCGGGGGGCAAGGCCGCGGCCGGCCGGCTGCGGGGGCTGGCTGTAGACGCAAAGAAGCTCATGACCTTGGACGACCAGATGCTCGAGCGTTGGAACCGCAAAATCCGGGGTGCCCATGAAGATGAGCTTGAGGCTCACACGGGCTCCCGCGACAGCTTGGCCGCCTTGGCAAACTTTTTGACAACACGCTCGCGCTTCAACCGCGAGATATGGTCGATGAACAGAACGCCGTTCAGATGGTCGATCTCATGCTGGATGCAGGTCGCCATCAGCCCTTCGCAATCGCGCTCCTGAACGCGGCCGTCGCGATCGAGATAGCGGATGCGCACCGTCTTCGGCCGAGTCACATTCTCGAAAACCTCGGGGATCGACAGGCAGCCCTCCTCATATTCGGCGGTCTCCTCGGATGCCGAAACGATCTCGGGGTTGACGAAGAACTGCGGATCCCTGGGCTTGTCCTCGTCCTTGACGAGGTCCATCACCACCACCCGCCTGGGCACGCCGACCTGGATGGCGGCGAGGCCGATGCCCGGCGCGGCATACATGGTGTCGAGCATGTCGTCCATGAGGCGGCGAATCTCGTCGGTGACCGCGTCCACCGGTGCGGACACGTGTTTCAGCAAGGGATCGGGGAGGATGACGAGCGGTCGAACAGCCATTTCGGGATTCTCTTCGTTGCAAGCTCAAATAGGCATTCCGCAGTGGTTGGTCAACGCGCGGCTGTTCGGGATCTCCGCATCATCGAGCTCTATGCCTCCGTCCGGCGGGCCTTGAGGAGATCGCGAATCTCGGTGAGCAGCGTCTCGCTGGGCGTCGGCGGGGGCGGCGGGGCGGCTTCCTGCTGGCGCTTGAATCGGTTGATCGCCTTGACGACGAGGAACAGCACCCAGGCAATGATCGTGAAGTTGACGAGCTTGGTCAGGAACGCGCCATAGGCGAACACCGCTCCCTGCCGCTTCGCCTCGACCAGCGCCGGGGCATTCACGCTCTTCGACAGCGGCACGAAGTAATTCGAGAAATCGAGCCCGCCGGTGACCGCCCCGATGATCGGCATGATGATGTCGTCGACCAGGGACGCGACGATCGCCCCGAAGGCAGCGCCGATGATCACGCCGATGGCGAGATCGAGCACATTGCCCTTCATGGCGAATTCTTTGAATTCCTTGATCATCCCGATTCGCTCCTCGGATCCTGTCCAAAGGTAACTCAGGACGGAAAAAATGAAAAAGGTGAGGCGTGATCAGTCCGGCGTGGAGAAGTAGCGCACGGCCGCCGAGGTGGCGGCCCCGCCGACGACGCAAGGGATTCCCAGGGCAACCGTTCCGACGACCGCGGCGACGACGCAGCCGAGCGAGATCGCGCCTTCGCCCATGGTCCCCCACCAGGTGATGTTGCGCTTATAGGCCGGGCCCTTGGCCTTGAGCTCGGCGATGGCCGCCTGGGCATCGGTCTTGAGCTTGCCGACCTCGACGGTCTCGGCGGCGAAGATCACCTCATCGAGGATCGGCCGTGCCTCCTCGCTGGCGCCGGAGCGGGCCTCCTTCAAGGCGTCGAGCATCTCGGGATCCTGCGAGGCATTGCTGGCGAGGGAGAACTTGGCCGTCGAGCCGATGGTCAAACGCTCGGCATCGCTGGTGTTCTTCGACCAGGGAAGCATCGCGATGAGGTTCTGCAACGGCGCGAGCGCGCCGGTCGCGTAATAGTAGCCCCAGAGATTGTCCATCACTACCGGGCTCGGCTTCAGCACCACCTTCGGCTTCGGATCGCTGCGGAAGGTCACGGCCTTGGCCATCCACTGCCAGGTCGACTGCTCCTTGTCGATCCGTAGATCCTGGAGGATCGGCAGCTTCCGGTTGAGATAGGCGTCGACCATGACCTGTCGGCGCGGCATCTTGGTCTGGGCGTAGCGCAGGAGATCCTGCCAGTTCGGCAGGCCCGAATAGGCAATGGCGCGCACCATCACCCAGGTGTCCTGCTCCTTCATCGGAAAAATGCCGGTGATGAGCTTCTCGGCCTTCTCGGGATTGGTTCCGAGCACACCGGCGACAAACCCGATATAGAGCCCCGCGGCATCGGGCTCCTGGAAGGCGCCGAGCTGGCTCAGGACCTTGACCACGGTCGGCAGCTTGTCAGGCTCGGGCTTCAGCCGGTAGGCCTTGATCCAGCGGATCACCTGCTCGGCCGATGGCAGCTGCCCGGTTTCCTTGGCCGGGCGGGCGGCAGGCAGGATGGCAAGCAGAATGCAAGCCACGACGATCTGGGCGATCCAACGCATGAACTCTCCCGCTAACCAACCTATTCCCCCGAAAAAACGGGAAGACATCATGACTTGGATGGGACGGTTCTGTGGCTGGTATCCCTGGTCTGCTCGGGCGGATCTTGACCTGCAAGGAGCGCCATGAGATGGCGGCCGGCGTAGCGACCGGAGTATGAGGATGAGCGAGCGGCGGGTTGCCTATCCCGAGATCGAGCCCTTTCGCAGCGGAAAGCTGGCTGTCGGCGACGGGCATGTGCTGCATTTCGAGGAATGCGGCAACCCCAACGGGCAGCCGGTCGTCATGATCCATGGCGGACCGGGCGGCGGGTCGAACACCTTCATGCGCCGGCTGCATGACCCGAGCCACTACCGGATCGTGCTGTTCGACCAGCGGGGCGCCGGCAAGTCGACACCGGCAGCCTCGCTCAAGAACAACACCACTTGGCATCTCGTGGCCGACATGGAGATGCTGCGCGGTCATCTTGAAATCGAGCGCTGGCAGCTGTGCGGCGGGTCGTGGGGCTCGACGCTGGCGCTCGCCTATGCGCAGAGCCATCCGGAGCGGGTGAGCGAGCTCGTTCTCAGGGGCATCTTCACGCTTCGGCGTTGGGAGCTCGAATGGTTCTATCAGGAGGGGGCGAGCCGGCTCTTTCCCGATGCCTACCAGAACTATATTGCCCCGATCCCGCCGGAGGAACGCGACGACATGATCGCTGCCTATTACCGGCGGCTGACCGGGAACGACCCGGCGGAGCGGCTGCGTTGCGCCCGTGCCTGGAGCCAGTGGGAAGGGGCGACGATCTCGCTCCTGCCCGATCTGGCGCGGGTGGCGCGCTTCGGGGCCGAGCAGTTCGCGGTCACCTTCGCCTCCATCGAGTGCCACTATTTCGTTCATGGCGGCTTTCTCGAGCGCGACGGCCAGCTGCTCGAGAATGCGGGACGGCTCTCGGGCATTCCGGGCGTCATCGTCCATGGCCGCTATGACGTGTGCACACCCCTTGCCAACGCCTGGGACCTCAAACGGGCCTGGCCCGAGGTCGAGCTTCGCATCGTCGACGATGCCGGACATACGATGACCGAGCCCGGGACGATCCACGAGCTGGTCACCGCGACAGACGCCTTTCGGGATTGAGAGGCAGTAGGCAGTTGGCAGTAGGCAGTTGGCAGTGGGGAAGAGCACTGCTCACGGCCTACTGCCCAATGCCGACTGCCTCATTTCCCCTCGTCCGCCCCTCCGGACAGCTCCCGTGATCCCCAGCTCATTGGCGATCGGCCAAATTTGGCCAATGTTCAGTCAAGCTGGCGCCGCTGTCCCCCGGCACGCTGCACAAATCGAGCGGGGCGGACCGAAAGGGAGCGGTCCGCCGTGGAGAGGGGTCTCCGTAAGACGCTGAAAATTTGAATCTGGTTTCGGCCATTCTTCGACGGCCGAACGGATGGCCGCGCGGCTCCTGTCGCCGTCCCGAGCTGGCGCGTGCCAGGGCCCGTCCGCTTGCCTCGAGCGAGCGGGCGGGCCGCTTCTTTGGGCTCAGATATTCTGCTTTTCGCGCGCTTCCTGGCCGAGCGAGCGGGCAAATTCGACGAATTTGCGCATCCAGCTCTCAACCAGCGCCATGAAGCGATCCATGTCCTGCTGGGTCGGCAGCTCGATGCGGGTGCCGCCAGCCGAATCACCCGGGCGCTTCTCGAGATCGGCGATTCGCTTCTTCAGCTCGTCGTTCTGACGCTGCAGCCGGTCGACCTCGGCCTTGAGGCCGGCCGGATCGTCGCTGCGATTGTCGTCGATCGATTCGCAGGTCCAGCTGCCGCTGCTCCCGAGGCAGCGGGACACCGCGCCGGTCTGACGATCGAGGCGGATGAAGCCGTCGCCGGCCTTTTCCAGGACGTAACGTCCACCCTCGCTGTCCGGCGCATCCTGGGCGAAGGCAAGCGGCGGGGCGAAAAGCAATGCGACGAAAAGCGATGCGATCCTCAACATTCCCCTTCCTCCTCAAGCATTGACGCGGCATCAGCGCCGATCCCATGACAAATAGGCAGTGTCGGTGCGAATGTCACGTCAGGCAGTAGGCAACAGGCAGTAGGCACAATTATGAGGAAGCCCATCATCATCGCGCTGGCCGTGGCGATGCAGGCGAACGTTGCCCTGGCCGACAAGCTCCGCATCGGCACCGAGGGGAGCTATCCGCCCTTCAATTTCGTGGATTCCTCCGGGAAGCTGCAGGGTTTCGACATCGACCTGACGCGGGCGCTGTGCTCCCGAATGGCGGTAGAGTGCGAATTGGTCACGCAGGATTATGAAGGGCTCGTCCCGGCGCTGGTGGCCGGGAAATATGACGCGGCCGTCGCATCCTTGTGGGTCACCGACGAGCGCAAGCAGAAGGTCGACTTCACCAAACCCTACTACCAGGCAGCGGCGCGCTTCGCGATGCGCAAGGGAACGGGAGGCAGCGGCGACGTTGCGCCGGCGGCCCTCAAGGGCAAGACGCTCGGCGCCCATTCCGGCACGGTCCAGGCGGACTATCTGCAGGACGTCTACCGGGATTCGACCATCAAGCTCTATGGCACCGGGGAGGAGGCCGATGCCGCATTGGCAGCCGGAAAGCTCGACGCGGTGCTGGCCGACGCCACCGCGCTGTGGCGATGGCTGTCGCAAAGCCGGGAGGGGCGCTGCTGCGAATTCGTCGGGCCGCCGCTCAGGGACCCCAAATGGTTCGGCGAGGGCGTGGCGATCGCTGTCCGCAAGGGTGACACGGCGCTCCGGGCGCGGTTCGACGCGGCGATCGACGCAATCGTGGCCGACGGCACCTACAAGGCCATCAACGACAAATATTTTCCGTTTCAGCTCAATTGAGTCATCCCCGCCCGCGAGGGCGGGGATCGTGATGGCTTGCGCTCAGCGGCAGAGGCGACGCTGGCCGGTGCTCGTCAGATACATGCCCGTGCGGGCGTTGAACGAGCGATATTTGTCGGCGCAGTAATCGTACCATTCGTCGCTCCATGGCTCCGGAGCATAGCCGGCGTCATAGACCGGCTGGCGGGGGGCCGAACCACGCGACATGCAGTCATTGTAGGCGGCCCAATAGGCATCGTTCTGGCGGGCGTTGTTGTTCGCCGCGCCGCCGATCGCCCCGACGCCGGTGCCGATCAGCGCGCCGGTCCCGGCACCGCGACGGCCGCCGGCGAGGCTGCCGATGATCGCGCCGCCAAGGGCGCCCGCCATGGCGCCGCCGACAACCTCGGCGCCGCCGCTGTTCTGGCTCGCCGCAAAATTGCGCGCATATTCGTCGCAACGAGCATTGACACCCTGCGCATTGGCCGTCTCCGACGCCAGCATGATCAATCCGACCAATGCCGCCGCCACCATACGCATTACAGTCCGCATGCTGTCCTCCCACTCGAATCAATGATGCGACAAAACATGATGACTTGGCCCGATTCGGGGCAAGGGCGAGCAATCTTGTTGCTCAATTTCCGATCGGGCTGTTCGCCCGATGATTCTGCGGCGAAATCGATTGAGAATTCCTCAATGCACCGGCTGTGCTAGGCTCGGGTCCATGGTCAATGTCAAAGAATTGTCGGAGCAGGTGAGCGCGACGGGCCGGCGGGCCGGCGGGCGCCAGGCCCGGCTGGTGCAACGCTCCGCCCCGGTCGCCGCCTTTCCGGGACTCGTCCGCAAGATTCCAGTCTACGAGCTGGTGCCCGGGGAAGCGGTCGAGCTCATACACCAGGAGTCGATGAAGATCCTCGCGGAGGTGGGCATCGACTTCCGCGACGATGAAGCGGCGGCCATGTGGCGCCGGGCCGGTGCGGAAGTGCGCGGCCATCGGGTGAGAATCGACGCTGCGCTGCTCATGCAGCTGGTATCGACCATCCCGTCGGAGTTCACGCTGAACGCCCGCAACCCGGCGCGCAGCGTGCGGATCGGCGGCTCGAACAGCGTGTTCGTGCCGATGTATGGGGCGCCCTATGTGCGCGACCTCGACAATCAACGCCGCTACGGCTCGCTCGCCGATCTCCAGAACTTCCACAAGCTCGCCTATCTGTCGCCGGCGCTTCATTCGTCGAGCTCGATCATCTGCGAGCCGATGGAGATTCCGGTGCCGCGCCGTCATCTCCACATCATCCACTCGGCCATCCGGCATTCCGACAAGCCGTTCATGGGAATCGTCACGGCGCGTGAGCGGGCCGAGGACACGGTCAAGATGGCGAAGTTGGTGTTCGGGGACGCCTTCGTCGACGACAATCCGGTCATGGTGTCGATCACCAACTGCAACTCGCCGCTGGTGTGGGACGCCACCATGCTCGATGCGCTCAAGGTCTATGCCCGGCACAACCAGCCGGTGATCCTTGCACCCTTCGCGCTGTGCGGTGCCTCGACCTCGGCGTCATCGGTCGGGGCGGTGGCGCAGGTCAATGCCGAGGCGCTGGCCGGCCTCGCCTTCACCCAGCTGGTGCGGCCGGGCTCGCCGCAGCTCTACGGCCAGTTCATGGTGGCGGTCGACATGAAGTCGGGGGCGCCGATGGGCGGCACGCCCGAGGCGGCGCAGATGATGTTTCTGATGGGAGCGCTGGCGCGGAAATATCGGCTGCCTTGGCGCACCTCGGGCTTCCATGTCGGCTCCAAGGTGAATGACGCGCAAGCCGGCTACGAGGCGAACATGCTGATGCATGCGGCGATCCTGTCGGGCGCCCATTACATCTGGCATGCGGCCGGCTGGCTCGAGGCGGGGCTGGCCTGCGGCTATTCGAAATTCGTCACCGATGCCGAGCAGTGCGAAGGCTGGTACCGCTATGCCGGCGGACTCTCGTTCGACGACTTCAAGGACGCGATGGCGGCGGTCCGCGAGGTCGGGCCGGGCGGGCATTTCCTCGGCACCCAGCACACGCTCGACCATTTCGAGAGGGCGTTCTTCGCCCCCAAGCTCATGGATTTCAGCTCGTTCGAGCAGTGGTCGGCGGAGGGCGAGAACGACATGGATGCGCGCGGCCGCGCCAGGGCGAGGGCATTGCTCGCGAGCTACGAGGCGCCGGCGCTCGACCCGGGCGTGGCGGAGTCGCTCGAGGATTTCATCGCGCGCCGGGAACGGGAGCTGCCGGACAGCGTGCGGTGAGGGAGTAGGCAGTAGGCAGTAGGGAAGTTCGCGACTCACTGCCTAACGCCTACTGCCTACCCCTGCCTCACCCATTCGGCGAACCGCTTGAGCCAGGTCTCGACGGCCTTGCGGATCGGCTCGTCGGTGAGTGTTCCGTCCTTGCCGAAACGGGTCTCGGCATTGCTGACGAAGACCTCCGGCCGCGGCATGACATAGGCTTCGAGCGCTTGGAGAGTCTGGCGAAGGTGGTATTGCGAGCGCGCGGTGCCGACCGGGCCGCCGGAGGCGCCGACCACGCCGACACGCTTGTGCTTCAAGGGCTGCTGCTTGACGCGCGACACCCAGTCGATGGCGTTCTTGAGGCCGCCCGGGATCGAGAAATTGTACTCGGGCGTCGCGATGACGACGCCGTGCGCCACCCGGATGCGGCCGACCAGATCGAGGACCGAGGGCGGTATTCCGGTCGCGTCCTCGTCATCGCCGTTGTAGAGCGGGATGTCATTGAGCGGCGCGATCTCGAGCGTCATGCCGGCCGGCAGCATCGCCTGCATGTTGCGCAGCAGCATGGTGTTGTATGAGCCGCGGCGCAGGCTGCCGCTCAGCCCGAGAACGTTGATGTCTCCGCTCATCAGTTGCCGGATGCTCGCATTCCACCCTTGTCGGCACGCCGAGAGAGAACGCCGGTGAGCCAATCGGGATCCATCTCGGGGACTGATGACAGGAGGAGCTCGGTGTAGGCCGGGTGCGGCGGCGACAGCACCTCGGCCTTCGGCCCCTGCTCGACGACCTTGCCGCGATGCATGACCACGACCTCGTCGGCGATGGCGCGGACGGTGGCGATGTCATGGGTGATGAAGAGGTATGTCACCCCCATTTCCTGCTGCAGCCGCATCAGCAGCTTGAGGATCCCCTCCTGGACGATCTGGTCGAGCGCCGAGGTGACCTCGTCGCAGATGATGATCTCGGGCTCGGCGGCAAGCGCCCGGGCGATGCAGATCCGCTGCTTCTGGCCGCCGGAAAGCTCACTCGGCAGGCGGTCGATCAGGCGCTCGTCGAGCTCGATCAGGCGCAGCAGCTCGCCGACCTTGCGGTCGCGCTCGCGGCCGCCCAGCCCGCGATAGAATTCGAGGGGGCGGCCGATCACGTCGCGCACCGTCTGGCGCGGATTGAGGGCGGTGTCGGGCATCTGATAGATGAGCTGGATGCGGCGGAGGGTCTCCTTGTCACGCTGCTTCAGGGCGGGCGGCAACGGCGTGCCGTCGAACAGGATTTGGCCGCTGGTCGGCGGGAGCAGTCCGACGATGGCGCGGGCCAGCGTCGACTTGCCCGATCCGGATTCGCCGACCACCGCGACGGTGCGGCCGCGCGGCACGCGGACACTGACATTCTCAAGCACCTTGACGGCGCCGCCATAGCTCGCGGTGACATTGTCGATGACCAGCACCGGCTCGGCGTTCGGGCGGTCGGAGCGGCCGAGCTTGCGCACGGCCCAGAGCGAGCGGGTGTAGTCCTCCTGCGGGGTCTTGAGCATGGTGCGGGTGGGGGCTTCCTCGACCAGCTTGCCGTAGCGCAGCACCATGATGCGGTCGGCCATCTGGGCCACCACGGCCAGATCATGGGTGATGTAGATCGCCGCCGTCTGGAACTGGTCGACGATGTTGCGGATGGCGGCGAGGACCTCGACCTGGGTGGTCACGTCGAGCGCGGTGGTCGGCTCGTCGAAGATGATGAGGTCGGGGCGGCAGGACATCGCCATGGCGGTCATGGCGCGCTGCAGTTGGCCGCCCGACACCTGATGCGGATAGCGCCGGCCGATCTGTTCGGGATTGGGCAGCTGGAGCCGGCGGTAGAGATCGATAGCGCCCTGCTCGGCCTTGTCGCGCCGATCGAGATTATGGGTAAGCTGGGTCTCGATCGTCTGCTCGATGATGCGGTGGGCCGGGTTGAAGGAGGCGGCGGCACTCTGGGCCACATAGGCGATGCGCGATCCCCTGAGCGCACGGCGCCGGCCCTCGCTCGCCGCGATCAGGTCGATGCCGTCGAAGGTGACAGAGCCGCCGGAGATGCGGCAGCCCGGCTTGGCATAGCCCATTGCGGCGAGGCCGATGGTCGATTTGCCGGCGCCGGATTCGCCGATCAGGCCGAGCACCTCGCCGCGCTTCAAGGTGATGTCGATGCCGCGCACGATCTGGTGCCATTCGTCGTCGCTGAAGCCTTCGATGCGCAGATCCCTGATCTCGAGGAGCGGGGCGCCTTTTTCGCGCGGCGCGGACGCGGCCTTATTGCTCATCCTTCAAACCACTCGTTCGGTGCAGGAGCCAGTCGACGACGAAATTGACGGCGACCGTCAGAAGCGCGATGGCGGCGGCCGGCAGCAGCGGCGTGATGTCGCCATAGGTGATCAGCGTCGCATTCTCGCGCACCATCGAGCCCCAGTCGGCAGTGGGAGGCTGAATGCCGACGCCGAGGAAGGACAGCGAAGCGACGAGGAGGAAGACGAAGCAGAAGCGCAGGCCGAACTCGGCGATCATCGGCGGCATCACATTGGGCAGGATCTCGCGGCGCATGATCCAGCCGAGCCCCTCGCCGCGCAGGCGCGCCGCCTCGACGAAATCCATCACCACGACGTTCATTGCGACGGCGCGGGAGAGGCGGAACACCCGGGTCGAGTCGAGCACCGCGATGATGACGATCAGGTTGAAGACGGACGAGCCGAAGGTCGACAGCAGCATCAGGGCGAAGATGAGGACGGGAATCGACATCAGGGCGTCGACGGCGCGCGACAGCAGCTGGTCGATCCAGCCGCGGGAGATCGCGGCGAGAAGACCGAGCGACATGCCGACCGCGAAGGACAGAAGCGTGGTGACGAGCGCGATGCCGATGGTGTTGCGGGCACCGTAGATCAGGCGGGTCAGCATGTCGCGGCCGAGCTGGTCGGTGCCCAGCACGAACTGCCCGCCCCATGGGGCGTAGGGCTCGGGGAAGATCTGCGCCTCGCCATAAGGGGCGAGCCAGGGGGCGAAGACGGCGACGAACACATAGCCGGCGATCACGATCATGCCGAACCAGGCGCTGAGCGGCGCGCTCCGCAAGGCCCGCCAGATCAAGGACAGCCGGGTGCGCCGTGCCTTGGGCATGGCCTCCTCGGTGCGCAGCTGACGGTCCTCGACGGTGGTCATCTTGGATGCAGGAGCCTCGGATTGGTGACGATCGAGATGATGTCGGCGGAGAGATTGAGCAGGATGTAGGTGGCGGCGAAGATCAAGGCACAGGCCTGGACCACCGGAATGTCGCGCGAGCGCACGGCATCAACCATCAGCTGACCGATGCCCGGATAGACGAAGACCACCTCCACCACGACGACGCCGACCACCAGATAGGCGAGGTTGAAGGCGATCACGGTGACGATCGGCGCCCAGGCGTTGGGCAGAGCATGGCGCAACATGATGGTGCGGGCCTTGAGGCCCTTGAGCTGGGCCATCTCGATATAGGGACTCGCCAAAAGATTGACGAGCGCGGCGCGCGTCATGCGCATCATATAGGCGACGATCACGCAGGTGAGGGTCAGGGCAGGCAGCATGCTGCGCCAGACGCGCTCGCCGAACGGGGTCTGCTCGTTGACATTGGCAAGGGTCGGAAATTTCGGAATCGCGTGCAGGATCCAATCGATGGAGGAAGCCAGCCATTGCGGCATGCTCTGGGCGAGCTGGGTTCCCATGAAGGTGTCGCGCGAGATGATGATGTAGGCCAGCATGTAGGCGATGAAGAATTCGGGGAACGAAATGGTGGTGAGGGTGACGGCGTTGACGGTGCGGTCGAACCAGGAGTTTCGATAGAGCGCGGCGGCGATGCCGAGCGCCAGCGCCAGCGGCACGGCGATGAGGGCGGTCATCGCTGCGAGGAACAGCGTGTTGAAGAAGCGCGGCTCGATGATCTCCGCGACGGTGCGCCGGTAGCCGACGCGGCTGGCGAAGGACTGGCCGAAATCGCCATGGGCCACCTGGCCGATCCATTCCAGGTAGCGGGTGACCGGCGGGCGGTTGATGCCGATCTCCCTTTCGAAGGCGGCGACGGTTTCCGGGGTCGCCGACTGGCCCAGGATCGCCCGGGCAAAATCGCCCGGCAGCAACTCCACGGACGAGAAGATGATGATCGACACGAAGAACAACGTCACCAGGCCGAGTCCGAGGCGTTGGAGGACCGTTCTGACGACCGGGTGCATGTCATCGACCCCAGTACTGCTTGTTCAATCCTTCGCTTGGAGATGATCTTGGCAAATCCGCTGCATCCCCGCCAGCAGAAATCCGGGTCCGGCGGAGGAAGGAACGATCCGCCGGGCCCGGAGCAACAGTCAGATCAGGCGAACCACCAGCGGGACGTGACCTTCATGCCGTCATCGTCCCAGTTGGAAGCGATCTCGCCATGCGCCACCTTCTTGTTGTGGGCGGACGCGTAAGTGCTCCAGCAGAGATTGATCAGGCCACCGTCGTCATGCACCAGCTGCTGCATCTCGGCATACATCGCCTTGCGCTTCTCGCCATCGGTCTCGGAGCGGGCCTGGATCAGCAGCTCGTTGAAGCGGGGATTGGCCCAGAAGGTGTCGTTCCAGGCGGCGCCCTTGGCATAGGCAACCGAGAACATCAGGTCCTGAACCGGCCGGCCGTTCCAATAGGAGGCGACGAACGGCTTCTTCAGCCACACCACGTCCCAGTAGCTGTCGGCTGACTCGCGCACGATATTGATATCGATGTTGGCGGCGGCGGCATGCGCCTTGAACAAGGTGGCGGCATCGACGGCGCCGGTGAAGGCGGCGTCGGAGGCCGACAGGTCGATCTTGAGAGAATCCTTGCCGGCCTTCTTGAGAAGGCTCTTGGCCATCTCGGGATCATATTTGTGGATCGGCTCGGGATCGATCGCATAGGGGATCGAGGGCGCGATCGGATTGTCGTTGGCCGGCTTGTTGATGCCCGAGAACACCTTGTTGCTGATGTCTTCGCGGTCGACGGCGAATTTCACGGCATTGCGGATGTCGGGATTGTCGAATGGCGGCTGGCGGACATCCATGACGAAGATGTAGTGGCCGTAGCCGAGGATCTTGTCGACCTCGATCCCGGGATTGCGCTCGAGCATCTTCAGGGTCTTGAGATCGCAGCGGTCCATAAAGTCGATCTCGCCGGAATTGAGCGCGTTGGTGCGCGCGGCGACATCGGCGATGACGGTGGCGGTGACCTCGTCGAACCAGGTGTCGCGATAGTAGTTGGGGTTGCGCTTCATGGTTGCGCGCACGCCCGGCTCCCATTTGTCGAGGATGTAGGGACCGGTGCGGACGCCCGACTGCCAGTCGACGCTGCCGTCGCTCTTCGCCGGCATGATCGGAATGTGATAGTCGCTGGCGATATAGGGGAAGTCGGCATTGCCGCCCGACAGGCTGAAGATGACGTTGCCGCCGTCGGCCTTGATGTCGGTGATGGCATCGACATAGGTCTTGGCGGCCGATTTCGAGTCCTTGCCCATGTGGTGGCGGAAGGAGGCGATCACGTCGTCGGCGGTGACGTTCTTGCCATTGTGGAAGGTGGCGCCCTTGCGCAGCTTGAACACCCAGGTCTTGGCGTCGTCGCCCGGCTCGAAGCTCTCGGCGAGGTCGGGAATGATGCGGCCCTTGGCGTCGACCTCGGTCAGGCTGTTGCCCATCGAGCCCCAGCCAACGGTGCCGGTCATCTGATCGGGATAGGTGGCGGGATCGAGCGAGTCGGTGGTCGCGCCATGACCCATGCCCAGGCGGAAATGGCCGCCCTTCTTGGGCTCGGCCCGCGCCGCGGTGGTGAACATGGTGTTGGCGGCTGCTGCGGTGAGTCCGGCTGCGATCGCCAGTTGCACAAAATCGCGCCGCGACACCCTTCCCTTGCGCGCGAGTTGCGTGGCAAGGTCCAGCTTGTGTTCCAGTTCCTTCATGAGGTGCTCCCTTTGTGCCGCCTGCTTCTTCAAACGTGGTTTGCGGCAGTGTCAAATACCTCTCACGTGAACCTGACAGCGTCAATATTCAACAGCGGTAGGAGATCGACGTGCTACGACATGCAGCGGCCGTTCTGGCGGGTGGTTTGATGCTCGGTGGCGGCACTCGGCCGGGGCAAGCGGCGTCGTTCAACTGCGCGCATGCGGCGCTGCCGGCAGAGGTGACCATCTGCGGCGACCAGCAGCTCAACCGGCTCGATGAGCAGACGGCGGGAATGTACTACCTCATCGTGGCGAGCGGCGCACCGGCCGGCACTATCCGCGACGTCAAATCCCAGCAGGGCAAGTTCCTGGCAGAGCGCAATGGCTGCGGGACGAACTACAATTGCCTGATCGATGCGTATACGTCGCAGATCATGTATCTCAAGAACATCAAAGGGAATTTGGTCTGTAAGGCTCAGATCCTCACGAAAGGCTGGATCATCCGCATTATCAGCGAGGTGAAGCGGGCCGGCGCCTCGGTGGCGACGAGGCAGATGCAATTGTCCTCCTTGTCGACGATCGGGCGGTGCACGACATTCGCGTGGAGCGCGGCAATGTCGCCGATGGCGAAACGGCCGAAGCGATCGCTGTAGGAGCCGCGCAGGATCAGCGTCAGCTCGTCCCCGCCATGACCGTGCTGCGGGACCGCCCGGCCGGGGCCGATGCGCATGAGAAAGAGGCGACCTTTGCCGCCGCCTTTCGCCAGTGCGAGCTCGTGAAGCGACAGGCCGGGGACCGCCCACCGCCAGCGGACATCGCTCAGCGACAGACCGCCGAGCCGGCTTGCCACCGGCAACGGCAGCCCGATATTGGCGGCGTGAATCGGCTCCTCGCTCGCGGCGGGGTCCTGGTCGGGAGCGCCGCCATCGCGGGACGAGGCAGCGTTGCCGCCCTTGGTCAGCTTGTCGAGCAGATAGCCACCGACCCGCTCGGCCTCCTTCAGGGCGTCGCGGCACCTGGCACACCACCAGACATGGGAAGCCGCGACAACATCGAGCGCCTCGTCCAATGTTCCTGAAGCCAGCGCAATAATGGTTGTCGCATCGAGGTGGTGGGTGATCCTCAAAACCGAAGGTCTCCGTGCTCCGAAGCAGCATGCGAGGGGGATCCCGTAAAGAGATAAGCACCGCGGGGCGCCGACGGCAAGGCGGCGCAGTGACGGTTGCGTCACAACATGCGGAGCAGCGTGTCCAGGCGGTCGGCTTCGGTGGCCGGCTTGTCCCAGCGGATCCGGTGGATCCGCGGAAAGCGCAACGCAACGCCGGATTTGTGGCGGGTCGAGGCCTGGACCGCATCGAATGCCACCTCCAGCACCAGGGTCGGTCGGACGGCACGCACGGGACCGAAGCGTTCGATGGTGTTGTGCCGGACAAAGCGGTCGATCTTCAGCAGCTCCTCGTCGGTGAAACCGGAATAGGCCTTGCCGACCGGCACGAGCTCGTCCGCGCCATCCTCGCCCCGCCGCCAGGCGCCGAATGTATAGTCGGAATAGAAGGATGAGCGCTTGCCCGAGCCTCGCTGCGCATACATGAGCACGCAATCGAGGGTCAGCGGGGCGCGCTTCCACTTGTACCAGAGGCCGCGGGGGCGGCCCGACAGATAGGGGCTTCCCCAGCGCTTCAGCATCAATCCCTCGATCCCGGCCTCGCGGCTGCCGCTCCACATCGCATGAAGCTCCGCGAAGCTGCGGAAGGGCACGAGCGGCGACAGGTCGGCGCGGGGGAGCTGGTGGCGCGGGATGAATTTCTCGAGGCGGTCGCGGCGCTCTCGGAAGGGCAGGTGGCGGAGATCCTCGTCGACCTCGAAAAGGAGATCGTAGAGGCGGATATGGGCGGGATGCTCGGAGACGAGCTTCGCCGCCACGCTCTTGCGGTTCAGCCTTTGCTGCAGATCGTTGAACGGCTGGACGACACCGTCGCGCAGCACCAGAAGCTCGCCGTCGGCGACGCCGCGAAACGACGCGAAGGCTGCGATGATGTCGGGAAAGGCGGCGGAGATGTCATCCCCGGAGCGCGAGAACAGCCGGGTCTCGAAACCGTTGGCGCTGAGCTGAACGCGGATGCCGTCCCATTTCCATTCGGCGGCGAAAGCCTGCGGATCGAGCTCGCCCAATTCGCGATCCTCGATCGGGTGCGACAACATCAGGGGACGGAGCATCGCGGCGGTGCTGGCCTCGGGGCGAGGCCCCTTGCGGTCGAGCCAGCGAAACAGGGCTTGATAGGGCGGGGCGGCGCCGTGCCAGACCTCCTCGATCTCGGCCACATCGACATTGCCATAGGCGGCAAGCGCGGTCTTGGCGAGGCGCGCCGACACGCCGACGCGGAGCGCTCCGGTCATCAGCTTGAGAAGGGCGAAGCGCCCCTTGGAGTCGAGCCCGTCGAGCCAGCCACGGATCAATGACGGCGCGTCCTTGGCGCTGGTCGCCATCAGGGCCTCGGCAATCTCGGCGACGCCCGGCGGCTGCGAGCCGCCGCGGCAGTCCGGCCAGAGCAGCGCGACGGTCTCGGCGCTGTCGCCGACATAGTCGCGCGACAGGCGGTGCAGCACCGGATCGACGAAGGGCTCGACCAGCTCGGCGAGGATCCTGCGGTAGGGCAGGCGCAACGGCAGGCCGTCGGTGAGCACTGCCAGGGCATAGCCGCGATCGGGATCCGGAGTGGTGCGGAAATACTCCTCGATCAGCCGCAGCTTGGCGTTGCGCGAGCCCGAATAGACGAGGCGGTCGATCAGCTCGGCGAAGCGCTCCACCAATCAGTCTCCCTCGTCCTCGAAGCCGACGAGCGACAGCGCCTTTGCGGTGAGGCCGCGCGTGGTGAGGGCATGCACCAGCGCGTCCTCGCGGCCATGGGTGACCCACACTTCCGATGCGCCGGTCTCGGCGATGGTGTCGATCAGCTCCGGCCAGTCGGCATGATCCGATACGACGAGCGGCAGCTCGACGCCGCGCTGGCGCGCACGTGCCCGCACGCGCATCCAGCCCGAGGCGAAGGCCGTCAAGGGATCGCTCAACCGGCGCGACCAGCGCCCGGCAAGCTCCGAAGGCGGGCACATGACGAGGGCGCCCTTGAGCTCGTCCTTTGACTTGCCGGCGATCGAGGCAAGCGGCCCGAGCTCGAATCCCTGAAGCTGATAAAATCCACAGAGCTGCTCGAGGGCGCCATGGAGGTAGATCGGCGCGTCGAAGCCGGCCTGGCGGAGAACGACGATCATCCGCTGGCACTTGCCGAGGCCATAGGCGCCGAGGAGGTGGGACCGGTCGGGATTGGCGGCGATCGAGGCGACGAGCCGCTCGGCCTCGCGGGCGGCGCTCTCATGGCGGAACACCGGCAGGCCGAAGGTCGCTTCGGTAATAAAGAGATCGCAACGCCGGAGCTCGAATGGCCGGCAGGTCGGGTCGGCGGCGCGCTTGTAGTCGCCGGAGATGACGGCGCAGGCGCCCTGCCAGGTCAGCTGCACCTGGGCGGAGCCGAGAATGTGTCCGGCAGGGTGGAGGCTCAAGGAGACGCCGCCGATCCGGCGCTCCTCGCCATAGGGGAGGGGATCAAGGCTGCCGCCCGCCGCCTCGCCATAGCGCACCTGCATGATGCCGATGGTCTCGGGCGTGGCGAGCACGGCGGCGTTGCTCGGCCGGGCATGGTCGCCATGGCCGTGGGTGATGACGGCGCGGGCGACGGGGCGGATCGGATCGATGAAGAAGTCGCCGGGTGCGCAGTAAAGCCCTTCGGGACGGGGGAACAGCCAGGACGAGGGATGCATGCTCTGATCAATTCAAATCCCGGGGGATCTCCTCGTCGAAGTCGCGGGCGAAGACCAGCTCGTCGCCTTCATAGGCCTCGATGCGTGCCTTGAGGCGGAAATGCTCCCGCGCCGCCGTCA
>JBEVJH010000152.1:0-21032 GCA_040510355.1 Aestuariivirgaceae bacterium
GGTCGACGGCATGGCGGCGATCGATGAGGTGTCGCGTCAGATCGAGGAGGCGCTGCGCATCGCATGAGGTGGTTGACGGATCGGAAAAAGCCGCCTACATACGCGTTTTCCGGTCGAAAATGGTCGGCTGCAAGGGGAGCGTGCTCCTGCTTGGGCGCGGCCAATTGCGTCTTGTGAGGTTTTTCAGGAGATCGCGACGTGGCTCGTATCGCAGGCGTTAACATTCCGACCGCAAAGCGCGTGCCGATCGCGCTTCAGTACATCTATGGAATTGGCCCGAGAAAGGCGCATGAAATCTGCGAAAAGGTCAAGATTCCGCTGGAGCGGCGGGTCAACGAGCTGTCGGATGCCGAGGTTTTGCAGATCCGCGAGGTGATCGACCGCGACTATATCGTCGAGGGCGATCTCCGGCGCGAGGTGTCGATGAACATCAAGCGGCTGATGGATCTCGGCACCTATCGGGGCCTGCGCCACCGTCGCGGGCTGCCGGTCCGGGGCCAGCGCACCCATACCAATGCGCGCACCCGCAAGGGGCCGGCCAAGCCGATCGCCGGCAAGAAGAAGTAACCAACGCAAGCGTCATCGCCGAGAGAGCAGTCATATGGCCAAGGAACCCGTCCGCCCGCGTCGCAAGGAGCGCAAGAACATCACCTCGGGCGTGGTGCATGTTCATTCCTCCTTCAACAACACGATGATCACCATCACGGATGTCCAGGGGAACACCATCTCCTGGGCCTCGGCCGGCAAGCTCGGCTTCAAGGGCTCGCGCAAATCGACGCCCTATGCGGCCCAGGTGGCGGCCGACCAGGCCGGCCGCGCCGCCATGGAGCACGGCATGCGCACCGTCGAGGTGGAGGTTTCGGGGCCGGGCTCCGGGCGCGAGTCGGCGCTCCGGGCGCTGCAGGCCTGCGGGCTGCAGGTGATGACCATTCGCGACGTCACGCCCATTCCGCACAATGGCGTCCGGCCGCCCAAGCGTCGCCGGGTCTGATCGGCGCGCTCATCAATTCTACAGGATGGTACAATGGTGAATCACAGGAACTGGCAGGAGCTCATCAAGCCGCAGAAGCTCGAGGTGGCGCAGGGACGCGACCGCCGCCGGGTGGCGACGCTGGTGGCCGAGCCGCTCGAGCGCGGCTTCGGCATGACGCTGGGCAATGCGCTGCGCCGGGTGCTGCTGTCGTCGCTCCAGGGCGCGGCGGTGACCTCGGTGCAGATCGACGGCGTGCTGCATGAATTCTCATCGATCGCCGGGGTGCGCGAGGACGTCACCGACATCGTCCTCAACATCAAGGAAATCGCCCTGATCATGCATTCGGAAGGGCCCAAGCGGGTCGTTCTGCGCAAGGAGGGGCCGGGCGTCGTCAAGGCGGGCGACATTCAGGAGACCGCCGACATCCAGGTGCTCAACCCCAACCATGTGATCTGCACCCTCGACGAGGGCGCCGAGATCCGGATGGAGTTCACCGTCAATGTCGGCAAGGGCTATGTGGCGGCCGAGCGCAACCGCCCGGAGGATGCGCCGATCGGCCTGATCCCGGTGGACAGCCTGTACAGCCCGGTGAAGCGGGTGTCCTATCGGGTCGAGAACACCCGCGAGGGCCAGATCCTCGACTATGACAAGCTCACGCTCAGCGTCGAGACCGACGGGTCGGTGTCGCCGGAGGATTCCGTCGCCTATGCGGCGCGCATTCTGCAGGACCAGCTGCAGATCTTCATCAATTTCGAGGAGCCGTCGAAGGCGATCTCGGAGGAGGAGCGGCCGGAGCTCGAATTCAATGCCGCACTTCTGAAGAAGGTCGACGAGCTCGAGCTGTCGGTGCGGTCGGCGAACTGCCTGAAGAACGACAACATCGTCTATATCGGCGACCTCATCCAGAAGACCGAGGCGGAGATGCTGCGCACCCCGAATTTCGGCCGCAAGTCGCTGAACGAGATCAAGGAAGTGCTCGCCCAGATGGGTCTTCATCTCGGCATGGAAGTGCCGAACTGGCCGCCGGAGAACATCGAAGAGCTGGCCAAGAAATATGAGAGCCATTACTGAGGACCTGAAACGCCATGCGACACGGCAATCGAGGCCGCAAGCTCAACCGCACCCATGAGCATCGCGCGGCGATGTTCGCCAATATGGCTGCCGCGCTGATCAAGCACGAGCAGATCTCAACGACGCTTCCGAAGGCCAAGGATCTCCGGCCGATCTTCGAAAAGCTGGTGACGCTCGCCAAGAAGGGCGGCCTGCATGCGCGGCGGCAGGCGATCTCACAGATCGGCGACGAGGAGCAGGTGACGAAGCTGTTCGCCGTTCTCGCCGACCGCTATCGCAACCGGCAGGGCGGCTATACGCGGGTGCTCAAGGCGGGCTTCCGCTATGGCGATTCGGCGCCGATGGCGGTGATCGAGCTGGTCGACCGCAATCCGGACGAGAAGGGCAAGGATTCCGGCCCGCCGCAGAACGAGGGCGAGACGGCTGTTGCTTAGGCAGTAGGCTTCCGAAGCTCCATGCAGAAGGTCTCGGCGGCTTCATCGCCGGCGGTCGCCCGGAAGGCGAGCAGCCAGGCGCGCCAGAGAATGTAGAGCGGCGTCACGAACATGAAATAGCTGCTGGCAAAGAAGGGCTCGATGCGGACGACGTCGAGGCCGCTCTGCCGCGCCAGCGCGGAAAAGCCTCGCGGGGTGCAACGGTCGTAACAGGCGGGCCAGCCGCCGCCATGACCCTGCTTCTTTTCGGGATGCATGGCGAGGAGCGCGCGCTTCATGCTCTCCGGCAGAAGCAGGTTGAGCCGCGCAAAGACGGCGCTGCGCGACGGCACGAACAGGGCGACCCTGCCGCCCGGCCTCCCCATGCTGGCGATCGCCTGGAAGGCCTCGTCGGTTCCGTGGACGTGCTCCAGCACGGCGTGGGAGACGACGAGATCGGCATTGCCACAGCCGCGATAGGCGGTGACATCGGCGACGACGGTCTCGTCGTAGGATCCCGCCGGCGCGGCCGCCAGCTCGGCGGCACTGATGTCGATGCCGGTGACGTGCAGCGACAGCCGCTCCTTGGTCGTCTCGTCGATGCAAGGGAAGCGCCCGCTGCCGAGATCGACGATGCGCTGGTCCGGCTCGAGGAAGGAAGCCAGGAAATCCTCGCGAAAGAACCGGCTGCCATCGACCCGCATGACTTCCGGCAGCAGGCGGTCGAAGGCCTTCGAAGCCGCCACCTGTCCCCGTAGAATTGCCCCGAACATGCCTGTCCCTCCGTGAAAGAGAGCGCAGCCATAGGTTTTCGAGCCGACGTCGTCTACGCTTTTTGGATGCTTATCAGCCGCAGAAGACGTCCGCGACAAGGGCGATTGCGGAGCTGCCATAGCCGTTGAAGCGGGTGGCGGTCGCCGCGCCATAGGCTCCGACGGTCGAAAATTCGATGAAATCGTCCTCGGCGATGTCGGCCGGCAGCAGGAGCTCGCCCGGAATGCGGTCGAGCGGGTCGCAGGTCGGCCCATAGGCGATGAAGGGCTGCACCGGCCCGTCATGGACGGCGCCGTCGCGGATCACCCGGTAATGGGGGGCGAGGGTGGGCGCCTGGCTCATCTCGAGCAGCGCGCCGTAGATTCCATCATTGAGGAACAGCTCGCGGCGCGACGGCTTGACGAGCTTGATCCGGCTGAGCAGCGACATGGAGCTCGCCACGAGGCCACGACCCGGCTCGCATTCGAGCGCCGGCCGCCGTTTGCCCGGGAAGGCGGCGGCGACGCTCGCGGCGATCTCGGCGAAAAAGGCAGGGAGCGGCGGCGCCACGCTGTCGCGGTAGTGGGCCGGGAAGCCGCCCCCGACATTAAGGGCGGCGAGGCGGACGCCGGCGGCACCGGCGATCTCGCCGGCGGCCTTGATGTAGCGGCCATAGGCGTCGGGCCTCAAGCACTGCGAGCCGGGGTGGAAGGTCAGGACCGGGCGGTGGCCGGCACCGGCGACGAGCCGCAGCAGATCTGCCGCACCCTTCGGATCGGCACCGAACTTGGTCGAGAAATCATGGGCGGCGGCACCGTGGGGCGGCAGACGAAAGCGCACAGCCAGCTCGAGCGGCGGCGCGTCCTTCACGACCTCGAGGATCTTGGCGAGCTCGCCGACATCGTCGAGCGCGAAGCGCCGGCAGCCATGGATCGCGAAGGCGTCGGCAATCTCCGCCCGCGATTTCACCGGATTGTGGTAATGGAGCCGGGCGCCCGGGGCCGTCGTGGCGACCACCTCCATCTCGTCGACCGAAGCGACGTCGAACACCGCGATGCCGGCCTCCGCCATGGCGGCGGTGACGATGCGTGTTCCGTTGGCCTTGACGGCATAGGAAACTTCTCCGGGAAAACCACTGCGGAAGCTGGCGACGGTCTCGGCAAGGAGGCGCGGCGAAAAGCAGAAGACGGGTTCGCGCGGCTGCAATGCCCGTGCCACGGCGGGGCCGTCGGCGTGGCTCGCCGGTGCTCGATCGATCAAGGCGCGGGCGTGGACGTTCATGGCGCGAATCCCCGATTGGAAGACTTCGAGGATCGCCGAATTTCCATAACGGAAAAGAGACAGCGATCTGCGCCAAATCGGCTAAAATCGACGTCGAAATGACGAAGAGACCCGGCATTATGACGTTTTCCATCACCTCGAAGGACGAGGAGCTGATCGCGCTCCTGCGACTCAACGCGCGCGAGCCGATCGCGTCGCTCGCCCGCAAGCTCGGCCTGTCGCGGACCACCGTCCAGGACCGGCTCAGGCGGCTCGAGCAGAGCGGGACGATCGCCGGCTACGCGGTGAAGCTCGGCAGCGAGGTCAGGCGCGGCGGCATCCGCGCCTATGTCGAGGTGTCGACCGAGAGCCGACGCACCACCGAGGTGCTGCGATCGCTGCTGCGGCTGCACCAGATCGATACCCTCCACACGGTGAGCGGCAAGTTCGATTTCGTGGCGCTGATGCGGGCCGGCTCGGCGGAGGAGCTCGATCAGCTGCTCGACCAGATCGGGGCCATTCCGGGGGTCACCCGGACCGAATCGGCGGTGATCCTGTCGACCAAGCTGGACAGGCAGTAGGCGGTGGGCAGTAGGCAGTAGGCAGTAGGGAAGGGCACCGGTCACGGCCTATCTGCCTATTGCCTACTGCCTTCCCGGCAGTGGAACGCTTGTCGATGACCGCCAGTCCCAATTTTGTCGTGGCCCGGCCGGAGTGTTATAGAGCCGCGGGGGTTTCGTGAGGCCGAGGAGGGAGACATGTCTCGATTGGGGATGCTTACCGTTGCCTTTTTGGCGCTTTTCGGCGGGGCGGCCGCGGCCCAGCAGGTGCCTCAGAGCCGGGCGCAGATCCAGCTCTCCTTCGCGGCGGTCGTCAAGGAGACCGCCCCGGCGGTGGTCAATGTCTATGCCAAGCGGGTGGTGCGGCAGCCGGGAATTCCCGGGTTCAGCGATGATCCGTTCTTCCGGCGCTTCTTCGGCGACGGCGGCATGTTCGGGCGGCCGCGCGAACGGGTGCAGAACTCGCTCGGCTCGGGCGTGCTGGTCGATCCGAGCGGCATCGTCGTCACCAACAACCATGTGATCCAGGGCGGCACTGAAATTCGCGTGGTGCTGTCCGACCGGCGCGAGTTCGACGCGACCGTGACGCTGGCCGACGAGCATACCGATCTCGCCATTCTCAAGCTCAATGCCGGACAGGCCAAGCTGCCGAGCCTGGCGCTCGGCGACTCCGATGCCCTCGAGGTCGGCGATCTGGTGCTCGCCATCGGCAATCCGTTCGGGGTCGGCCAGACCGTCACCAGCGGCATCGTGTCGGCGCTGGCGCGGACCCAGGTCGGGATCACCGACTACCAGTTCTTCATCCAGACCGATGCGGCGATCAATCCGGGAAATTCCGGCGGCGCGCTGATCGATCTCGGCGGCCGGCTGATCGGCATCAACACCGCCATCTTCTCGCGCTCCGGCGGATCGATCGGCATCGGCTTCGCCATTCCGGCGAACATGGTGCGCAGCGTCGTGGCCTCGGCGATGAGCGGCGGGAAGGTGTCGCGGCCGTGGAGCGGCGCCGACCTCCAGGACGTGACGGCCGAGATGGGCGAGGTGCTGGGCCTCGACCGGCCGCGCGGCGCCATCGTCGCCAGCATCCATCCGCTGAGCCCGATGGTTCAGGCCGGCGTGGCGACCGGCGACGTCATCGTCGGGGTCAATGGCAAGTCGGTGGAGAACGCCAAGGAGTTCGACTACCGGCTGGCCATGCTGACGGTCGGCCAGCAGACCGCGGTCGACGTGATCCGCAAGGGCAAGCCGGTCTCGGCCAGGCTGGCGCTGATGCCGGCACCGGACAAGCCGGCGCGCGAGGAGACACTGATCAAGGGGCGCACGCCGCTGACCGGCGCGGTGGTCGCCAATGTGTCGCCGGCGCTCGCCGACGAGCTCGGCCTCGGCATCTCCGCCAAAGGCGTGGCGGTGGTCGACGTCAAGGGCGGCCCGGCAGCCGAGATCGGGTTCCGCAAGGGCGATCTCGTCCTCGAGGTCAATGGCGCGAAGGTGTCGAACGTCAAGACGTTGCAGACGGCGTTGACCAAGGAGAACGGCTATTGGGAATTGTCGGTCGATCGCAACGGTCAGGTGCGCAAGGTGCGGCTCGGCGGCTGAGGACAGATGGCGACACTCTTCACGGCGGCAGGCCTCGAAAACTCGGCTCCCCATCCGCTCGCCGATCGCCTGCGCCCGAAGAGCCTTGGCGAGGTCGTCGGCCAGGAACACCTCACCGGCCCTGAGGGGGTGCTGACGCGGCTGCTGGCGGCGGGGCGGCTCGGCAGCATCATCCTCTGGGGTCCGCCGGGCACCGGCAAGACCACCATCGCCCGGCTGCTCGCCGGCGAGACGGGGCTGCATTTCGAGCAGATCTCGGCGATCTTCTCCGGGGTCGCCGATCTCAGGAAGATCTTCGACCAGGCCCGCAAGCGGCGCGAGGAGGGCAGGGGCACGCTGCTCTTCGTCGACGAGATCCACCGCTTCAACCGCTCACAGCAGGACAGCTTCCTGCCGCATATGGAGGACGGCACGATCACGCTGATCGGCGCCACCACCGAGAACCCGTCATTCGAGCTGAACGGCGCCTTGCTGTCGCGGGCGCAGGTGCTGACGCTGAATCGCCTCGAGCGCTCCTCGCTCGCCACGCTGGTCGAGCGGGCCGAGGCGGTGGAAGGCCGCGCCCTGCCGCTCGACGCGGCGGCGCGCGAGCAGCTCTTCGCGCTCGCCGACGGCGATGGCCGCTACCTGCTCAATCTGGTCGAGGACATCTACGCCTCGGTGAAGGACGGCGACAGCATCGGGCCGGAGGCGCTGGCGCGGATCGTCCAGCGGCGGGTGCCGCTCTACGACAAGTCGCGCGACGGCCACTACAATCTCATCTCGGCGCTCCACAAGGCGGTGCGCGGCTCCGACCCGGACGCGGCGCTCTATTATCTCGCGCGCATGCTGACGGCCGGCGAGGACCCGCTCTATCTGGCGCGACGGCTGGTGCGGATGGCGGTCGAGGATATCGGGCTCGCCGATCCGGAAGCCATCCACCAGGCGCTCGCCGCCAAGGAGGCGTTCGATTTCCTCGGCACGCCGGAAGGCGAGCTGGCCCTGGCGCAGGCGACGGTCTATCTCGCGACCGCGCCGAAATCGAATGCGAGCTACACGGCGTTCAAGCGGGCGATGGCGCGGGCCAAGGAGACCGGCTCGCTAATGCCGCCCAAGATCATCCTGAACGCGCCGACCCGGCTGATGAAGCAGCAGGAATACGGCACCGGCTATCGCTACGACCATGACGAGCCGGATGCGTTCTCGGGGCAGGACTACTTCCCGGCGGAGATGGGCCGCGAGACCTACTACGATCCGCCGGAGCGCGGCTTCGAGCGCGAGATCAGAAAGCGGCTCGACTATTGGGCGAAGCTGCGGGGCGGTAGGCAGTAGGCAGTCGGCAGTCGGCAGCAGGGAAGAGCGCCGCTCATTGCCTACTGACGACCTGACTACTGCCCTGGCGACTGCCTAGGCCTGCGGCTGCGGGCCGCGACGGTCGGCCATGAACCGGTCGAACTCGTCCTTGTCCCTGGCATGCCTGAGGCGGCTCAGAAAGGCGAGGAACTCGCGCTGCTCCTCGGCGAGGCGGCGCAGGGTCTCGGCCTTGTAGTCGTCGAAGGCGCGGTTGCCGCTCGAGCGGAACGGGTGTCCGGCCCACCAGGAGCGCGAGGCTTCCCGATCCTCACCCTCTCCGGCCCAGCCCTGTCGCCAGCGGCGCATGCCGCGATGCATCCCGCACATCATGACCTCCTTGGTGAATGTTAATCACATTAACATAGCTGGGCGGTTCAGGTCGCATTGTCAAGCCGGCGCCGGGCTGGTCAAATCGGTTATCAGCAATCAGCCATCAGAAAGTCGAGCTGCCATGAAGATCACCTGGTTTGGGCATTCGGCGTTCCGCCTGGAGACCGGCGGATCGGTCATCCTCATCGATCCCTTCATCACCGGCAATCCGGTTGCCACCGTCAAAGCCGATGCCGCGGGTCGCGGCGCCACGCATGTCGCCTTGACCCATGGCCATGAGGACCATGTCGGCGATGCCGAGGCGATCTGCAAAGCCAATAATGCGACCCTCATCGCCCCGCATGAGATCTGCGAGTTCTTCGGCAAGAAGGGGCTCGAGAACTGCGAAGGGACCAATCCCGGCGGCACCCTCTACGCCAAGGACTTCGACATCACCTATGTGAGGGCCGATCACTCCTCGTCCTATGGCGGGGTCTATATGGGCAATCCCTGCGGCGTGGTGATCCGGCCGCGCGACGGCAAGACCGTCTACCACATGGGCGACACCGATATTTTCGGCGACATGGCGCTGATCAACGAGATTCACCGTCCGGCCATCGGCATCGTGCCGATCGGCGATCGCTACACGATGAGCCCCAAGACCGCGGCGCTGGCCTGCCGCAAGTTCTTCAAGTTCGAGACCATCATTCCCTGCCACTACAAGACCTTCCCGGTGCTGGTGCAGAGCGCCGAGCCGTTCATCAAGGAGCTCGGCAGCGACGGCGCGAAGGTCAAGGCCATGAAGCCCGGCGACAGCTTCACGGCCTAGCGATGAGCGCTCACGAGGTTGGCCCGCCGGTTGCGCCGCCGTCCGGTCGAAAGCCCGATGGCGGGAGGCTCGCGGGTCGCTATGTCGATCTCGAGCATGTCGATGCCGACCGGCACGGCGCCGATTTGTGGAGCTCGTTCCAGACGGGCGATCCCGAGGGCCGCATCTGGACCTATCTGGGCTACGGGCCGTTTCGCGACGAGGCGAGCTTCCTCGCCTGGCTGAAGGAGCGGCAGGCTTCGGTCGACCCGCTGTTCTATGCCTTGGTGCCGCATGCGACCGGCAAAGCCTCGGGCATGGCGTCGTTCATGCGCATGGTGCCGGAATTCGGGGTGATCGAGATCGGCCATATCTGGCTGTCGCCCGGCCTCAAGCAGACGCGGGAGGCGACCGAGGGGCTCTATCTGATGATGCGCCATGCCATGGGGGCGCTGGCGAGCCGCCGGCTCGAATGGAAGTGCGATGCCTTGAACCAGCCGTCGCGACGGGCTGCCAAGCGGCTCGGCTTCACCTTCGAGGGGGTGTTCCGCCAGCACATGATCGTCAAGGGTCGCAACCGCGACACCGCCTGGTTCGCGATCATCGACAAGGACTGGCCGGCGATCGACCGGGCGTTCCAGCGTTGGCTCGCGCCGGACAATTTCGACGAGGCCGGACGCCAGCGGCAGGCGTTGCAGGCAGCCGAGGCTGGTGGTATCACACCCGCCTCTTCCCCCCGCCCCGGTTGATGAGAGCCCATGTCCGTCGATACCAAGACCGTGCGCCGGATCGCCAAGCTTGCCCGCATCCGGGTGACCGATGGCGAGCTGCCGAAGCTGCAGGGCGAGCTCAACGCCATCCTGCAATGGATCGAGATGCTGGGCGAGGTCGACGTGGCGAATGTGGCGCCGTTGACCTCGATCGTCGACCGTAAGCTCGAATTGCGGGAGGACGTGGTGACCGATGGCAACTGCCCCGACGATGTCGTGGCCAATGCGCCGGTCCAGGATGACCATTTCTATGTCGTGCCGAAGGTTGTCGAGTGATGGCTGATCTCACCGAGCTGACGCTGGCCGAGGTGCGCCAGGGCTTGCGCAGCGGTGCGTTCAGCGCCGCCGAGCTGGTCGAGGCCTATATTGCGGCGATCGAGCAGGCGCAGGCGCTCAACGCCTATATCGCCGAGACATTCGAGGACGCGCGCGCCAGGGCGCGCGAGAGCGACGAGCGGCTCCGCCGGGGCACGGCGCGGCCGCTCGAAGGGATTCCGCTCGGCATCAAGGATCTGTTCGCCACGCGCGGCGTCCACACCCAAGCCTGCAGCCGCATCCTGCAGGGCTTCCGGCCGACCTACGAGTCGACCGTCACATCCAATCTGTGGCGCGACGGCGCGCTGATGCTGGGCAAGCTCAACATGGACGAGTTCGCCATGGGCTCGTCGAACGAGACCTCGTGCTACGGCCCGGTGATCAATCCCTGGAAGGTGCGGCGCCACAACCAGGCGCTGGTGCCGGGTGGCTCGTCGGGCGGCTCGGCGACGGCAGTGGCGGCGCATCTCTGCGTCGCGGCGACGGCGACCGACACCGGCGGGTCGATCCGCCAGCCGGCGGCGCTGACCGGGACGGTCGGGCTGAAGCCGACCTACGGCCGGTGCTCGCGCTGGGGGATCGTCGCCTTCGCGTCGTCGCTCGACCAGGCGGGACCGATCGCCCGCGACGTCGCCGATGCGGCGATCATGCTGCGCTCGATGGCGGGCCACGATCCGATGGATTCGACCTCGGTCGACCTGCCGGTGCCGGATTACGAGGCGGCGCTCGCCAGGGACATCAAGGGCCTCAGGGTTGGCATTCCGCGCGAATACCGCGTCGACAACATGCCGCCCGAGATCGATGCGCTGTGGAAGCGCGGCGCGGAGTGGCTGAAGGACCGCGGCGCCGAGATCGTCGACATCTCGCTCCCCCATACGAAATATGCGCTCCCGGCCTACTACATCGTCGCGCCGGCCGAGGCGTCATCCAATCTCGCGCGCTATGACGGCGTGCGCTACGGACTCAGGGTTCCGGGCGATGACGTCGTGTCGATGTACGAGAACACGCGCGCCGAGGGCTTCGGCCCCGAGGTGCGGCGGCGGGTGCTGATCGGCACCTATGTGCTGTCGGCCGGCTATTACGATGCCTATTACGTGCGGGCGCAGAAGATCAGGACCTTGATCAAGCGAGACTTCGACGAGGCGTGGAGCAAAGTCGACATCGTCCTGACGCCGGCGACTCCCGGGCCCGCCTTCGCGCCGGGCGACATCACCGATCCTGTCGAGATGTATCTCTGCGACATTTTCACCGTGACGGTGAACATGGCCGGCCTGCCCGGCATCGCCGTCCCCGGCGGGTTGAGCGCGGACGGCCTGCCGCTGGCGCTGCAGCTGATCGGACGGCCGTTCGACGAGGAGACGCTGTTCCGGGCCGGCAAGGCGATCGAAGGCGCGGCAGGGCGGTTTACCGCGCCGCGCTGGTGGTCCTGAACGCGGCCAGGGATTGCGTTCCCAAGGTTGCGCAACCGTAAGGCCCATTCCCATTCGGACAATCTTCCTGTATTCTGACATCTCCAGTACGCATCCTGGGTGTGTGTGGCAGTGTGGTCACAAGAACGACATTTCTGCATCAAGTTCCCCGAACGGCCACAATCGTTCTTCTTTCCGCCCCAAAACACCAATAGCGTTATTCCGTCGCGGCACATGACGCGAGGGGTAAATCCCTTGGCCGCGGAGGTATTTCAGCGAGAGGGCGTACCAAGTCGATCCACGGTTTCCGTGGGTTGGAGGTGGCTATTACAGCCGATTTGCAGGGCTATGTGCGTCACAGCGTAAAACAACCGCACAAGCCCGGCCAGGGAGTTCAAAGGTCGTCTATGGACGCCAAGACGCCACTCAAGCAGAAGCTGCCCAGCCGGCATGTGACCGAAGGCCCGCAGCGCGCTCCCCATCGCTCCTACTATTATGCCATGGGGCTGACGCGCGAGCAAATCCATCAGCCCTTCGTCGGCGTGGCGACCTGCTGGAACGAGGCGGCGCCGTGCAACATCGCGCTGATGCGGCAGGCCCAGGCAGTCAAGCAGGGTGTCGCCGCCGCCAACGGCACGCCGCGCGAATTCTGCACCATCACGGTCACCGACGGCATTGCGATGGGCCACCAGGGGATGAAGTCCTCGCTGGTGTCGCGCGAGGTGATCGCCGACTCGGTCGAGCTGACGATGCGCGGCCATTGCTACGACGCGCTGGTCGGCGTGGCGGGCTGCGACAAGTCGCTGCCGGGAATGATGATGGCGATGTGCCGGCTCAATGTGCCGTCGATCTTCATCTATGGCGGCTCGATCCTGCCCGGGACCTTCCGCGGCAAGCCGGTGACCGTTCAGGACGTGTTCGAGGCCGTCGGCCGGCATTCGGTCGGCACCATGTCGGATAGCGATCTCGATGAGCTCGAGCAGGTGGCGTGCCCGTCGGCCGGGGCTTGCGGCGCGCAGTTCACCGCCAACACCATGGCGACCGTGTCGGAGGCGATCGGGCTGGCCTTGCCCTATTCGGCCGGCGCCCCGGCGCCCTACGAGTTTCGCGACCGGTTCTGCATGGCGGCGGGCGAGCAGGTCATGGACCTGATCCACAAGAACATCCGGCCGCGCGATATCGTGACGCGCCGGGCGCTGGAGAACGCCGCGGTGGTGGTGGCGGCCTCGGGCGGCTCGACCAATGCGGCGCTGCATCTGCCGGCGATCGCCCATGAATGCGGCATCGAATTCGATCTGTTCGACGTCGCCGAGATCTTTCGCCGCACGCCCTATATCGCCGATCTCAAGCCGGCCGGGAAATATGTCGCCAAGGACCTGTTCGAGGTCGGCGGCATTCCGCTCCTGATGAAGACGCTGCTCGACCATGGCTATCTGCATGGCGACTGCCTGACGGTGACCGGGCGCACCATTGCCGAGAACATGCGCAGCGTGGCGTGGAATCCGGAGCAGGACGTGATCTATCCGGCCGACCGGCCGCTCAGCCCGACCGGCGGCGTGGTGGGGCTGTCGGGCAATCTGGCGCCCGAGGGTGCGATCGTGAAGGTCGCCGGCATGAAGAACCTCAAATTCACCGGCCCGGCCCGCTGCTTCGACAGCGAGGAGGCGTGCTTCGAAGCTGTCACCCACAAGCGCTACAAGCAAGGCGAGGTCCTGGTCATCCGCTATGAGGGTCCGCGCGGCGGTCCCGGAATGCGCGAGATGCTGGCCACCACCGCAGCCCTTTACGGCCAGGGCATGGGGGACAAGGTGGCGCTGATAACCGATGGCCGTTTTTCGGGTGCAACACGGGGATTCTGCATCGGCCATGTCGGCCCGGAAGCAGCCGTCGGGGGCCCGATCGGGCTTCTGCGCGACGGCGACGTGATCGAGATCGATGCCGACAAGGGCATGCTGGCGGTGCGACTGAGCGACCGCGAGCTCGCCGATCGGCGCAAGGACTGGCAGCCGCGCGACCATGGCTATGGCTCTGGCGCGATCTGGAAATTCGCTCGCGATGTCGGGCCAGCACGGTACGGCGCCGTGACCCACCCTGGAGGTCAAGGTGAGAGTGTGTGTTATGCGGATATTTAGGGAAGATTGCCCGACGAGATGGGCCGGTCGGCTCCTGCTCGCTCTCGCCCTGCTCGGCGGGACGGCAGCCTCGACGATCAGCCCGGGGGCAGCGCAGGAGAGCGACGGCTTCGGCTCGCAATTCTACTCCTTCGTGCCGGCCAAGCCCGAGTCCGAGCTGACCAAGCTCAGCGACGCGTCGTTGTGGCGCGACGACATGAAAAAGGCGAAGCAGTTCTATGCCGAGGGCGACTATGTCCGCGCCCGCGAATATCTCGAAAGGGCGTCGAAATCGGGCAGCCTGATCGCCACCTGGTATCTCGGCGACATGTATCGCACCGGCAAAGGTGTGGCAGTCGATACCGGCAAGTCCTTCGCCTATTACCGCCAGGTGGCACTCGCCTACGATTCCGAGCAGCCCAACCGCCGGCTGATGCGCGTCACCGTCGATGCGCTGGTGCGGGTTGCCGACATCTATCGCGACGGTTCGCCGAACGACAGCATCCACAAGGACCCGGTGCGCGCCTACAATCTCTATTCGACGGCGGCCTTCCACGGCCATCCGGCGGCGCTATATGCGATCGGCGTCATGTATCTCAAGGGCCAGGGCGTCAAGAAGATGCCGGATCAGGGCATTCGCTGGCTGATGAAGGCGGCCCGCAAGCGCTATGCGCCGGCGGAAGCCATGCTTGGCGACCTGCATTATGACGGCCTTCACGTGAAGCAGGACAAGGCCAAGGCGGTGATGTGGTACACGCTCGCCCGCCAGACGGCGCGGCCGGACGCCTATCCGCAGATCATCTCGCGCTTCGGCACGCTTATCGACGAGGTGTCGGACGAGGAGCGCACCTCCGGCGAGGCGCTGGCGGTGCAATGGTCGGAGCAGTATCCGGCGGAGGAGACACCGTCGGCGGCGGACGAGTGAGGTTCAGGCAGTAGGCAGTAGGGAAGATCTTTGCTCACGGCCTACTGCCTACTGCCTATCTGCCCCACTTCAAACGTCCAGCTCGGCGATCACCGGCACGTGGTCCAACGGCTTGTCCCAGCCGCGGACATGCCGGTCGACGCGGATCGATGCCAGCCGGTCGACGGCCTGCGGCGACATCACCTGGTGATCGATCCGAATGCCGTTGTTGCGCTGCCAGGCGCCGGCCTGATAGTCCCAGAAGGTGTAGATTGGGTCGTCGGGGTGGAGCAGCCGCACGGCATCGGTCAGGCCGAGATTGAGAAGGGTGCGGAAGCGGGCGCGGGTCTCCGGCTGGAACAGCGCGTCGTTCACCCAGAGCTCCGGCCGCTTGGCGTCGATCGGCGCCGGGATGACGTTGAAGTCGCCGGTCATGACGAAGGCTTCCTCGTCCCTCAGAAGCTCGCCCGCCCGGGCGGTCAGCCGGTCCATCCAGTCGAGCTTGTACTGGAACTTGTCGGTGCCGATCGGGTTGCCGTTCGGCAGATAGAGGCAGGCGATGCGGACGACGCCGCGGTCGCCGGGCACCACCACCTCGAGATAGCGCGAATGCTGGTCGCTGCCGTCGCCGCCGGGAAGCCGCCGCGTCACGTCCTCGAGCGGCCGCTTGGACAGGACGGCGACGCCGTTGAAGCCCTTCTGGCCGTGCACGGCGACATTGTAGCCGAGCTCCTCGAGAGCTTCGCCGGGAAAGGCCTCATCCTCGCATTTGATCTCCTGGAGGCAGCAGACATCGGGCGATGCCTCCTTGAGCCAGCGCGACAGGTTGGCGAGGCGCGCCTTGACGCCATTGATGTTCCAGGTGGCGATCTGCATCTGCGGATCTAGATCGAGAAGGAGGTGCCGCAGCCGCAGGAGGTGGTGGCGTTGGGATTGTTGACCTTGAAGGAAGCGCCGATCAGCCCGTCCTCGAAATCGATCTCGGAGCCGAGAAGGTAGACGAGGGAAACGGAATCGATCAAAACGGTGGCACCGTCCCGTTCAATCGCAAGGTCATCCTCCATGGCGGTGTCGGCCAGGGCAAAATCATATTGGAATCCCGAGCAGCCGCCCCCGAGAACCGACAGGCGCAATGCGCTTTTTCCGCCATTCTCGGCGGTGGAGATCTCGCGGATCCGCTCGGCGGCGCGGGCGGTCAGGGTGACAGGCTCGGACATGACAGCTTCGACCAAGGTCTGCGGAATCGATCGTCTGCCACTATGTCGGGCGCGCGCGGCCATTTGTCAATCCGGGCGGGCCGGGTGATGCGGGCCGATCCGGCGGCCTATGCCTGCGACCCCAGCACCTCGCGCGGCCGGCTGGTCGAGGAGCCCGAGACGCCGTCCCGCACGGTGTTCCAGCGCGATCGCGACCGGATCATCCATTCCGCGGCATTCCGCCGGCTCAAGCACAAGACCCAGGTGTTCGTCTATCACGAAGGGGATCATTACCGCACGCGGCTGACCCACAGTCTCGAAGTGGCGCAGATCGCCCGCTCGATCGCCCGCACCCTCGGGCTCGACGAGGACCTGACCGAGGCGATCGCGCTGGCGCATGACCTCGGCCATACGCCGTTCGGCCATGCCGGCGAGCAGGAGCTCGACCGGCTTATGGCGCCCTATGGCGGCTTCGACCACAATTCCCAGACGCTCAGGATCGTGACGCGCCTCGAGCGCCGCTATGCGGCGTTCGACGGGCTCAATCTCACCTGGGAGACGCTCGAGGGCCTGATCAAGCACAATGGCCCGGTCGCCGATGCATCGACGGCGGTGCTCGAGCTCGTGGCGACGCTCGGGGTCGACCCGTCGAGCTACGCGCCGGCCGAAGCGCAGGCGGCGGCCATCGCCGACGACATCGCCTACAACGCCCATGACATCGACGACGGGCTGCGGGCGCAGCTCTTCGCGGTCATCGATCTCGGCGATGTGCCGCTGGCCGGCGAGGCGCTGAGCGAGGTGCTGAAGACCTGGCCGCGACTCGACCGGGCGCGGATCATCCACGAGACGGTGCGCCGCGTGATCTCCTGGATGATCGGCGACGTCATCGGCGAGACGCGGCGCCGGCTCAAGCGGCAGCCGGTGACGAGCGCCGACCAGGTGCGGCAACGCGGCGAGCGGCTGGTGTGCTTCTCGGCGCAGATGCAGGAGAAGAACCGGGCGCTGCAGGCGTTCCTGTCGTCGCGCATGTACCGGCACGACAAGGTGATGGACATCATGGGGCGGGCGCAGCGGGTGGTCCGCGACCTGTTCCAGGCCTATGTCCAGGACCCGCTGCTGCTGCCGGCCGGATGGATCGACGAAGGCACGGCAGACATGGCGAGCAATTATCCTCGCCAGGTCTGCGATTTCATCGCCGGAATGACCGATCGATATGCGTTGGATCAGCACAAGCGGCTGTTTGACCTCGATCCGCTTTTCCGCTAAGCGCCCGACTTGTCGGAGACGTGCATGGACCTGTTCAAGCGATTCTACGAGAAGTCGGTCGGCGCAAGCATTGCGGTCGCGCAGCGTCTGGCTCCCTCGGTCACGCTCGATCTCGGCAAGCTGGCGGTGCAGGTGCCGCGCCAGCGCGAGCATGGCGAGATGGCGAACAACGCGCCGTTCGTCGTGGCACCACAGGCCGGCGTGACGCCGGCGGCCTTCGCCGAGGCGTTCGTCAAGGAGTTTGCCGGCGATCCGGATTTCACTGTGTCGTTCGCCAAGCCGGGCTTCATCAATGCCAGGCTGTCGAACGCGGCGCTGCAGGGCGTGGTGGCCGACGTGCTGCGGGCGGCCGAGGATTTCGGACGCTCCGACATCGGCAAGGGCCAGCGCGTCAATGTCGAATATGTCTCGGCCAATCCCACCGGGCCGCTGCATGTCGGCCATTGTCGCGGCGCGGTGTTCGGCGATGCGCTCGCCAATCTGCTGGCCAAGATGGGTTTCACTGTCGCGCGGGAATATTACATCAACGATGCCGGGGCGCAGGTCGACGTGCTGGCGCGCTCGGCCTATCTGCGCTATCGCGAGGCGGCCGGCGAGACCATCGCGGAGATTCCGGCGGGGCTCTATCCGGGCGACTATCTCAAGTCGGTCGGCCAGGCGCTGCTCGATCGCCATGGCGGCTCGCTGCTCGACAAGCCTGAGTCGGAGTGGCTGCCGGCGGTGCGCGATGTCGCGGTGGCGATGATGCTCGACCTCATCAAGGACGATCTCGCGACGCTCGGAATCCGTCACGAGGTGTTCGTGTCGGAGGCGAAGCTCCATCGCGATCTAGGCGTCAAGATCGCGATCGACGAACTGGCGCAGCAGGGCCTCGTCTATCAGGGACGACTGCCGCCGCCCAAGGGCCAGCCGCCGGAGGAGTGGGAGGATCGCGAGCAGCTGCTGTTCCGTGCTTCCGATTTCGGCGACGACATCGACCGGCCGCTCGTCAAGTCGGATGGGTCCTATACCTATTTCGCGTCGGATGTCGCTTACGCCCGCGACAAGATTGCCCGCGGCTTCGATCAATTGATCTATGTGCTGGGGGCCGACCATGGCGGCTATGTCAAGCGGTTGCAGGCGCTGGTCGGCGCGTTGTCGCAGAAGCGGGTGGTGTGCGACGTCAAGCTGACGCAGCTCGTCAAGCTGTTCCGCGGCGGCGAGCCGGTGCGGATGTCGAAGCGGGCCGGCGAGTTCGTGACCCTGCGCGACGTGGTCGGCGAGGTCGGGGCCGATGTGGTGCGCTTCATCATGCTCTATCGCAAGAACGATGCGCCGCTCGATTTCGACTTCGAGAAGGTCACCGAGCAGTCGCGCGACAATCCGGTGTTCTACGTGCAGTACGCCCATGCGCGAATCTGCTCGGTGTTCCGCAATGCCGAGGTCGAGCTCGGTGAGTCGGTCACGAGCGATTCTCTCGCTTCGGCCGACCTCTCGCTGCTGAGCGAGGAGCCGGTGCTCGAAGTTATCCGCAGGTTGTCCGAATACCCTCGCGTGCTTGAGCAAGCGGCGGCGGCTCATGAGCCTCACAGGGTGGCATTCTACCTCTTTGAATTGGCAAGCGATTTTCATGCACTTTGGAATGCGGGCGTAAAGTCGCCTCAATTGAGATTTATCTCGAAGTGGGATCGACCAGTCACCTTTGCGCGGCTCGCATTTTTGAGTGCGATTCGTTATGCTCTCGCCAGTGGCCTTAAGGTCCTCGGCGTGAGGCCCGTCGACGTTATGTAGGGGAAGACCGGGTAAATGGATCAGGACTCCACCAATAGCGGCGAACGGCGAAACTGGCGCGAACGATTGGGGATCGCGAAGGACGCTTCCAAGGATCTGCCGAAGATTTCCGAGGAGTTTCGGTCGGAGAACGGTGGCAAGGCCACCGAGCCTCGGCTCGTCGTCGCGTCGCCAGCAGCGGGGCCCTTGAGGCCTGGATCGGCCGAGGCGGGGCAACCCGTGTCGGCGGGTCGCGGGCAGGGGGCCACGCCGGTTCGCCCAGCGCCGATGGCGCCACGTTCGAACGCCGCCGGTGCGCCGGTGCGTCCGCCACAGAATCAGCACGCCGCCAGCCCGATGCCGCCGCAATCACCGCGGGCGATTGCGCCGAATGGTCAGGCGAAGCCGCAACCGGTACCGCCGAGCCGCATGGCGGCGCAGCCGTCGCGGGCTTCGATGCCGGCGCCGACCGCTGCCGCGAATGGCGGCGGTGCTCCGGCGTCTGACGATTTCGCCGATCGGTTGCGCCAGCAGCGCGAGGCGGCCGAGCGACTGGCGCGGCAGCGCGCCGCGACGGCCCGGACCCAGGCGGCGCCACCGCCCCTGGCCAAGGCGCCGGAGGCAGCGCCGCGCTTCAGCTTCGCACCGGACGAGCTGGCCGGCGAGGGCAAGCCGGCGCCGGCCGCCGCAGCGGCACCGAAGTCACCGCAGCGACCGGCCGCGGCAGCGCCAAATGGCGGCCAGCAAGGCTGGCAACCGCCCTATCAGGCGCAGCCGGCGCCGGGACAGTCGGCCTATGCGCCGCCTCGCAGCCCGGGCTATCCCTATGGCCAGCAGCCCTATCAGCCGCAGCGCATGGCGGCCGCACCGGCCTTTTCGCGCCAGCAGGGACAGCCGGCGCAGCCGGGGGCGCAGGCAACCGCGCCGGCCTATGGCCAGGAGTCATGGAACGGCGGCGAGGCGGTCGCCCGGTCGGCGCCACCGAGGCCGGCCGTGCCGCAACGGGCGGAGGCCTATGCGGCGCAGCCCGAGCTTGGCTATGGCAATGTCGCGGAGGACGTCTATGCCGATCCGGCGCGCAGCCGGCGCGCGGTGGCCGTGGCGCCGCGGGCGCCGGTGGTTCGGCAGCGGGCGCCCGAGCCCGACGAAGCGGAGCAGGACGAGGCCTATGAGGGCGAGCGCCGGTCCGATGCGCGCGCCGCCGGGCGGCAGCGGCCGCAGGTCGCCGACTACAACAACGCCTATCGCGACTATGACGAGGAGTATGCCGAGGAGGAACCGCGGGGCCGCGGCGGGCCGCTGATCCTGTTGCTGGCGCTGCTGGCGCTGGCCCTGATCGTCGGCGTCCTGATTTTCTTCTACACGCAGAAGTTCAACCTGCCGTCATCGTCGGCAGCGACCGCCAACCACGAGATCCCGGTCATTGCCGCGCCGGAGGAGCCTGCCAAGGCGACGCCCGAGCCGCAGGTGGAAACCCCCGCTCCCGGCCCGGCTGCCGCCGCGAATGCGCCGCCGCCGCAGCCGCTGCAGCAGGGCCGCAAGCAGATCTATGATCGCATTCTGGGCGAGGAAGCGATCGAGCAGAACAGGTTGGTGCCGACCGAGGAGCAGCCGGTGCAGCCGCCGCGCAGCAATGACGGCCAGGACCAGGGCGAGACTGCGACGGGTGGCGGTGCGCCGCTGCCCGAGCCAGGGTCGGACCCGGGGCCGCCGTCGGAGCCGAGCAGCCATGACGGCTCGGCGCCGGAGCCGTTGCCGCTGCCGCCGCCGCCCGGCGTGCAGGGCAGCAGCGAGCCGCCGGCGCCTTCCGGCATCGAGGCGGTGGCCAATTCGGCCGAGTCGTCGCCAGCGCCATCGGTCGAGAGCGATGCGCCGGTGATCGAGCCGACCTCGGAGCAGAGCGACAGCACGCCCGAGCCGCGCGCCACCAAGGCATCCGCCGGTCGCGCCGAACAGCCGGCGCCGAGCCGCGTGGCCCTGGCGGGCACGCCGGATTCGTCGAAGAGCCGGGTCTCGGTTGGCGGCGCCGCGAGCCAGGACAGCGTCGGCGCAGTTTCCGCCAGCACGGCGTCGTCCGGCTCCGGCAAAGCCAAGCCGCGCAACAACGGGCAGGTCGAAACCGGTGCGGTGGTCCAGCCGTCGGAAAGCGAGACCATCGTCGACACCCTGCCGCCGCCGCCGGGTGCGGTGGCCGGCCAGCCATCGACGCTCGGCGCGCCGATGCGCCTCGGCCAGCA
>JBEVJH010000153.1:0-5628 GCA_040510355.1 Aestuariivirgaceae bacterium
CCGGCACCTGGAAGGGGCTGACCGAGAACGTCAATCAGCTGGCGGAGAATCTGACGACGCAGGTGCGCGCCATCGCCGAGGTGGCGACGGCGGTGACGAAGGGCGATCTCACCCGCTCGATCACCGTGCAGGCGCAGGGCGAGGTGGCGGCGCTCAAGGACACGATCAACGAGATGATCCGCAACCTGCGCGACACGACGCAGAAGAACACCGAGCAGGACTGGCTCAAGACCAATCTCGCCAAGTTCAGCCGCATGCTGCAGGGCCAGAAGGATCTCGTGGCGGTGAGCCAGATGATCCTGTCGGAGCTGGCGCCGGTGGTCGGAGCCCATATGGCCGAGTTCTACGTCCTCGATCATTCGGCGGAGGTGCCCAGGCTGAAGCTGCTGGCGAGCTATGCGTCGAGCGGCCAGGCGGCGCACGGCAAGGTGCTCGATCTCGGCATGGGGCTGGTCGGGCAATGCGCCCGCGACAAGCAGAAGATCCTGCTCGCGGATCTTTCCCACAACACGCTCAGGATCTCCTCCGGGCTGATCGAGGCGATCCCGCGCGCGGTGCTGGTGCTGCCGGTGATCTTCGAGGGCCAGGTCAAAGGGGTGATCGAGCTCGGCAGCCTCAAGCGTTTCAACCCGACGCACCAGGCGTTCCTCGACCTCCTGACCGAGAGCATCGGCATCGTCATCAACACGATCGAAGCCAATATGCGTACCGAGGAGCTGCTGAAGCAGTCGCAGTCGCTCGCCAACGAGCTGCAGAGCCGGCAGCGCGAGCTCCAGACCACCAACCGCGAGCTCCAGGAGAAGGCGCAGCTGCTGGCGCATCAGAACCAGGAGGTCGAGCGCAAGAACCAGGAGGTCGAGCAGGCGCGGCAGGCGCTCGAGGAGAAGGCGAAGCAGCTGGCGCTCACCTCGAAATACAAGTCCGAGTTCCTCGCCAATATGAGCCACGAGCTCCGGACGCCGCTGAACAGCCTGCTGATCCTGTCGGATCAGCTGTGCAAGAACCGCGAAGGCAACCTCATTCCGCGGCAGATCGAGTTCGCGCGCACCATCCATGCCTCGGGCAACGATCTCCTCACGCTCATCAACGACATTCTCGATCTCGCCAAGATCGAATCGGGCACCGTCGTCGTCGATCTCTCCGAGCTGCTGCTCAAGGATCTGGACGTGTATGTGGAACGGACGTTCCGCTATGTCGCGGAGGCCAAGAATGTGGAGTTCTCGATCGCCGTCGACGATGCAGTCGGGCCATCGCTCGTCACCGACAGCAAGCGCCTGCAGCAAATTCTGAAGAACCTGCTGTCAAATGCCTTCAAATTCACCCATGAAGGCAGGGTGTCGCTGACCATCGGACCGGTCACGCGTGGCTGGAGCGAGGACAATGAGGAGCTGAACCAGTCAGCGAAGGTGATCGCCTTCTCGGTGGCGGATTCGGGCATCGGCATCTCGGCGGACAAGCAGCAGATCATCTTCGAGGCGTTCCAGCAGGCCGACGGGTCGACCAGCCGCAAATATGGCGGCACCGGCCTCGGCCTGGCGATCAGCCGCGAGCTGTCACGCCTGCTCGGCGGCGAGATCAGGCTGATGAGCCGACCAGGCTACGGCTCGACCTTCACGCTCTTCCTGCCGACCATGCCAAGCGCAGCGCGGCTGGCGCGCGCCCGGTCGGCCGCGCTCGATGCGGTGCCGCTCGTCGAGGCGCGCGGCCGCGCGCCGATGCTCGCCAACCAGCCGATCATCGTGCCGGCCGGCGCGATCCGCAGCGACGCCCAGGACGATCGCGGCACGATCGCGGCCGGCGAGCGCGTGCTGCTGATCGTCGAGAACGACCATGGCTTCGCCAATGTGCTGCTCGACATCGGGCGCGATCGCGGCTTCAAGGGGCTCGTCGCTTCGTCCGGCGCAGAGGCACAGTCGCTGATCCGTCGATTCAACCCGACGGCAATGACGCTCGACATCCATCTGCCCGACATGGAGGGCTGGCAGATCCTGCGGCAGGTGAAGGCCGATATCGCATTCCGCCATGTGCCGGTCTGCGTGATCTCGACGGACGATGCCCGCGACCAGGCGATGGGGGCCGGCGCCTACAGCTTCCTCGCCAAGCCGGTCCAATCGCGCGACGAGGTCGAGCGGGCGCTCGATAATCTCGTCCGCTTCGCGACCGTGGCGCAGAAGGCGCTGCTGATCGTCTCGGCATCGGCCAAGCTGCGCGAGGCGTGGCGGCGGGCGCTGGCCGGCGAGGACGTCACCATCGTCACCGCCAGCACGCCGGCGAGCGCCTTGAAGCGCATCCAGGAGATCGACTATTCGGGCATCGTGCTCGATGGCGCGCTGCGGCTGCAGCCCGGCGACATTGCGCGCACGCTGGCGTCCGGCCAGCGGCTCGAGCCGCTGCCGCTCATCGTCTACCAGACCCGCGAGCCGATCGCCGCCGATCTTTGGCGGAGCGTCAGCGACCGGCTGACAGTGTGGCCGGTGCAGACGGAGGCGGAGCTGCAGGACCAGGCGGCATTGATGCTGCACCGCTCGGTCGAGCAGCTGCCGGAGGACCAGAGGCAGTCGGTGGTGAAGCTGCACAAGGTCGACACGCCGCTCGAGGGCAAGAAGGTGCTGATCGTCGACGACGACATGCGCAACATCTTCGCGCTGGCGGCGCTGCTCGAGGAGCACGGCATGGAGATCACCTCGGCCGACAATGGCCGCGAGGCGCTCGACATCCTCAACAATCGAGCCGACCTCGATGTCGTGCTGATGGACATCATGATGCCCGAAATGGACGGCATCGCCACCATGAAGGCGGCGCGCAAGCTGTCGGCGGGACAGCGGCTGCCGATCATTGCGGTCACGGCGAAGGCAATGAAGGGGGACAGGGAACGATGCATCGCGGCGGGCGCCTCGGACTATCTGTCGAAGCCGATCGATACGGCGCATCTCCTGCATGTGCTGAGGTCATGGCTCAATTCGTGAGGAGGACTCCGCGAGTGGCGACCCCTCACCGCGAGCATGCTGATGACTGAGCAGCCATCGGCCAGCATTCTCATCGTCGACGACCTCGAGGAGAAGCACCTCGGCTACCGGACCATTCTCGAGGAGCTGGGCGAACCGGTGGTTTGCGTCGCGTCGGGGCGCGAGGCGCTGCGCCATCTGCTCAGCAAGGAATTCGCCGTCATCCTGATGGATGTCAACATGCCGGGGATGGACGGGTTCGAGACGGCAGGCCTGATCCGGCAGCGGCGCAAGGACCAGCACACGCCGATCATCTTCATCACCGCCTGGTCGGACGAGGTGCAGCAGGCGCAAGGCTATTCACAGGGCGCGGTCGACTACATCCTGTCGCCGGTGGTGCCGGAGATCCTGTGCGCCAAGGTCAGGGTGTTCGTCGACCTCTACCGCATGCGGGCGGAGCTGGCGCGGTCGAATGCGCTGCTCGAGCAGCGGGTGGCCGAACGGACCGCCGATCTCTCCGCCACCAATGAAAAGCTGCAGCGCGAGATCGCAGAACGGCAGCGGGCGGAGCAGCGGCTCAACCTCCTGGTCGGCGAGCTGTCGCACCGGGTGAAGAACCTGATCACGGTGATCCAGGCGATCGTGCGGCGAACGGTGGTGCCGGGACGGGCGCCCGAGGAATCGCGCGAGGTGCTGGTCAACCGGCTGGCGGCGCTCGGGTCGGCGCATGATCTGCTGGTCGAGGCCAATTGGCAGGGCGCGCCGATCGACCGCGTCATCGGCTCGGAGGTGATCGGCTTCTCGGAGCGGGTCAATGTGGTGGGGCCGCCGGTCCTGCTGAGCGCGCTCGGCTCGCAAAACATCGCGCTCCTGGTGCATGAGCTTGCCACCAATGCGTCGAAATACGGCGCACTGTCGCGGCCTTCGGGATCGATCGAGATCCAATGGTCGATCGAGGAGGAGACGGCGCGCAGCCTCAGGTTCCTGTGGCGCGAGATGGGCGGCCCGCCGGTCAGTCCGCCAGCGCATAAGGGGTTCGGCCTGTCGCTGCTTGACATGATCGGAACCAATCTCTCATCATCGCCGCGATTGTCGTTCAAGAGCGACGGCTTCGAGTTCGAAGCGTCGATCCCGCTTGAACAGATCGGGGCGCCGGAGCGCGAGACCGGGCCTGCCTCGGCACTGGTCTCTCCCTCCGGAGCATTGTGATGAGCAACAATTACGACGCCGTGGTCATCGGGGCCGGCCACAATGGCCTGGTGTGCGCCAATTACCTGGCGCGCAGCGGCCTCAAGGTGGCGGTGCTCGAGCGCCGGGCCATCGTCGGCGGCGCGGCGGTGACCGAGGAGATCGCGCCGGGCTTCCGCGCCTCGATCTTCTCCTATCTGATGAGCCTGCTGCATCCGCGGATCATCCGCGACTTCGATCTCAAGGCGCTCGGCGTCGAGGTGCTCCCCTGCTCCGACATGGTGTCGCCGGTGTCGGATTCGGATTACATCGTGTTCTCCGACAACATGGCCAAGACCCAGGCCAGCTTTGCAAAATTCTCCAAGGCGGATGCCGAGATCTATCCGCAGTTCGATGCCTATCTGCGCGAGGCGACGACGATCGTGCGGCAGCTCCTGTGGGAGACGCCGTTCGATCCGGCCAAGCGCGACTGGCGCACCTTCCGCGATGCCTCGAGCTTTCTGTGGCGCTATCGCCGGGTCGGCCGGAACATGTACCGCATCGTCGATCTCCTCACCATGTCGGCCTACGACTTCCTGAAGGAATGGTTCGAGGACGACCGGGTGATGGCGGTGCTCGCCTATTATGCCTCGATCGGCACCTTTGCGGGCCCGAAGACGCCGGGCTCGGCCTATGTGATCATGCATCATCTGATGGGCGAGCATGAGGGTGCCGGCGGCTGGGGCTTCATCAAGGGCGGCATGGGCTCGATCACCCAGGCGCTGGCGACATGGGGCCGCCAGCACGGCGTCGACATCTTCACCGAGCGGACGGCGACAAGCATCGAGACGGCGAACGGCCGCGCCACCGGCGTCGTCACCCAGGATGGCAGCGTCTACCGGGCGCCGGTGATCGCCGCCAATGCCAATGCCAAGCATCTCTATCTCGACCTCGTCGGCGAGGCGCAGCTGCCGGCCGAGGTGGTGCGCGAGATCAGGGCCTACCGGACCTTCTCGACGGCGTTCAAGGTCAACATCGCCTGCGAGCGGCCGCCGCAATGGAAGCTCCTCGACAAGATCAAGGCGGATGGCGCGCTCGGCAATTTCGACTATCCGACCTATATGCATGTGGCGCCCGACATCGACTGGCTGGAGCGGGCCTATGACGATGCCAAGCATGGCTGGTACTCGACGCGGCCGTTCATGACGCCGGTCTGCCCGACCATCGTCGATTCGACCCTGGCGCCGCCGGGGAAGCATGTGGTCAACCTGTTCGGCGGACATGCTCCGTACACGTTGAAGAATGGCAGCTGGGCGGAGGAGAAGGAGAATTTCCGCCGTACGGTGTTCGATACGCTCGAGCTGTTCGCGCCGCATTTCTCCAATGACGTGATCGCGGCGCAGGTGCTGGTGGCGCCCGATATCGAGCGGATCGTCGGGCTGCCGAACGGCCATATCTTCCAGGGCGAGCTGTCGCCCGATCAGCTGTTCTTCCAGCGGCCGGTCTCGGGCTATGC
>JBEVJH010000154.1:0-8717 GCA_040510355.1 Aestuariivirgaceae bacterium
AGGGCGGGTCCCTGCATTCACTTCTCCTGGAGATCAAGTGGGCGTCCGGTCGGGGAGCCCTAGCGCTGCTGTCGCGCTTGCGCCGGGAGGGGACCCCGGCGCTGTACCGACGACCGTGGCCATTCTAGCGGGGGCAGATTGGCCACTCCAAACGGCCGTCGGTACTTCGATCAGCTTCTACTTACCTTCGGGCATTGGCAAAGATCGTATCGACGCAAGGTTGTCACGATTGTGGCATTTTGCCGGCGTGTCGGGGGCCTTACCTCACGGTGTCGAAACGATCGATCTCGACGCGCGCTGAGACGTATGCAGCGAACCGTGGCGCCTCGTCCGCGGAAAGGTGGAGATCGTATCGTAGGCCGGTCTCGCGGCCGGTGATGCCGATCGAGATCCGGCCGGTGCCTGCAGTGAAGGTGACGTCGCCCTCGGTGAGGGCGCTCTTGGAATGGGATCGGGTAAGCTTTGCCATGATAAACCTATACGCAACGGACCATCAGATTGTTGCAAATGCATAGCAACATAGATGTGTCGGATTGGGACATTCCAGCGCCGGTGCCAGCGCGCCGGCCTTTGTTTACCCGTGGAAAGGGGGCCCATGCCGGGGGTAACTGGTGCCCCTCCCACCCCGCGGGGGTCCGTCGCTGAAGGACTTGCGGGGCAGGACATTTTACCCCCAGGATAGAAGTTGCGGAATGGAGAGGGAATGAGAGGGCCGGTGCCACAGCGCCGGCCTTTCGTTTGGCCAAGGTGGTTCAGGGCATCCGGACCATGTCCGGACCATTTGACGGGTATTCCTCAGAAATGGCGAGTTTCTGCGGTTGATAACCGCAGAAAGGTTAAAATGAAGTTGACCATGAAACTACAAGTCGCACAAATTTCTGGCGGCCCGCTTCGCGTCAGGCCTCGGGCGGCATTCCTTCGAGCAGCGGCACGAAGCGCACCGGCAGAAGTCGCTCGATTTCAAGGCGATCAGCGGACCTGACGATCCTCTGGACCTCCTGGCTGCCGGGATGAACCTCGACCGGAATGACCATGATGCCGCCGTCGGCCAATTGGTCGACGAGCGGCCGCGGCACCTCCTTCGCCGCCGCGGTGACGATGATCCGCTCGAATGGCGCCTGCTTCGGCCAGCCGCGGGTTCCGTCTGCCGCCATGGTGGTGATGTTGTGCAGGTGGAGCTTGCGAAAGCGTTCCTCCGCCCCGCGCAGGAGCGAACGGAAGCGCTCGACCGAATAGACCCGTCGCGCCAGGCAGCTCAGGATCGCCGTCTGGTAGCCTGAGCCGGTCCCGATCTCCAGGACCTTCATGCGCTCGCCGAGCCGCAGCGCCTGGGTCATGAAGGCGACGACGAAGGGCTGCGAGATGGTCTGTCCGCAGGCGATCGGGAGCGACTGGTCGGACCACGCCTCCTCGAGAAACGGTTGCTCGACGAAGAGATCGCGCGGAATCCGCTCGATGGCGTCCAGCACGCGCAGGTCACGGATGCCCTGCTTGCGCAACGCCATGATCAGCTGGACTCTCCGGTGATCTGCCGACACGCGCGGCCTCCACTCTCCCTCGTCCCGTTGCGCTATCCGAGCCTCGCCCGCAGCACGTCGACCGCCTCGAGCTGGGTCATGTTCATATGCAGCGGGGTCACCGAGATCCACCGATCATAGATGGCGCGAAGATCCGTCCCCGGCGCAGCATCGGAGCGGTCGCGCTTGAAGCCAAGCCAGTAATAGGGGCGGCTGCGGGTGTCGACCCGCTCATCGACCAGAAGCATGCTCTGGTCGAACTTGCCCTGCCGCGTCACCTGCAGACCCCGCACCGCCTCGGGATCGCAGTCCGGGAAATTGACATTGAGGAGAATGCCCGGTCCGAGGTCGACATTGGCGAGCCGTCGCACGAGATCGGGCCCATGAACCTCGGCGACCTCGAAACGCAGGCGACCCTCGGAATGGACCCCGTAGGTCTGGCTGAGCGCGATCGATCGCAGGCCGAGCGCCGTTCCCTCCATGGCGGCGGCGATCGTTCCCGAATAGGTGACGTCGTCGGCGAGGTTCTGGCCGCGATTGACTCCTGAAAGGACGAGATCGGGCGCCCGCGGCATGACCTTGCGCAGCGCCATGAGGACACAGTCCGCCGGCGTCCCTTGCACCGCGAAGCGGCGGTCGTCTAGCCGCCGCATCCGTATCGGATTGGCAAGCGAGAGCGAATGCGAGGCGCCCGACTGCTCGACCTCGGGTGCCACGATCCACACCTCGTCGGTCAGGGTCCGGGCGATCCTTTCCAGGGTCTCCAGGCCGTCGGCATGGATGCCGTCGTCATTGGTGACCAGCACCGTCAGGGGTTTGTCAGCCATCCGCTCCAATGATCTCGCTGCCGTTCATGTAGGGGCGAAGCACGTCAGGGATCACGATCGTTCCGTTGGCCTGCTGATAGTTCTCGAGCACCGCGATCAGGGTTCTCCCGACGGCGAGGCCCGAGCCGTTGAGCGTGTGAACATAACGCAGCTGGCCGCCGCCGCGCGGGCGGTAGCGCGCCTCCATCCGGCGCGCCTGGAAGTCGCCGCACACCGAGCAGCTCGAGATCTCGCGATAGGCGCTCTGGCCGGGCAGCCAGACCTCGAGGTCATAGGTCATGCGGGCGCCGAACCCCATGTCGCCGGTCGCGAGCGCCATGACGCGATAGGGAAGCTGCAAGCGCTTGAGGACCGCCTCAGCGGCGTTGGTCATGCGTTCGAGCTCGTCGCGCGAGGCTTCCGGCGTGGTGATCGACACCAGCTCGACCTTGTTGAACTGATGCGTGCGGATCATGCCCCTGGTGTCGCGGCCGGCGGCACCCGCCTCGGCCCTGAAGCACGGGGTGAGCGCGGTGACGCGGAGCGGCAGGCCGGCTTCGTCGAGGATCGACTCCCGAACCAGATTGGTGAGGGACACTTCGGCGGTGGGAATGAGCCAGCGATCGTCGGTGGTCCGGAACAGGTCCTCGGCGAATTTCGGGAGCTGACCGGTTCCATACATCGTCTCATCACGGACCAGATAGGGCGGGCTCACCTCGACATAGCCATGCTCGCCGGTCTGCAGGTCGAGCATGAACTGGCCGAGCGCGCGCTCGAGGCGCGCGAGCTTGCCCTTCAGGATGACGAAACGGGCACCCGACAGCTTGGCGGCGGTCTCGAAGTCCATGAGCCCCAACGCCTCGCCGAGCTCGAAATGCTGTTTCGGCGCAAAGCCGAAATTGCGGGGCTCGCCATGGCGGCGGACCTCACGATTGTGGCCGGCATCGGGGCCGTCCGGGACCTCGTCGAGCGGCAGGTTGGGGATGACGCTCAGCGCCTCGGTCACGGCGGCGGTGGCGCCGCGCTCCTCGTCCTCATGCGATTGAATGCGGATCTTCAGGGCGGCGACCTCGGCCTTCAGGCCGTCGGCCCGCGCGCGGTCGCCCGCTCCCATCGCGGCAGCGATCTCCTTCGACGCGGCGTTGCGGCGGGTTTGCGCCTCCTGCACGGATTGGACGAGCTGGCGCCGCCGATCATCGAGAGCGATCAGCGCCGCTGCCTCGCCCGGCAGGCCGCGGCGGGCGAGCGCCCGGTCGAACGCCTCCGGATTTTCTCGAATCCACCGGATATCGTGCATAAGGCTCCCTTTCTGCTCCCCCTATAGGGTGAAGCAGCGCTCTCGCAAAGGGGGAGCTTCCCGTCCGTCCCTGAACCTCATTCCACGGTCACCGACTTTGCCAGATTGCGCGGCTGATCGACATCGGTGCCGATGAACACCGCGGCGTGATAGGCAAGGAGCTGCACCGGCACGGCGTAGAGAAGCGGGCTGATGAACGGATCGGCACGCGGCACGTCGATCCTCTCGAACATCCATTGCGCCTCATTGCCCAGCTTGGCATCGTCGCTGATGAGGACGATCCGCCCACCGCGCGCCGCCACCTCCTCCATGTTGGAGACCGTCTTCTCATAGAGATCGTCGCGCGGGGCGATGACCACGACGGGCACGTTCTCGTCGATCAGCGCGATCGGACCGTGCTTGAGCTCGCCGGCCGCATAGCCTTCGGCGTGGATGTAGGAGATCTCCTTGAGCTTCAGGGCGCCCTCGAGCGCGATCGGATAGGTTATGCCGCGACCGAGATAGAGCACGTCGCGTGCATGGGCGATCTTGCGCGCCACCTCGGCGATGTGGCGCTCCTCCCCCAGGATGGTGCCGATATGGCGCGGCACCTCGGTGAGAAGGGTGACGAGGCGCCGTTCCTCCTCGCGCGGGATGACGCCGCGGGCGCGCGCAACGGCAATGGCGAGGCAAGCGAGGACCGTGAGCTGGCAGGTGAATGCCTTGGTCGAGGCGACGCCGATCTCGGGCCCCGCAAAGGTGCGGAACACGACGTCGCTCTCCCGGGCGATGGTGGATTCGGGGACGTTCACCACGCCGGCGATGGTCTGGCCCTGCGTCCTGGAGTAGCGGAGCGCCGCCAGGGTGTCGGCGGTCTCGCCGGACTGCGAGATGACCAGGGTGAGCCCCTTGGGATCGAGCGGCGCCTCGCGATAGCGGAACTCCGATGCGATATCGACCTCGGTGGGGATCCGCGCCACGCGCTCGAACCAGTATTTCGCCGTCAAGGCGGCGTAGAAGCCGGTGCCGCAGGCGGTGATGGTGAGCCGGTCGATGCGCTGGAGGTCGATGCCGGTGTTCCCCAGCGAAACGGTTCCGTCAGAAAAATCGATGTATTCGGCGAGCGTATGGCCGATGACTTCCGGCTGCTCGAAGATCTCCTTGGCCATGAAGTGGCGATGGTTGCCCTTGTCGACGAGCAGCGACGAGGCCTGCGTGAAATTGATCGGGCGCGCCGCCGGCTGATTGGCGCTATCGAAGATCTCGCAGGAATTGCGGGTGAGGACGACCCAGTCGCCCTCATCGAGATAGGTGACGCGGTTGGTGAAGGGCGCAAGCGCCATGGAATCGGAGCCGAGGAACATCTCGCCTTCGCCATGACCGACCGCCAGCGGGCTGCCGCGCCGCGCCCCGATCATCAGGTCGTGCTCGCCCCGGAACAGGATCACGAAGGCGAAGGCGCCCTTGAGCCGGCCGAGCACGGCGCTCACCGCCTCGCGCGGCCCCTTGCCCTCGGCAAGCGCATCATCGATGAGATGGGCGACGACTTCGGTGTCGGTCTGGCTCGTGAAGGTCTTGCCCTTGGCGATCAGCGCGTCCTTGAGCTCGCGGAAGTTCTCGATGATGCCGTTGTGGACGATGGCCACCGTGCCCGCGACATGGGGATGGGCGTTGGTCTCGTTGGGCACGCCATGGGTGGCCCAGCGGGTGTGGCCGATGCCGGTCGGCCCGGGCAGCGGCTGCTTGTCGAGCCGGACTGCCAGCTGGTCGAGCTTCCCGGGCGCCCGGGCGCGGGAAAGCTCGCCGTTGCGCAGCACCGCGATGCCGGCCGAGTCATAGCCGCGATATTCGAGCCGGCGCAGCGCCTGCAATATCCTCGGCGCGACATCGTCGGCGCCAAGGATTCCCACGATTCCGCACATGCCACTCTCCCCGCATCATTTCGAGGGTGACGAAGCGCCGGCCGCCTTGCGGGCTCTCAGCCCCGCCAGATAGCGCTTCGCCCAATTGGTCAGGATCTTCGATTCGCCGCGTTCAATATACAAGGCATCAGGATCGACGTCTTTGGTGACGACGCTGCCGGCTGCCACATAGGCGCCCTCCCCCACCCGCACCGGTGCCACCAGGGAGGCATTGGTGCCGATGAAGGCGCCGGCGCCGATCTCGGTGAGGCTCTTCTCGACGCCATTGTAGTTGCAGGTGATGGCCCCGGCCCCGACATTGGCGCGAGCCCCGACCCTCGCATCACCCACATAGGCAAGATGGTTGATCTTGGCTCCCTGCTCGACCACTGCCTGCTTGATCTCGACGAAATTGCCGATATGGACATCGCGCTCGAGCGCCGCCCCCGGCCGCAGCCGGGCAAAAGGACCGACAATGGCGGCCTCACCGATGGTGGAGCGCTCGATGTAGCTGAAGCTCCTGATCCACGCCCGATCGGCAACCCTGACGCCCGCTCCGAACACGACATTGGGCTCGACGATCACGTCCTGCCCAAGCTTGGTGTCCGCGGACAGGAATACTGTCTCTGGCGCGACAAGGGTTGCGCCGCCGAGCATGGCCGCCTGTCGCAGCCTGTGCTGAAATGCCGTTTCGATCGCGGCGAGCTGGACCCGGTTGTTGACGCCGAGGACCTCGGTTTCCGGACACTCGCGAAAGGCGAGCTTGAAACCCTCCGCGGCGACCAGAGCGGCAAGATCGGTCAGGTAGAACTCGCCCTTGGCATTGTGGTTGCCGATTCCCGGCAGAAGCTTCCACAACAGCGCGGAATCGGCTGCCATGACGCCTGAGTTGCACAAGTTGATGGCGCGTTCCTCGGGCGTTGCATCAAGCTCCTCGCGAATCCCCGAGAAGATGCCGTCGCGCCCGATGATCAGCCGGCCATAACCGGTGGGATCGGTTGCTCGGAAAGCCAGGACGGCCAGCGGATGCTCGGCGGTCACGGCTTCCGTCAAATCGCGCAACGTCGCGGGCGAGATCAGCGGAACATCGCCATAAAGCACAAGGAGCTTGCCTGTGAAATCAGCGAGATAGGGTGCGGCCACCGACACGGCATGGCCGGTGCCGTGCCGCTCGGCCTGGATGACGGTCTGGGCTTGTGCGAAATATTTCCGGGTCTCGTCGGCGACTTCCGGCATGTCCGGTCCGGCAACCACCACGAGGCGCGCCGGCGCGAGATCCGCCGCCGTGGCGAGAACGTGACCGAGCAAGCTTCGCCCAGCCGCCTGATGCATGACCTTGGGAAGGCTGGACAGCATCCGCGTTCCCTTGCCCGCCGCAAGAATGATCAACCCCAGATCCGCCATTCCGAGAGCCCTCGCTCCGCCTGTCGACGAGGTGCTAGATATGGCCAACAGGGCATGTTCAGCAAGACGCCAACACACAGGGGATCACCGCCGGGAGTGCCGCCGGCCCTGCACCGCAAGGGCGGCGTGGGGGCGGTGCGGCGCCCGTCGGCTCCCGCTGCGGACCGCAAGCCGCCGTCCGAGGCCGTGCCGGCCGAGGCGCTTGCCGCCCTGGTGACCGGCGCGGCATTGTTCCTCGCCGCAGCAACGGCAGTCGTGTTGATCAAGGACAGCCGCTCGGGGCCGTCGACTGCGATGGCCCCGTCGACTGCGATGGCCCCGTCGACCGCGATGGCCCCGTCGACCGCGATGGCCCCAGCGCCCGCCGAGGCCCCGGCCCCGCCGCCGGCCGCACCGCCGGCCGTCGAGCCTCGCTTCCCGGCGGATCAGCAGGAGCAGCCTGTGGCCCAGGAGGAGGCGAAGGCGCAACGGGAAGCGACGCCGTATCCTGCACCGGTTGCTCCATCGCTCGACCTTCTCGGACCGGCTCCGGTGGACATGCGTTTTGCGGTCTATCTTGCCAGTTTCTCGAGCGAGGAGCAGGCCCACGCCGGATGGGAGATCCTGGAGCGGCGTTACCGGCGTCCATTGTCCGGCCTGAGCCCGCTGGTGCGACGCGGCAAATCCAAACAGGGCGCGGCGGTGTTCGAACTCTTTGCCGGGCCCTTCGATTCGTTGGCGGACGCTGGCCAGCGCTGCGCGGCGTTATCGATTGCGACGGCCAACTGCAAGCCCGCCGACCTGTCGAAGAGTGCCGAGGGGGCAGGATCGTGGGACTGAAGCCTCGGCTGGCAGAATCGGGCAGCGCTATTGACCGATCGCCCAGCCGACGTTTAAGAAGTCCTGCGCCCAGCTCCAATCAATCGAGCCCGTAGCTCAGCCGGTAGAGCAACTGACTTTTAATCAGTAGGTCTCGGGTTCGAATCCCGACGGGCTCACCAATAAAATCAATGGTTTAGCCAGAACCACCAAAAGCTCAGAAATCCGCGCGTCACCGCCGCGTCACCACGTGCAGAAAATTGGTTAGCTCTACTTCCGGTTATTGCACAGGAGCCGCACCGCCCTGCCCCCGTCCGCCGATTACGGACCGGCGACAGTTCGGCACCGCCGGCGCTGCCCGATTGCGTGACGCGCCCTCCCGGCGGCCTTTTGCGTGGGGCGTCATTTGACGCCTTCCACGTCGGTGTTTTCGCTGTTCACTTGCCAGTCTGAGGTCAGCTTCAGCAAATCGGCAGCCGAAACCAGGCATCTGAGGCGGATTAATCCGTGATGAGCTGCTTCACGGTTGCGTGCCGCAGAGTCCATTGGCCTTGAGGTGCTTCACCCGCACCCGCAGCTCAGGCCGAAGCCACTGAGCCGAGCCCTGCCTCAACCCTCGCACCGGCGGCTTGGCGACCGCCAATGCTGCCATCCGTTCCCTCCAAGCCGCTTTGAGCACCCTGCGGCGGGTTCAGGATAAGCCCCGGGCCGACAAACGCAAGTCGGCCATCCCGATCTGATGCAAGCGGCCTGGGGCGAAGCACTAGGTCATTTCAGTAATGTGGCGCGATCGATGACTATCAAGGTGCTTAGAGAGGCTCCGGGATGACGCGGGGATGATCCGGCGGGCTCGCAGGATTTAGAGCCCGCACCACCACCACCACCACAAGTCGATCGACCCCGTGTGTGACATAAGCGCAGCAGGATGGCCGCAATGTTTACCACCGCGTATCGAGATCATTCTCCAACCTTGTTGGTGCGCGCTAACGTAATCGGACCCAGTCTTTCGGGAGCT
>JBEVJH010000155.1:0-5076 GCA_040510355.1 Aestuariivirgaceae bacterium
CCTGTGCCCGGGCTGCGTGCCCGCCTGATCGCCGAATCGAAGGACAGCCGGCGCCGGCAGATCCAGGAATCGCTGAAGCAGCTCGAGGAGAGCGAACGCAAGCGCCGCCGCCGGCTGACCTTGCGCACGCTGCGATGCAGTCCGGCCTCGATCTGTCCGTTCAGAAGTTCTGGTTTGCCTCCGCCGTGCTCGGGACACTGCTCGCCCTTGGCGTCCTGATCGCCGGCTGGTATGTGGCGCTCCCCGCCGGCCTTGTCGGCCTGCTCGGCCTGCCGCGCTGGTTCCTCTTCTATCTCCGCAAGCGCCGCCAGGCGGCGTTCCTGGGCGAGTTCGCCGATGCCATCGACATCATGGTCCGCGGCATCAAGGCGGGTCTGCCGCTGCCCGATGCCATGAAGGTGATCGCGGCCGAGACCCCCGTCCCGGTCGGTCCGGAGTTTCTCGAGGTGGTCGAAGGCCAGCGGGTCGGCATCGCCATCGACCAGGGCATCGAGCGGATGTTCGAGCGCATGCCGCTCGCCGAGGTCAATTTCCTCGGCATCGTCATAGCGATGCAGGCCAAGACCGGCGGCAATCTCGCCGAGGCCCTCGCCAATCTCTCCAAGGTGCTGCGCGACCGCAAGCGGATGAAGCAGAAGATCGCCGCGGTCAGTCAGGAGGCCAAGGCCTCCGCCACGATCATCGGCTCGCTCCCCTTCTGCATCTGCGGCGCCTTGAGCATCCTCAACCCCGAATATCTCATACCGCTATGGGATACCGCGATCGGCCACCTCATGATCGCCGGCTCGCTGGTCTGGATGGCGAGCGGGGTCCTGATCATGCGCAAGATGATCAATTTCGATTTCTAGCACGGGAGACGGGATCGTGATCGCGCTTCTGACATCGTTTCTCGAGCCGAGAAACCTGGTGACCATTCTGGTTGGCCTGTCGGCTTTCGCAACGATCCTCACGCTGGCCGGCTCGCTGCTGCAGCGCGACCGGCTGGCCAGCCGCATGAAGCAGGTGGCCTCCGAGCGCGAGCGGTTGCGCGAACGGGCTCGTGCTGCCAGCGCCACGACCGAAGCGCGGTTGCGCGAGCGCTCCAGGGGCACGCTGGCCGAGATCGTCGAGCTTCTCAATCTTCGCCAGCTGTTCGAGGCCGAGACCGCCCGCGAGCGCCTGCGCCAGGCCGGGCTCCGCAGCGAGCGCCATCTCGTCACCTATCTCGCCTTCCGCCTGATCACGCCCCTCCTTTTTGCGCTCGTCGTCTTCATCTATTCCTCGACGGTGTTCGCCGACCGCATTCCGGGATCGATGCGCCTGCTCACCGCCATGGTCGGGCTGGTTGCCGGCTTCTACCTGCCCAACATTTTCCTCAAGAACCTGATCCAGCGCCGCCAGGCATCGATCAGGCGCGCCTGGTCCGACGCGCTCGACCTCCTGCTGATCTGCGTCGAATCGGGCATGGCGATCGAGCCGGCCATGGCGCGCGTCGCCAAGGAGATCGGCAGCCAGTCGCTGCCGCTCGCCGAGGAGTTGACGCTCACCAATGCCGAGCTCTCCTTTCTCGGCGATCGCCGCCGCGCCTATGACAATCTCGGCAGGCGCACCGGCCTTGCCACCGTGAAGTCGGTGGTCACCAGCCTGATCCAGTCGGAGCGATACGGCACGCCGCTCGGCACCGCGCTTCGCGTCCTCGCCCAGGAGAACCGCGACATGCGCATGTTGCAGGCCGAAAAGCGCGCCGCCGCCCTGCCGCCCAAGCTGACGGTCCCGATGGTGCTCTTCTTCCTGCCGGTGATCTTCATCGTGCTGCTCGGCCCGGCCGGCATTCAGGTGTTCGGGAAGTGAGGCAGTAGGCAGTAGGCAGTAGGCAGTAGGCAGTAGGCGGTAGAAAAAATCTCCACTCACGGCCTACTGCCTATTTGCCGACTGCCTCACCTTGCGAACTGCTTGTACTTGATCCGCTTCGGCATCACCGCATCCTCGCCGAGCCGGCGCTTCTTGTCCTCTTCGTAGTCGGCGAAGTTGCCCTCGAACCACTCGACATGGCTGTCACCCTCGAAGGCGAGGATGTGCGTCGCCAGCCGGTCGAGGAACATCCGGTCGTGGCTGATGATGACGCAGCACCCGGCGAAGTCCTCGAGCGCCTCCTCGAGCGCCGCCAGGGTCTCGGTGTCGAGATCGTTGGTCGGCTCGTCGAGCAACAGCACATTGGCGCCCGACTTCAGCACCTTGGCGAGATGCACCCGGTTGCGCTGGCCGCCCGACAGCGTCCCGACCTTCTGCTGCTGGTCGGTGCCCTTGAAGTTGAAGGCGCTGGTATAGGCCCGCGAATTGACCTCGCGCTTGCCGAGCGACAGCACGTCGTTGCCGCCCGAGATCTCCTGCCAGACCGTCTTGTCCGGATCGAGTGCGTCGCGGCTTTGGTTGACGTAGCCGAGATTGACGCTGTCACCGATGCGGATCTCGCCGCGATCCGGCGTCTCCTCGCCGGTCAGCATGCGGAACAGCGTGGTCTTGCCGGCGCCGTTCGGCCCGATCACCCCGACGATGCCGCCGGGCGGCAGCGAGAAGCTCAAGCCCTCGACCAGCAGCCGGTCGTCATAGCCCTTGCTCAGGTCCTTGATCTCGATGACGGTGGTGCCGAGCCGCTGCCCCGGCGGGATCACGATCTGCGCCGCCTGCGAGCGCAGCCGCTCCTCGTTCACCTTGAGCAGCTCGTCATACGCCTTGATGCGGGCCTTCGACTTGGCCTGCCGCGCCTTGGGCGAGGCGGCGATCCACGCCTGCTCGCGCTCGAGCACCCGCTGGCGCGCCGCATCCTCCCGCGATTCCTGGGCGAACCGCTTGGTCTTTTTGGCAAGGTAGGCCGAGTAGTTGCCCTCATAGGGGATGCCGCGGCCGCGGTCGAGCTCGAGGATCCAGCCCGTGACATTGTCGAGGAAGTAGCGATCGTGGGTGACGATCAGGATGGCGCCCGGATAGGCCCGCAAATGATGCTCGAGCCAGTTGACCGATTCGGCATCGAGATGGTTCGTCGGCTCGTCGAGCAGCAGGAGGTCGGGCTGGCGCAGCAGCAGCTGGGTCAGCGCCACCCGGCGCTTCTCGCCGCCCGACAGCCGGTCGACCGCGGCATTGCCCGGCGGGCAGCGCAGCGCGTCCCTCGCCTGCTCGACCTGGGCGTCGAGGTCCCACAGATTCTGCGCATCGATGATGTCCTGGAGCTTTGCCGCCTTGTCGGCATTCTCCTCGTTGTAGTCGCTCATCAGCGCATTGTACTGGTCGAGCACCGCCTTCTTGGCCGCTACCCCCTCCATGACATTGCCCATGACGTCGAGCGCCGGATCGAGCTCGGGCTCCTGCGGCAGGTAGCCGACGGTCGCACCCTCCGCCACCCATGCCTCGCCCGAGAATTCGCGGTCGATTCCGGCCATGATCCGCAGCAGCGTCGACTTTCCCGAGCCGTTCGGCCCCAGCACGCCGATCTTGGCATCGGGATAAAATTGCAGGTGAATGTTCTCCAGCACCTTCTTGCCGCTGGAATAGGCCTTGGTGAGCCCGTGCATATGATAGATGAATTGACGCGCCATCGGCCGCCTCTTGCTGTCGCGATCGTCTCGGGATAGTGGCTGTTTAGCCAAGGCGCCGCGAGGACGCAATGTCGATTTGGGTCAAAATCGCCGAGCAGGTGACGGCGCTCGGCAGCGATATCGCTGCCGGGCTGCGCCGCATTGCCGGCAAGGGCGATGCCGGGCCCACCGATCCCGAGAAGTCGGTCGGCTTCACCATCGGCATGATCGCGCTCGGCGCCAAGATGGCCAAGGTCGACGGCGCCGTCACCGAGCGCGAGGTGAAGGCCTTTCGCGAGGTGTTCCACATCCCGCCCGACGAGCTTCCCAATGTCGCCTATGTGTTCAACCTCGCCAAGCAGGATGTCGCCGGCTATGAGCTTTATGCCGGCGAGGTCGCCTCCCTGTTCGGCGACCAGCCGGGCGTGCTCGAGGACGTCTTGGACGGCCTGTTCCATATTGCCAAGGCGGATGGCGCGGTCGGCCAGCCCGAGCTCGCCTATCTGCGGAATATCGCGGACATTTTCGGCCTCGGCGAGCGCTTCCGCTGCATCCGCGCCCGCCACCTCGTGGCCGGCGAGGACGACCCCTATGTCGTGCTGGGCGTCGACCCCTGCGTCGACGACCGCGAGCTTCGGCGGCTGTTCCGCGAGATCGTCCGCGAATACCACCCCGACCGCCACATCGCCGCCGGCATGCCCAGGGAGCTGATCGAGATCGCCACCCAGCGCCTTGCCGCCATCAACAACGCCTGGGAGAAGATCCGCAAGGAGCGGGGCCTCTGAAGCGCCGAGCGCCAGCGGCGTCTTGACGCGGCCCCCGCCGGTCCCTAACTCAGGCGGGCCAGCTGGCTGGATGACCGCCGCCGCAGGACCCGAAAGGGTGCGGGGGAGGAAAGTCCGGGCTCCACGGAGACACGGTGCCGGGTAACGCCCGGCGGGGGTAACCCCAGGGAAACAGCCACAGAAAACACACCGCCTTGACCGCCTGTGCGGCAGGCAAGGGTGAAACGGTGCGGCAAGAGCGCACCGCCGGTCCGGCAACGGAGCGGGCATGGCAAACCCCACCGGGAGCAAGACCGAATAGGGACGGCACGGGCCTTGCGCCCATCTCGGGTTTCCGGATCGCCGTCCGGGTTGGTCGCGCGAGGCATGCGGCGACGCATGTCCCAGATGAATGGTCATCCAGCCCCTCGCGGGTGGACAGAACCCGGCTTACAGGCCAGCTGGCGCCCTTCTTGCACGTGCCCGAAACCGTTTGTTAAGCGCGTCGAGAGCAAAGTTCGCCAAGGGCATCAACCATTTATTCGCCATGTCCGACCGGGAGCGCGATGACATATCGAGCCGATCCTGAAGCGGCGCCACGGCATCTTTCGGTGATGCCGGAGGAAGTCCTCGCCGCGCTCGCGCCCCGGGATGGCGGCATCTATGTCGACGGCACCTTCGGCGCCGGCGGCCACGCCCGCCTGCTGCTCGAGTCCGGCCCCGCCACCACCGTCTTCGCCATCGATCGCGATCCTCGCGCG
>JBEVJH010000156.1:0-3210 GCA_040510355.1 Aestuariivirgaceae bacterium
GGCAGGACGAATCCTCGATGAGGCCCTTGCCGCCGCCGACCTGCCGCGCGAGCGGCTCTACGTCACCAACGCCGTCAAGCACTTCAAGAACGAGCCGCGGGGAAAATTTCGGTTGCACAAGAAACCGGACGCAAGGGAAGTGGAGGCATGCCGCTGGTGGTTGCGCCAGGAGCTTCGCCTCGTCCAGCCGCGATTGATCGTGGCGCTGGGCGCGACCGCCGCTCTCAGCGTGTTGGGCAAGGCGGTGACCATCAAGGCGCTGCGCGGCGTCTGGCAGCGGCTGCCGGAGGGCGAAGTGCTGGTGACGGTCCATCCATCATTCCTGCTGCGCCAGCGCGATGCGGCAGCGAGGCGCCACGAGTTTGACAAATTTGTCGTCGACCTCGCCTTGGTGCGCGACCGGGCTCTGCGGCTCGACCGATCCTTTGCGGCCTGACGGGCGCGATGGCTTTGTGGCGGAATGGCGGAACAACGCGGGTCGATGGGCGTTAGTCCCGCGGGGTGCGCCAGCCCCGTGCGCCAGCCCCCGACAGCAGGAAACCGCACATCCATGCCGAGCACACACTACCCGTCCGCGCGCCCCGAGATCTTCAGCGTCGTTCCCCGGTATTCGGGCCGCTTGGTCGTGGTGTCAAACCGGGTGGGCGATCTGTCGAATGGCAGCCAGAGCGGTGGCTTGGCGGTTGCGGTCGGCGAGGCGCTGAAGCCCAATGGCGGCCTGTGGTTCGGCTGGAGCGGCCGCGTCAGCGACACGCCGGGGGCGGCGCATGAGAAGCGCTTCGATTGCGGCGTCACCACCGCAACCATGGATTTCACCGCGGATGAGCACGAGCTCTATTATCTCGGCTTCGCCAATCGCTGCCTGTGGCCGCTCTTCCACTATCGCCTTGATCTCATCCAGATCAGCGAGCAGGAGAAGGATGCCTATTTCGCCACCAATGACCGGATCGCCGACGAGCTCGTGCGGCTGATCCGATCGGACGACCGGATCTGGATACACGACTACCATCTCATTCCGCTGGCGGCCGCGCTGCGCAAGCGCAATTGCACCGGCCCGATCGGCTTCTTCCTTCACATTCCGTTCCCGCCACCCGAGGTGTTCACCGCCGTGCCGCATCACGAGCGTCTCGCCCGCTGCCTGTTCGCCTGCAATGTCATCGGCTTCCAGACCCATCGCGATCGCCAGAATTTCGCCCGCTATGTCGTCGAGGTGCTGGGTGGCCAGGCTCTTCCCGACAACCGTCTGCAGGCCTTCGGCCAGACTGTCATCGCCGACGCCTTCCCGATCGGCATCGACGCCGGTCGCTTCGCCGGCGCGGCACGCGACGGGGCAGCCCGGATGGACGAGCTGATCGACGGGCAGAAGGTGGTCATCGGGGTGGACCGGCTGGACTACACCAAGGGGTTGCCGCAGCGGATCGAAGCCTTCGAGACGCTGCTGTCGCGCAACCAGGACCTGCATGGCAAGGTTACCCTGCTGCAGATCGCCCCGCCGACCCGCGATGGCGTCAAGGCCTATGCCGATATCCGCGCCGAGCTCGAATCCGCCGCCGGCCGGGTCAATGGCCGGTTCGGCGACTTCGACTGGGTGCCGGTGCGCAATGTCCACCGCGCCTATCCGCGCGACCGCCTCGCCGCCGTCTACCGCCTGGCGCGGGTCGGGCTGATCACGCCGTTGCGCGACGGCATGAACCTGGTCGCCAAGGAATATGTCGCTGCCCAGGATCCCGAGGATCCGGGCGTGCTTGTCCTGTCGCGTTTCGCGGGTGCGGCGGAACAGCTCAAGGACGCGCTGCTCGTCAACCCTTATGACAGCGGTAATGTCGCCGCCGCCATAGAACGGGGTTTGGAGATGGGTATCGAGGAACGGCGCGCCCGCCACCGGGCGCTTTTGCGCAATGTCGTCAGGGAGAATGTCGACTGGTGGTACAGCCGGTTCCTCTCCGCCCTCGACCGCAGCGGCGTCGAGAAGTCGAAGCCGCCGCGCACGCCAGTGGCCGTCGCGTGAGCGAGCCATGCTGGAAAAGACGCGAAGACCCGGCCGGGCCGGGGGGTTGGCCGCCGCGGCACGCCGCCGGTCGGATTCGCTGATCCGCTCCGTCAGCGATCAGCGCATCGCCATCGAGGCTGTCGTTCCGGAGATCGATGGCGGCCGGTTCCGCGCCAAGGGCTCGGTCATCGAGCCCTTGATCGTGGAAGCCGACATCTTCGGCGACGGCCATGACCGGATCGCCGCCGCCCTGCTCTATCGCAAGAAGGGCGATGGCGACTTCCTCGAGGCGCCGCTGCTGCCGGTGGCGAACGACCGCTGGCGGGCGGAGATATGGCTGCCGGTCGGGCACTGGGTTTATACCATCATCGCCTGGCGCGACCTCTATGAGACCTGGCGCCAGGACACGGGCAAGAAACGGGCTGCCGGGCTCGACATCTCGCTCGAGCTCACCGAGGGCCTGGAGCTCCTCGAGGACGCGCTGATCAACGGCACCAGGGGGGCGCCAGAAAGCCGCGAGGCATTGCGCGACCTGCGCGAGCGTCTCCTCAAGGCCGGCGATCCCGAGCGCCTCGAGATCCTGTCCTCGGAGGTCGCCGCCGACCTCTTCAAAGAGACCGCCATTCGTGACAGCGAGACCCGCTATCGCCGAGCGCTCGAGGTGACGGTGGAGCGCGAGCGGGCGGCCTTCGGCGCCTGGTACGAGATGTTTCCGCGCTCGCAATCCCCCTCGCCCGGCCGGCACGGCACCTTCAAGGACGTGATCGCCCGCCTGCCTTATGTCCGCGATCTCGGCTTCGACGTGCTCTATTTCCCGCCGATCCACCCGGTCGGACAGACCCACCGCAAGGGCAAGAACAACGCGCTCAGCGCCGCGCCCGGCGAGCCCGGCAGCCCCTATGCCATCGGCGCGGCGGCAGGCGGGCACGAGGCGATCCATCACGAGCTCGGCACGGTCGAGGACTTCCAGCGCCTGGTCGATGCCGCAGCCGCCATGGGGATCGAAATCGCCCTCGACTTCGCCATCCAGTGCTCGCCCGACCATCCCTGGATCAAGGAGCATCCGGAATGGTTCGACTGGCGGCCTGACGGCAGCCTCAAGCACGCCGAGAACCCGCCGAAAAAATACGAGGATATCGTCAATGTGCATTTCTACGGCGCGGCGGTCCCCGGCCTGTGGCTCGCCTGGCGCGACATCGTCCTGCTCTGGGTCAGCCGCG
>JBEVJH010000157.1:0-4410 GCA_040510355.1 Aestuariivirgaceae bacterium
GGATCGCCGTCAGCCAGGAGACCGCCCGCCACCTCGACGGCTTCGACCTGGAGAATCTCGGCCCCCACCGCATCCGCGGCGCCTCCCGCCGGTTCAACCTGTTCCGGCTCATCCCCCGCGACAAGATTCAAGAAGAGCCTGTGCCAAACAGCACAGATGAGGCCTGACCACGCGAGTATAATCAGGAGGGCAAGAGAGTAATCGTCAGCAAGGGGGCAGTGATGACGAAGGGCATTTCCAATTGGATCAAGGCGCATACACCGATCGGGCGATCGAAGTCGGAGCAGTCTCGTCCGAGCGAGAGCCGAGCCAAGACTAAACTGGAACAAACAAGACAAACGAAGGTCACCTTCGATCCGCACGCACGGGATATCCGGCTGGAGTCGGCTCGATTTGCCCAGATGCAACCCAGTCGAAGAGCGCGGTCTGACTCAACGACAACACAGACGGAGGTTCCAACCGCGGAGAAAAGGGGAACTCCGCCGAAGCCGACCGAGGCAGCTCCGCTCGGGGCGAAGGCAAGGACGTTGCCAAGGTCATCGGCGCCACTGACGACGAGACAGGGTGATCACGGCTCGGCCGAATTTGAAGCAAAGGGAACTGTCAAAACTGACTCAGTAGACGAAGACCACGTCATTGCGGAGCTCAGGAAGGAACTCGATCTCCTTATTCCAGATGAGAGCGAAGACGACACTACGGAAGATCTGCCGACGGGCCTCCGCACGACAACCGAGCCGCAAGGTTTGAGCGATGAGGAAATTCTGGCGAGCTTTTCACTTGACAGCATCATGTCAGACGCCGGTTTGAACTTTGACGACCTTCCCTCTGTGGCTCCGGAGACGAAACCCTCACCCGCCGAGGGTGATCAGAAGGTGACGTCCGCTGGACAGCCGAAACCGCGCGAGCTTCCGAGGAAGCATCAGCATCAAAAGCAGACGGTGCCCGAACCAGTCTCGCCCGAACAGAGAGGTATTGTGACCAGAAGACGGCAGAACATCACGACGAAGCCGACCTAACTGCAGCCAATAGGCGTAAGGCAGTCGGCATTAGGCAATTAGGCACTGAGCGGAGCATCTTCCCTACTGCCTACTGCCGAGCCTACCCGCTCAGCCGCCCCGCCTGCTCGAGATAAGAAACGATGTCGCCCGCCGCGTCCTCGGCCGAGCGGCCGGCGGTGTCGATGCGGATCTCCGGATTTTCCGGTGCCTCATAGGGTGACGAGATGCCGGTGAAATTGGCGATCTCGCCGCGCCGCGCCTTGGCATAGAGGCCCTTCGGATCGCGCGTCTCGGCGAGCGCCAGCGGCGTGTCGACGAACACCTCGACGAACTCGCCCGCCTCCACCAGCTCGCGCGCCATCAGCCGCTCCGAGCGGAAGGGCGAGATGAACGACACCAGCACGATCAGCCCGGCATCGACCATCAGCCGCCCGAGCTCGGCGACCCGCCGGATGTTCTCCACCCGGTCGGCATCGGTGAAGCCGAGATCCTTGTTGAGCCCGTGGCGGACATTGTCGCCGTCGAGCAGATAGGTCTGGTGCCCCATCGCATGCAGCCGCTTCTCCACCAGATTGGCGATCGTCGACTTGCCGGCGCCCGACAGGCCGGTGAACCACAGCATGCACGGCTTCTGCCGCATCAGCGCCGCCCGCGCCCGCTTGTTGACGTCGAGCGCCTGCCAATGGATGTTCGACGCCCGCCTGAGCGCGAAATGGATGAGCCCCATGCCGACCGTGTTGTTGGTGAACCGGTCGATCAGGATGAAGCCGCCGAGGTCGCGGTTCTCCGGATAGGGCGCAAAGGCGATCTCGGCATCGAGCGCCAGGTTGCACACCCCGATCTCGTTGAGCTCGAGGGTGCGCGCCGCCATGTGCTCGAGCGTGTTGACGTTGATCTTGTATTTCGGCTGCGCCACCGCCCCCTGCACGGTCCGCGTCGCGCATTTGACGAGATAGTGCCGGCCCGGCAGCATCGGCTCGTCGCCCATCCACAGGATCGCCGCCTCGAACTGATCGGCGACCGGCAGCGGCTCCCGTGCCGCCGCGATCACCATGCCGCGGCTGGCATCGACCTCGTCCGCAAAGGTCACCGTCACCGACTGGCCGGCGACCGCCCGGTCGAGATCGCCCTCGAAGGTGACGATCCTGGCGATCGTGGTCTCGCGCCCGCCCGGCATCACCCTGACGCGGTCGCCGGGGCTGGCCGTCCCGGCGACGATCATTCCGGAAAATCCGCGGAATGACTGGTCCGGCCGGTTGACCCATTGCACCGGCATGCGGAACGGCCCCGCCGCCCCGCTGCGGTCGACCGGCACTTCCTCCAGGAAGGCAAGCAGGCTCGGGCCGCCATACCACGGCATGAGCGCGCTCCGCTCCACCACATTGTCGCCGCGCAGCGCCGACAGCGGGATCGCCGTGACCTCCCCGATGCCGAGGCTCTCGGCGAACTGGTGGTACTCGGCCTCGATCCGGCGGAACACCGCCTCCTCATAGCCGACCAGGTCCATCTTGTTGACCGCCAGCACCACCGTCTTGATGCCGATCAGCGACACGATGTAGCTGTGCCGCCGCGTTTGGGTGAGCACCCCCTTGCGGGCATCGACCAGGATGACCGCGAGCTCCGCCGTCGAGGCGCCGGTCGCCATGTTGCGGGTATATTGCTCATGCCCCGGCGTGTCGGCGACGATGAATTTGCGCCGGTCGGTGGTGAAGGCCCGATAGGCGACGTCGATGGTGATGCCCTGCTCGCGCTCGGCCGCCAGTCCGTCGACCAGAAGCGCGAAGTCGAGCGCCCCGCCCTGGGTGCCGACCCGCTTCGAATCCGCCTCGAGCGCCTGCAGATGGTCCTCGAAGATCAGCTTCGACTCATAGAGCAGCCGCCCGATCAGCGTCGACTTGCCGTCATCGACGCTGCCGCAGGTGATGAAGCGCAGCAGGTCCTTGTTCTCCTGCTGGGCGAGATAATCGGCGATGGAGGTCGTCGCGGGATCGAGCCGGCGCATCAGAAATAGCCTTCCTGCTTCTTCTTCTCCATCGAGGCGGACTGGTCGTGATCGATCACCCGACCTTGCCGCTCCGACGATGTCGCGGTGAGCATCTCCTCGACGATGGCGAGGAGATCGGTCGCGTCGCTTTCGACCGCCCCGGTGAGCGGATAGCAGCCGAGCGTCCGGAAGCGGATCATCTTGAGCTCCGGCGTCTCCCCCGGATTGAGCGGCAGGCGCGCGTCGTCGACCATGATCAGCTGGCCGTCGCGCCGGACCACCGGCCGCATCGCGGCGAAATAGAGCGGCACGATCGGGATCCCCTCGCGGTGGATGTACTGCCACACATCGAGCTCGGTCCAGTTGGAGAGCGGAAACACCCGGATGGTCTCGCCCGGGTTCTTGCGGGCGTTGTAGAGCCGCCACAGCTCCGGCCGCTGGTTCTTCGGGTCCCAGCGATGCTTGGCGCTGCGGAACGAGAAGATCCGCTCCTTGGCCCGCGACTTCTCCTCGTCGCGCCGGGCGCCGCCGAAGGCCGCGTCGAACCCCCATTTGTCGAGCGCCTGCTTGAGCCCCTCGGTCTTCATGACGTCGGTGTGGAGCGCCGACCCATGGCTGATCGGGCCGATGCCGCGGGCGAGCCCGTCCTGGTTGACATGGACCAGGAGATCGAGCCCGAGCTCGCGCGCCGTGCGGTCGCGAAAGGCGATCATGTCGCGGAACTTCCAGGTCGTGTCGACATGGAGCAGCGGGAAGGGCAGGCGGCCGGGATGGAACGCCTTGCGCGCCAGGTGCAGCATCACCGCCGAATCCTTGCCGATCGAGTAGAGCATGACCGGCTTGGCGCACTCGGCCGCGACCTCGCGGATGATATGGATCGATTCGGCCTCGAGCTGGTCGAGATGGGAGAGGGTCTGTGATGGCATTGCGGCTAGGTAGAGGGCTGGATCAAAATAGGCAATAGTCGGCGGGGGGCGGCCATGGACGACAAAAGAGCGACAGTGAACCAGGACCCCCATAGGATCGCCCTCGCCGAGGGCCGCCATCTCGAGCAGGCGATCGGCCGCGAGGTCCGGAATTTCCGGGAAAAGCTCGGGCTGACCATTGCCGAGCTGGCCAAGTCCTCGCGGATCTCGGCCGGCATGCTGTCGAAGATCGAGAACGGCACCACCTCGCCCTCGCTCTCGACCCTCCAGGCGCTGTCCCGCGCCCTCCATGTGCCGGTGACCGCCTTGTTCCGCTCCTTCGAGGAGACCAACGAGGCGACCTTCGTCAAGGCCGGCCAGGGCCTCACCATCGAGCGCCGCGGCACCCGGGCCGGCCACCAATATCAGCTGCTCGGCCACACCCCCCATGGCGCCCTGGTGGTCGAGCCCTATCTGATCACCCTGACGGACGAATCCGACGTCTTCCCGATCTTCCAGCATT
>JBEVJH010000158.1:0-5568 GCA_040510355.1 Aestuariivirgaceae bacterium
GCGCCGGTTTCGGCGCGCGACCTGGCGAGCGCGATCGGCGCGAAGCTGTTTCAACGCAACTGGGTCGGGGCGCCGGCTTCGACCAAGGCGACCGACGGGCTCGGACCGCTCTACAATGCACGCAGCTGCGCCGGTTGCCATGGTGGCGACGGCAGCGGCGGGGCGGCGCGCGTGCTGCGGCTCCAGAGCACCGACGGACGGCCCGACCCGGTCTATGGGGTGCAGATCCAGGACAAGGCGCTGGCGGGCGTCACGCCGGAGGGAACGGTCGCCTTTGTCGAGTCGACAGCGGGGGACCGCCCGGTCGTCCATGCCTCGGTCAAGCTTGCCGGACCGCCGTTCGATCGCCGCACCGTCATGACGGTGCGCCTGGCGCCCGATCTCGTAGCGGTCGGCCGGATCGCCGAGGTCAGCGATGCGGCGATCCTTGCCCAGGCCGATCCGGATGATCGCGGCGGCGACGGCATTTCGGGCCGCCCCAATATCGTGACGGGCGACGGCACGCCAATGATCGGGCGTTTCGGCTGGCGTGCGACGGGGACGAGCCTCGATCGCCAGATCGAGGCAGCCTTCGCCACCGATCTCGGCATGTCGACCAAGGATGTGCCGCGGCCGGCCGGCGACTGCACGGCGGCGCAGGTTGCCTGCCTCGGCGCGCCCGATGGCAGCGATGGCGAGCGTCCGGAGATCGCACCGGAGATCGTGGCAGCGCTTCGCGATTTCCTCGTCAGGCAACGGCCAGCGGCGGCGGCACGGCCGCAGGATCAGCGTCGTCTCTTTGCGCAGCTGGGTTGCGCCCAGTGCCACGTGCCCGAGCTGGCGGCGGCGCAAGGCGGCAAGGTCACGATCTTCTCGGACCTCCTGCTGCATGACATGGGGCCCGGCCTGTCGGACGGAACCGGCGAAGGCGGCGCCAAGCCAGGCGAATGGCGGACGGCGCCTCTCGTCGGACTTGGCCGACCCGGCCGGCGGCTGCTGCATGACGGGCGGGCAGCCTCGGCGGACCAGTCGATCCGCTGGCATGGTGGCGAGGCGTTGCCGGCCCGGCAGCGCTATGAGACGCTGGACGAAGGCTTGCGGCAGTCGCTGCTCAACTATCTCAACGGACTATGATGCGGGTCCTGTGCTTCCTGGCGATCCTTGTCATCCTCTGCAGCCCGGTGCGGGCCGCAACGCCGGAGGACCACGCGAAGGCGGTCGCACGGGTCGTCGACGGCGCCATCGTGCCGGCGTTCGGTGCGCTCGAGGCGGCGACGGCGAAGCTCAAGCCGGCGACCGAGAGCTATTGCCGGCAGCCCGACCCGGCACATCGCGAGGCGCTGCGGGCCGCCTTCATCGAGGTGCTGAAGCGATGGGCGCATGTCGATTTCCTACTGTTCGGTCCGTTGGCGGAGAGCCAGCGGGTCGAGCGTTTCGCCTTCTGGCCCGATTCATCCGGGGCAGGAGCGCGGCAGATGCGCCGATTGCGGGCCAAGCCCGACCCGGCATTGCTCGACCCGCAGCGCCTCGGCAAGTCGAGCGCCGCGATCCAGGGGCTGCCGGCATTCGAGGCGCTGCTGTTCGGCGATGAGGCGGCGGCGGTCAAGGATTATGATTGCAAATTGGCGGTCGCCATCGCGGCAAATCTCGAACAGCTCAGCAACGAGATGGTGCGCGGCTGGACGGCCGCCGACGGCTGGCGGCCACTCATGCTATCCGCCGGCCCGACCAACAGCTATTACGCAACGCCGCGCGAAGCGGCAAACGAGCTCCTCAAGGCGGTGCTGACCGGCTTCGTCCAATTGCGCGACCAGCGCCTGCTCACGGCACTCGGCAAGGAGGGCGGGGCGCGCCCGGAGAAGCTTCCCTATTGGCGCTCGGGAGGCACCGACGCCTATCTCGAGGCGACGCTGGCGGCGCTCAAGCAGTTCGTCGCGCTGTTCGACCTGCCTGGGCTTTCGGACCAGGACATGGCGTCGGCGAAATCATCGATCGATGTCCAGTTCAAGCGCGCCGATGAGGGACTGGCGTTGGCGGGGCATCCACTGCCGCAGACCATTGCCGCGCCGACCGGGCGCGCCGGAGTCCAGCAGGTACTTGCGGCGATGAAGATCGTGCAGGACCTGATCGGTGCCCAGCTGGCGCCCGCCGCCGGCCTATCAGTGGGGTTCAATGCGCTCGATGGTGATTGATCGCAGAAGGATGATGCAAGCGGTGGCCGCATTCGGCGGGACGGGCCTCGTCAGTCCGGCGCTGGCGGCCATTGGCGACAACGGGCTCTATGTGTCCGGATGCCGCCAGGCGGACGGATCGTTTGCGGCAGTGCTGTTCGATGAGCGCGGGCGCGATCTCGCGGTGCTGCCGGTGGAGACGCGACTGCACGACACCGCCCATTCGGGGATGCTGAACCGGGCGGTGATCTTTGCCCGGCGCCCCGGAACGCTCGCCTTCGTCATCGATCTCGTCAGCCGCCGGCTCGAGCGCACGATCATGTCGCTGGCCGGGCGGCATTTCTACGGTCACGGGGTGTTCTCGAAGGACGGCCGCATCCTCTATGCAACCGAAAATGATTTCGCGAGCGGTGCGGGGCTGATCGGGCTCTATGACAGCAGCGACGGCTACCGACGGATCGGCGAGTTCCCGTCGGGCGGCGTCGGTCCGCATGAGCTGCTGCTGCATCCCGACGGGCGCTCGCTGATCGTGGCCAATGGCGGGATCAGGACCAATCCGGAGACGGGCCGGGAGAAGCTCGATCTCGACACGATGATCTCGTCGCTCACGCGCATCGATCTCGCGCATGGCACGATCACCGAATCGGTCGCGCTACCGAAGGCGATGAAGCTCCTGTCGCTGCGCCATCTGGCGATCGACGCGACCGGCGCGGTGTGGTTCGGCGCGCAATGGGAGGGTGATCCCGGCGAGACGCCGCCGATCGTCGGGCGCTATCGGCCGGGATCGTCGCTGTCGACGCTCATGCTCCCGGAGCCGCTGGCGCGCGTCTCGCAGGGCTATGTCGGGTCGGTCGCCAGCGACGCCCAGGGCGATCTCGTGGCGACGAGCTGCCCGAAAGGCGGACGGATCATCGTCTGGGAGGCGAAAACCGGCAAGATCGCGGGAGTGGCCGCATTGGAGGACGGGTGCGGCGTGGCGCCGGCGCCGGCGCGGAAGCGTGGCTTTGCGATGTCGTCGGGAGGCGGATTGCTGATCGACTGGTCGCTCGAGGGCGCATCGCCGATTGCCTCGGAGGGCAGCCGCCGGTCGTGGGACAATCACCTGCGCAAGATCATCTCCTAGACTGTCGGCAACAAGGCAGCCGGCAGGCGAACAGCATCAGGCTGCCATTCCCTTTTTCCCCTGGGCTGGCTATACGCCGGAGCGTCCCCAGGGAGGAGAAGGAGATCCGATGCTCTATGCCATTCTCTGCTATCATTTCGAGGACGTGGTGACCTCCTGGACGCAGGAGGAGGACGATGCCGTGATGGAGCGACTCGGCGTCATCCATCAAAAGTTGCGAAGCGACGGCAAGCTCGGTCCTGCTGTCAGGCTGCTGCCAACCACCACGGCGACGACACTCAAGAAGGACCGGGAGGCGCCGCTGGTGATCGACGGTCCGTTTGCCGAAACCAAGGAGCAGCTTCTCGGCTTCTATGTGATCGACGGCGAGTCGCTGGACGAGGTGGTCGGCATTGCGCGTGATTTCGCGCGCGCCAATCCGGGCGGCAGCTACGAGATCCGGCCGGTGTCGCTCTATCTTCCCGGGTCGCTGTGACGTGAGCGAGCTTGCCTCGATCGAATCGGCGCTGGTGGCGGCACGGCCTCAGGCGGTGAGCGCATTGCTGCGCTATTTTCGTGATCTCGACAGCGCCGAGGAGGCCTTTCAGGAAGCCTGCGTCAGGGCGCTCGGCTCCTGGCCGCAAAGGGGTCGGCCGCGCGATCCGGCAGCATGGCTGATCTTTGTCGGACGGAATGTCGGCATCGATACGGTGCGCCGCCAGATCCGCCAGCAAGCGATGCCGCCTGATGATTTGATATCCGATCTTGATGATGCAGAGACAGCAATCGCCGAACGCCTCGACAGCGAGCAGTATCGTGACGATGTGCTGCGGCTCCTGTTCATCTGCTGCCATCCGGAGCTGCCGACCACGCAGCAGATCGCGCTCGCCTTGCGGATCGTCTGCGGGCTGAGCGTCGGCCAGATCGCGCGTGCCTTCCTGGTCAGCGAGAGCGCTATGGAGCAGCGGATCACCCGGGCGAAGGCGCGGATCGGCCAGGCCGACATTCCCTTCGAGCCGCCCGGCGCGGCGCAGCGGGCGGAAAGGCTTTCGGCGGTCGCGGCGATGATCTATCTCACCTTCAACGAAGGCTATTCGGCCACCGGCGAGGCTGTCACGCCGCGGCGACCGCTTTGCGACGAGGCGCTCCGGCTGGCCCGGCTGCTGCTCAAGCTGTACCCGGCCGAGCCCGAGGTCATGGGGCTTGCCGCTCTCATGCTGCTGCAGCATGCGCGAGCTCGGGCGCGGATTGCCGAGGATGGCTCGATCGTCCTTCTCGAAGACCAGGATCGACGCCTGTGGGATCGCGCCATGATCGAGGAAGGGCTGGAGCTGATCGACAAGGCGATGCATCACCGCAGCCCTGGGCCCTATCAGCTTCAGGCAGCAATTGCAGCGCTGCATGCGATGGCGGAAAATCCGGAGGAGACCGACTGGCGGCAGATCGACCTTCTCTATGCCACCCTGGAGCACCTGCAGCCCTCGCCGGTTGTCACCCTCAACCGGGCGGTGGCAGTCGACAAGGTGCGCGGGCCGCAGGCGGCGCTGGCAATGATCGAGCCACTGGCGCCGCGCCTCAACGGGTATTTCCACTTCTTCGGTGTCAAGGGTGCGCTGCTCCTCAAGCTCGGTCGACGGCAGGAAGCACAAGCAGCGTTCGACCGGGCCATTGCACTGGCCAACAGCCCGGCGGAGGCAGCGCATATCCGCAGTCATCTCGACCGTCTGATCCGGAACAGCGAAGCGCCGAGAGCATGATGCTCTAGAGCCGCCTCCAGGGGAAAGGTATAGTTCAGGAATGCTCGGCTACACGGCACATTTGCGTCGCGATCTTGCCCGCTGGCGTGAGCGGGGCTGGATCAGCGCCGAGCAGGAAGAGCGCATGGCAGCCGATGCAGCAACCCATTCCGGCTTCTCGGCCGGCTCGGTGCTGGCCATTCTTGGCGCGGTGCTGCTGTGTCTGGCGATCGTGACCTTCGTTGCCGCCAATTGGGAAGCATTGCCGCGGATCATCAGGCTTGGCATCCTGTTCGGAACATTGTGGCTCTCCTATGCCCTTGCCTATGGTCTGTTCCGCACCGGGCGCGATCAGTTCGGCCATGCCATGCTGCTCATCGGCGGCGCGGTGTTCGGCGCCAGCATCATGCTGATCGCCCAGACCTATCATATCTCGGGCAGTCCGGCCGATGCGGTGCTGCTATGGGGAGCAGGGGTGTTCCTTGCCGCCGTGCTGATGCTGTCGACGGCATCGCTGATCTTCGCCATTCTGCTGCTTGCGGTGTGGCTGGTGATCGGCGAAACGGAAGGCCCGTCGATT
>JBEVJH010000159.1:0-15768 GCA_040510355.1 Aestuariivirgaceae bacterium
GCGCTGGCCGCCGAAGCCGCGGCGCCGCCGACCGCGGCGACGATGGCGATGCTCGCCAGGATCAGCAGCACGCCAATCAGCATGACGATGCCATCGCGCTCGATCATCCCGAGGCCGAGAAGCACGATGGCGAAGGCAGGAACGAAATTGGCGAGCGGGATCGGCAGGAACAGGATGACGCCCGCAATCAACGTAAGCAACCCGATGAGGCGGTCCTGCAGGCCCGGATCGATGACGGTCAGCCGCGGCTTCAGCATGGATTCGACACGTGCCAGGGGAGGTCCCAGGCGCTCGGCAAGGCTGCGCAGGATGCCTCTGTCGAACATGCGATCAAGGATGCTCGACGGCAGCCAGGGGAAGGTTCTGCCCCAGACGAGCTGGGTGGCGAGGATGATGATCGGCACCGAGAAGACGAAGGACGAGCCCGGCGGCAAGGGGATCAGGTTGGGCGCCGCGATCAGGATGAACAAGGCGCCGAAGCTGCGGTCGGACAGCGCGGTCATGATCTCGCGCAAGGAGACTTGCGGCTCATCGCGCTCCGCCAGGGCTCGCAGCACATGCGACAGGCCAGGCGGGCGCGGCCCGCCGCTTGTGAATTTTTGCCTGAGCGGCGGACTTCGGGCATCGATGGTTTCAGTCATGCGGATTGGGCAGGTTCCTGATGGCGGCGATGCCGGAATGATGAACTCACGGGAGGGCGGTTCGACCCCATCATAGGCGGTTTTGCTGGCTCTTGCATCTTGCTCGTCTTCGGCCGATATAGGGCGCGGGAGGTTGGCGGCGGACGTGCCGCTCGCCAACCGGGTCAGGTCCGGAAGGAAGCAGCCCTAACGAGCACGGCTCGGGTTGCCCGTCCAGCCTCCCACCTCAACGAACGGGTGCCGATCAGCGACATGAGCGAATTGACGCCCCTCGAGGCAGTCGGCTATCGCGTCCTAGCTCGAAAGTACCGGCCGAAAACCTTTGCCGATCTCATCGGACAGGATGCCATGGTCACGACATTGACCAATGCGTTCCTGACCGGGCGGATCGCTCAGGCCTATATGTTGACGGGCGTACGCGGGGTCGGAAAGACGACAACCGCCCGGCTGATCGCACGAGCCCTCAACTATTCGATCGCGGGGGTGGGGGAACCGCGGGTCGACATGGCGGCCGTGGGCGATCATTGCGAAGCCATCCTGGAATCGCGTCATCCCGACGTCATCGAGATGGATGCGGCGTCGCGCACCGGCATCGACGACATACGCGAAATCATCGAGCAGGTGCGCTACGCGCCGGTCACCGCCCGCTACAAGGTCTACATCATCGATGAAGTCCATATGCTGTCGAAGCAAGCGTTCAACGCGCTGCTGAAGACGCTGGAGGAGCCGCCGCCGCACGTCAAATTCGTGTTCGCCACGACCGAGATCCGTAAGGTTCCCGTCACCGTGCTGTCACGCTGCCAGCGCTTCGACCTGCGCCGGCTCGATGCCGAGCTGCTCATCGCGCATCTCGGCAAGGTGGCGGCGAGCGAAGGCGTGTCGGCGGAGCCGGAATCGCTCAGGCTGATCGCCCGGGCAGCGGAGGGGTCGGTGCGCGACGGGTTGTCGCTGCTCGACCAGGTCATCTCCTTCGGCGGCGGCACGGTCACCGCCAGGTCGGTCAGCGAGATGCTCGGCCTCAGCGATCGCGAGAAGGTGGTCGACATGTTCGATGCGGTGATGCGGGGCGATGCCGCGACCGCAATCCGCCTCGTCGAGAACCAGCATGCGCATGGCGGCGATGCCGCAGCGCTTCTCACCGATCTCGCCGAGTTCATCCATCTGGTCACCCGCTTCAAGGTGGTTCCCGATCTCGGAAGCGATCAGGCGCTGAGCGAGGCAGAGATCAGCCGCGGGCGGGAGCTCGCGGAGAAGCTCGGCATGCCGGCTCTGACCCGCGGCTGGCAGATGATCCTCAAAGGTCTGGAGGAGGTCGAGACTGCACCCGATCCACTGATGGCAGCGGAAATGGTTCTGATAAGACTTGCTTATGCATCAACGTTGCCGGCACCGGCCGAGCTGGTGCGGCGCCTGGTCGATGGATCGGCGACGAGCGGCGAGGCAGCTCCCATGCCGGCAGCGTCGCCGAGACCCTCGCCGGAACCGCCGCGACCGCGCAACGAGGAGTCGGTGCCGCCAAGTGCTGTAGCGGCGCCCGAGGTTGTTGCGATCACCAGCTTCGCCGACATCGTGGCGACTGCGGTGAGCCGCCGCGACATCAAGCTGAAGCTCGAGCTCGAGCGCCATGCACGGCCGATCCGCATCGAGCCTGGGGTCGTGGAGCTGGCTCTCGAGCCCGGTGCGCCGACCGGACTGCCGGGCGCACTGTCGCAGGCTCTGGAGGCCTGGACAGGGCGGCGGTGGATGGTGCTGGTCGCGTCCTCCGGCGGCGCCAAGCCGCTGGCGCAGCAGGCTCACGACCGGCGCGAGGGGTTGCTCAGAGTAGCGCGTCAGGACCCCGCGGTGCAGCAGGTGATGGCACGCTTTCCGGACGCCGAGATTCTCGAGGTGAAGGAACCTCCCGCGGCTGCGGAGACGGGCGGCGAGACTGTCGAGGAAGCCGGTCCACTGGCCGATTGAGATAGGGGATGTGATGAAGAACATCAGCGACATGATGAAACAGGTCCAGCAGATGCAGGCCAAGATGCAGGAGGTGCAGGCCACGCTCGAAGTCATGACGATCGAGGGCAAGGCCGGCGGCGGGCTGGTGTCGGTGCAGCTGAACGGCAAGGGGGCGCTGCGTGGCGTCGCGATCGATCCGAGCCTCCTCGTCGCGAGCGAGAAGGAGATCCTCGAGGATCTGCTGGTGGCGGCCCATGCGGAGGCGCGGACCCGGATGGAGGAGGCGGTGGCCCGCGAGATGCAGTCGGTCACCGGCGGCTTGGCGCTGCCGCCGGGGTTCAAGCTGCCGTTCTGACACATGAGCCGGCGCACGACAGGACCGGAGATCGATCGGGTGATCCAGCTGCTGGCGCGGCTGCCAGGGCTCGGTCCACGCTCGGCGCGCCGCGCCGCACTGTTTCTCATCAAGAATCGCGAGAAGCTGCTGGCGCCCCTGGCGGACGCCCTGGCCGAGGCCCATCGCAAGGTGCAGCTGTGCCGGGAATGCGGCAATGTCGATACGGTGACGCCCTGCACGCTGTGCTCCGACCCGCGGCGCGACCGGACATTGCTCTGCGTGGTCGAGGAGGTCGGCGATCTGTGGGCGCTCGAACGCTCGGGCGCGATGAATGGACTCTATCACGTGCTTGGCGGCAGGCTGTCGGCGATCGATGGAATCCGCCCGGAGGATCTGGCGATCGATCATCTGGTCGAACGGGCCTCGGGCGGGGTGGTCAAGGAGGTGGTGCTTGCCGTCAATGCCACGGTCGAGGGGCAGGCGACGGCGCATTTCATCACCGACCGCCTCAAGGAGCGCGGCATATCGGTGTCGCGGCTTGCCCATGGGGTCCCGGTGGGTGGCGAGCTCGACTATCTCGACGAGGGCACCCTGATCGCCGCCATGCGGGCGCGCCGTCCATTCTGAGACAACCTGTGATCGAGTCGTTGCTCGTCTTTGGCCCGGAGGTTGCTGAAGCCCTTTCGTAGAATCTCGGCATGTCCCGAAGCGGGACGCCAAGATCGAGAGAGGGTTCGGACATGAACAGGCTTTTGGCCTGGTTTAGGCGGTTTGTCAGGGACGATCGCGCCGCGGTGGCGCTGGTGTTTGGGGTGTCGGTCGTTCCGTTCATGCTAGCGGCCGGCGTTGCCCTGGATTACAGCCGGGCGCTCGATCTCAAGACGGAAATGCAGGCGGCGCTCGATGCCGGCGCGCTGGCGGCTGCGTCGTCGCGGAGCCTGAGCGATGGCGAGCGGATCACGCTGGCGAAGACCACCTTCACGTCGAATTTCAGGAGCCGCTTCGGGGTCGTGCCAGTGCCGACGGTGACCCTGGTCGACGGCACCGTCCGGGCCAGTGCGGCGGCGGCGCTGCCGACCGCCTTCATGAAGCTGGCCGGAATTCCGAAAGTGGAGGTCGGGGCGAATGTCCAGATCGGCCTGCCCGGGCAGCGAGATGCGGAGATCGCGCTGGTGCTCGACTATTCGGGATCCATGAACGGGCCGCCCCGCCGCGGCGGGCGTGTGAAGTATCAGGCGATGCGGGACGCGGCGTTCGGGATGATCGACGATCTCACCGCCGGAGAAGGCAAGCATGTGAAATTCGCACTGGTGCCGTTCTCGCAGCACGTGCTGGTCAGCCTGCCCGGGTCGATGGTGGTCGGTCAACAGCCGGGAACAACCTGGACAGGCTGCACGCAGGACCGGAAATATCCTTTCAACCTGTCGGTAACGGCGCCTGATCCTGATGAAGACGAGACCAAATGGGGGCAACCGTCTCATCTCTATGGGACGCGTCCATGCGGGTCCTATCTGGCGAACGGACTGGTGTTGAAGCCGCTTTCGGACGATCACGCGGCGGTCAAGCGGCAAATCGACGGGATGAGGCCCTACGACATGACCCATATCGCGCTCGGCTTCGAGTTCGGCTGGCATGTGCTGTCATCGAACGCACCATTCACCGAGGGCGTGGCGGAAGGCGGCGGGAAGACGGTGAAGGTCCTGGTTCTCCTCACGGACGGCAATCAGACGGAGCAGGCCTTTGGTCCCGATGGCAGCGAGTCGCCGGAGGACGGCGAGCGCAATCTGGAACAGCTGTGCCGCAACGCCAAGGCGGCGGGCATCACGGTTGCGACGGTGGCCTTCGATCTCGACGAAAGTCCGTCAACCGTCGAAAGGCTGCGTGATTGCGCATCGGATCCATCGAAGCTGTTCTTCGATGTTGCGAGCAGCGCGGACCTGGCCGCGGCCTTCGATGGGATCAGGTCGAAGATTCAGGAGGCGATCTTCATCGCGAGGTAGCTCCGGCGATCGCCGCCTGGCGCAGGGCGGCGATGTTGGCCGCGTAGGCGGCGGGACCGCCCCTGAACACTGCCGAGCCGGCAACCAGCACGTCGGCGCCGTGCGAGGCGACCTCGCCGGCGGTGTCGGGCGAGACGCCACCATCGACCTCGAGATGGATCGGGCGGTTCCCGATCAGCTCGCGAACGCGCGCGATCTTGTTGATCATGGCGGGGATGAAGGGCTGCCCGCCAAAGCCGGGATTGACGGTCATGACCAGCACCAGGTCGATCTGATCCAGCAGATAATCGAGCATGCTGTCGGGGGTCGAGGGGTTGAGCGACACGCCGGCCCGTTTGCCGGCGGAACGGACCATCTGCAGCGAGCGGTCGAGATGGGGCCCCGCCTCGGCATGGACGGTGATGATGTCGGCGCCGGCGCGGGCGAAGGCCTCGATATAGGGGTCGACGGGCGCGATCATCAGATGGACGTCGATGACTTTTCTGGTCAGGGGCCGGATGGCCTCGACGATCAGTGGGCCGAAGGTGATGTTCGGAACGAAATGCCCGTCCATGACGTCGACGTGGATGAAGTCGCCGCCGGCGGCATCGACGGCGCGCACCTCGTCGGCAAGGTGCGTGAGATCGGCCGACAGGATCGACGGCGCAATCAGGATCGGGCGGGGCATGCCCGCTCAGCCCAGCTTCGCCATGGCGGCGGTCGTGTCGCACATGCGGTTGGAGAAGCCCCATTCATTGTCGTACCAGGCCAGCACACGCACGAAATTGCCATCCATCACCTTGGTTTGATCGACCGCAAAGGTCGCCGAATGGGGATCATGATTGAAGTCGATCGAGACATTGGGCTGGTCGGTGGTGGTGACGATGCCCTTGAAGGCGCCAGCCGCCGCCTTGCGCACCGCGGCATTGATCTCCTCGACCGAGGTGGCGCGCCTGGTCACCGCCTTGAGATCGATGACGGAAACGTTGGGTGTGGGGACCCGTATCGACACGCCGTCGAGCTTGTCCTTGAGATCGGGGAGGACCAGCCCCACCGCCTTGGCGGCGCCGGTCGAGGTGGGGATCATCGACAGCGCGGCGGCGCGCGCCCGATAGAGATCCTTGTGCATGGTGTCGAGCGTCGGCTGGTCGCCGGTATAGGCATGGATGGTGGTCATGAACCCCTTTTCGATGCCGACCGCGTCATGAATGATCTTCGCCACCGGCGCCAGGCAATTGGTGGTGCAGGAGGCGTTCGAGACCACCTTGTGGGACGCCTCGAGCTTGTCCTGGTTGACGCCATACACCACGGTGAGATCGGCCCCGTCGGCCGGTGCCGAGACGAGGACGCGGCGGGCCCCGGCCTGAAGGTGCGCCGCAGCCTTCTCCCTGGTGGTGAAGAGACCGGTGCATTCCAGCGCAATCTCGACGCCGAGCTCGCGGTGTCGCAGCTCGGCCGGATTGCGGATCGCGGTGACGCGGATCTTGCGGCCCTGAACCACCAGGGAATCGCCATCCACGGCCACCTCGGCGGGAAAACGGCCGTGAACCGAGTCGAAGCGCAGGAGATGGGCATTGGTCTCGGCCGGGCCGAGGTCGTTGATGGCGACGACGTCGATGTCCTTGCGGCCGCCCTCGACGATGGCGCGAAGAATGTTGCGTCCGATCCGCCCAAATCCGTTGATCGCCACTCTCACAGCCATCCGTTCCTCCTTGATGCAGTTCGGCAGGTGCCTGACGTCAGATCGTATATAATTTTTATCCTGAGCGGCGCCAGCATTCCCGGTTCACTTATTGGCGGCAATCGCCTGCTGAATGTCGCGTTCGCGCCGGCGCTCTGCCCGAAACATGAGAATTCCGGCAATCGTGACGCCGATTGCCACCACGGCTACGATTATTGTTCCTAATGCATTGATGTCCGGAGTGACGCCGAGCTTGATCTTCCCCCAGATGTAGATCGGCAGGGTGGTGGTGCCGGGGCCATTGGTGAAATTGGTGATGACGACATCGTCGAGCGACAGGGTGAAGGCGAGGAGCCAGCCCGAGACCATCGCGGGTGCGATCAGCGGCAGGGTGATGTCGAACAGCACCTGCAACGGCTTCGAGCCAAGGTCCATGGCGGCCTCCTCGAGCGACTGGTCCATTGAAACGAGGCGGGAGCGGACCACCACGGCGACATAGGACATGGAGAAGGTCGTGTGGGCGATGGTCACGGTGGTCACCCCGCGGCCGTTTGGCCAGCCGATCAGCTGCTCCATGTAGACGAAGAGCAGAAGCATCGACAGGCCGGTGATGACCTCCGGCATGATCAGGGGTGCGGAGACGAGTCCGGAAAACAGCGTGCGGCCGCCGAAGCGACGAAAGCGGGCAAGCGCCATGCCGGCCATCGTCCCGAGAATGGTCGCCAGGGTCGCGCTGATCAGAGCGATCTTGAGCGAGAGGAGGGCGGCAGCGATGACCTGGTCGTTCGAGAAGAGGCGCCAGTACCATTCGGTGGAGAACCCGCCCCACACGGTCGCCAGTCGCGACTTGTTGAACGAGAAAAAGATCATGGAGACGATCGGGATGTAAAAGAAGGCGTAGCCGAACAGCAGGCAGCTCAGAAGGAATATGGAGCGCTGCTTCACTGTCCTGCTCCTCAGGTGACGTCGGCACGCGACTGGTAGTGATTGTAGATCATGATCGGCACGACAAGCAGCAGCAGCAAGGCGACCGCGATTGCCGATGCGACCGGCCAGTCGCGGTTGAGGCTGAACTCGTCATTGATCACCCGCCCGATCATCGGGCTGTCGGCGCGGCCCATCAGAGATGGAATGACGAGCTCGCCGGTGGCCGGAATGAAGACCAGCATCGAGCCCGCGATGATGCCGGGAATGGACAGGGGCAGGGTGATGTCCCGGAAGACTTCGAAAGGCCGAGAGCCAAGGTCCATGGCAGCCTCGTTCAGGGTGAGGTCGAGCCGCTCCAGGGTCGCGTAAAGCGGCAGCACCATGAATGGCAGGTAACTGTAGGTGATCCCGAGGATCACCGCGAAATCCGTGTTCATCATCGGGATCGCGTTCAGCGGTGGCCCGAAATTGAGGGTGTGATTGTAGATCCAAGTCAGTCCCTGATTGAACCAGCTGTTGTTCGAGAGAAGACCCATCCAGGCATAGACGCGCAGCAGGAAGGAGGTCCAGAAGGGAAGGATCACCAGAAGAAGCAGAAGGTTGCGCGTGGGGCCGCGAGACCTCGCGATGGCGAGCGCCATCGGGTAGCCGATCAGCAGGCAGAAGATCGTCGAGATGGTGGCGTAGATCAGCGAGTTGAGGTAGCCGCCGACGTAGAGCGAGTCAGAGGCGATCAGCCGATAGTTGTCCAAGCTGCCAAAGGGCCATTCGGCAGCAAATTCGACCGGCGGCTGGGCGATCGCCGCCTGGCCGAGGCTGATCGCGAAAATGATCAGAAAAGGAAGCAGGAAAAAGATGAGCAGCCAGATGAACGGCGTTGCGATGATGGTGTCGCGCCAGGCCTTTCGGTCGAGCCATTGGCGGAAGCCGCGGCCGACGGGGACCTCCTCGGACACCCGTGCCGAGGGAACGCCGTCGGACGCCGCTATTCCGGCCATCGCCTACTCCATCAACAGAATGGCCGATCGCGGTTCGAAGGACAGCCAGACCTCGTCCTCCCACGCCACCCTTTCGCTCTCGCCGCCGCGGCGCTCATTGACGCGATTGACCCTGAGGATGGCGCCCGAGTCGAGCTGGACGCGGTAGAGGGAGTCCTTGCCGAAATAGCCGAGGTCGAGAACCTTGCCGCGGAAGGCGTTTACGCTGGTGGCGGGCCTGGTGCGTTCGATCTGGATCTTTTCGGGCCTGACCGCGATGGCGACCTGAGCGCCACGGGCAACGCCGTCGATGCTTTGGGCCACGATGCGGCCGCCGCACTCCGGCGCGTCGACAATCGCGAGATCATGCTCGATGTCCTCGACGCTGCCCTCGAACTGGTTGATCGAGCCGATGAAGTCGGCGACGAAACGCGAACAGGGGAATTCATAGATATTGGTCGGCGTGCCGGTTTGGCAGATCTTGCCGCGGTCCATGACGGCGATGCGGCTCGCCAGGATCATCGCCTCCTCCTGGTCGTGGGTGACGACGATGAAGGTGATGCCGAGCTTGTGCTGGATGTTCATCAGCTCGAACTGCGTCGCCTCGCGAAGCTTCTTGTCGAGCGCGCCGAGAGGCTCGTCGAGCAGCAGGATCTTGGGTTGCTTGGCAAGGGCGCGCGCCAGCGCCACCCGCTGACGCTGGCCGCCCGACAGCTGGTGAGGCTTGCGCCCGCCATAGCCTTCGAGCTGGACCAGATCGAGCATCGCGGCGACGCGGGCGCGGCGCTCGGCCGGCGCCATCGGCTCATGCTTGAGGCCATAGCCGATGTTCTGCTCGACCGTCATATGGGGAAACAGCGCGTAGGACTGGAACATCATGTTGACGGGGCGCTCATAAGGCGGCACCCCGGACATGTCCTCGCCATCGATCATGATGCGCCCGGAAGTCGGCTGCTCGAAGCCGGCAAGCATGCGTAGAAGCGTGGTCTTGCCGCAGCCGGAGCCGCCGAGGAGAGCGAACAGCTCTCCGCGGTCTATCGTCAGAGTGATGTCGTCGACCGCCGTGAAGTCTCCGAAGCGCTTGGTCACGCGCTCGATGCTCACATAGGGCTGAGGCGTGCTGTCGCTCATCGGCGATCACCCGGTCTTGATCTTGGTCCAGGCCCGGGTTCTTGCTCTTTCAAGCTTGTTCGGCAGCGTTTTCGGCGTGAACAGCTTGGCCTTGATCTCGGCTGTCGGGAAGACCGCCGGGTCATCGAAGACCGCCTTGTCGGTGAACTTCATCCCCGGAATATTGGCGTGCGCGTAATTGGTGAAGTTGGTGCATTTGGCAATGACCTCCGGGTCGAGGAGGAAGTTGATGAACTTGTAGGCATTGTCGAGATGCGGCGCATCCTTCGGGATGCACCACAGGTCGAACCAGGCCGGAGCGCCGGTATCGGGCACGTAATAGACGAGGTTCAGCTCGACGCCCGCCTCCTTGGCGCGGCTCTTGGCGGTCGCGTAGTCGCCCGACCAGCTGTTGACCAGGCAGAGCTCCTTGTTGGGCAGGGCGTTCATGTAATTCGAGGAGTCGAAGGTCTTGATGTATTGCCGGACCGGCTTGAAGGCCTCGACGACGGCATCGAAGTCGGCCGGGTTCGTGGTGTCGCCGTCCTTGCCGAGATATCTCAGCACCATGGGAATGACGTCGCTCGGACTTTCGAGAACGCTGATGCCGCAATCGGCGAGCTTGGCGGCGAATTCCGGCTTCATCAGGATGTCGAGCGAGGAGAGCGGCGCCTTGTCGCCGAGCCGCTCCTTGACCATGTCGAGATTGTAGGCGATCCCGACGCTTCCCCACATGTAAGGCACGCCATAGTCGTTGCCGGGGTCCCAGCCTGCGACGATCTTCAGGATCTCGGGATCGAGGTTTTTCCAGTCGGGGAGCTTCGCCTTGTCGAGCTTCTGGTAGACGCCGGCTTCGACAAAGCGAGGCAATGTCTGGCCTGACTGGAGGACGACATCATAACCGGTGTTGCCGGCCAGGAGCTTCGCTTCGGCGGATTCGGTCGAGTCATAGGTGTCATAGACGACCTTGATGCCGGTGGCCTTCTGGAAATCGTCGAGGGTCGTCTCTCCGATGTAATCTGTCCAGTTATAGACGTGGACGACTTCCTCTGCCCGTGCCGCTCTCACCAGAAAAGGGGTGGCCAACAGGGCTCCGCCTGTTTTCAGCGCCGCGCGCCGGTCAAGAACGCTCATACGCACCTCTCTCTTGCGCATTGTTCGGGTTTGCAAGTTTGGGAGCTTTTTTGCCGCTGTTCAACGATCAGTTTGCGCCGATCACGCCGCGAAGGCCGCGCTTGAGGAGTCCGCGGGCAATGATCAGCCGCTGAATTTCGCTGGTTCCCTCCCAGATCCGATCCACCCGGAGCTCGCGCAGAAACCGTTCGGCGACATTCTCCCGCATATAACCGCGGCCACCAAAAATCTGGACGACCCGATCGGCGACCCGCCAGGCCATCTCGCTCGCATGCAGCTTGGCGAGGGCGCAACGGGCGTGAAGTTCCTTTACGTCAAGGCGGCAATCATGGGCGGCTGCGGCCTCGCGGGTCACCAGGCGAGCGGCATGAAGCTCCAGCACGCTGTCGGCGAGCATGGCCTGAATCAGCTGAAACTCGGCAATTGGCTGGCCCGAAACGACCCGGGTCTTCGCGAAATCGAGGGCGGCCTCGATCAGCCGTTCGGCGGCGCCGCAGCAGCGGGCGGCGATCATCAGGCGCTCCCGACGGAACCAGGCCTGGGCGAAACTCATGCCGTCGCCCTCCGGCCCGATCCGGTCGGCGAGCGGGATCCGCACCTGGTCGAATGCGATCACCGGATGGTGATGGTTGTAAGTGTGAGCGTAGGCCGGCGAGCGGACGACGCGCAGCCCGTCAGCATCCACCGGGCAGAAGAACAGGCTGTGCGCGCCGGCATTCGGGCCATTGCCGATCCGTGCCTGGACGATCACGGTATCAACCAGATTGAAGCTGGTGACGTGCCATTTCTCGCCGGAAACCAGATAGTGGCCACCCTCACGGGTGGCGGTGGTGGCAATTTCGGAAGGATCGGAACCGGCGTTTTCCTCGGTGATGGCATAGCAGAAATGGCGCTCGCCGCGCATCAGGGGGAGGGCGTAGCGGTCGATCTGGTCGGCGTCGAATGCCTCGAACATCCAGGCCTGTGCCTCCGGGAAACACCAGGAGAGCGCGTTGGTGACCCGGCCGAGCTGCTCGGCGATGGCCACCTGGGCCAGGATCGTCAGGCCAAGGCCGCCGAACCGCCTGGGTACGTCGGCACGTGAAAGACCGAGCTGAAGGGCGAGCTGCTCGTGACGCTCGGCTACGCCCTCCGGCAGCCTGCCCTCGTTGAGCTCGGCATGCTCCTCGCAAGGCACAAGCTCGCCGTCGACAAAGTTACGAACGCGCCGCGCCCAAGCGGCTGCTTCGGGGGGCAGGGTGAAGGGCGAGCCATTCGAGTCCGCGTCTCCGTCGGTCATTCGGGCACCCTGGCGCCCTCCGCCGTGAAATGCCGGGGAAAGAACGCGGCGAGGCAGGCAAAGACGGTCTTCATGCCCTCTTCGCGAGTGATCGGCGACTGCATGGTCATCATGTCGAGCCAGATGCCCTCCATCATGGCTTCGACGCCGCGCGCGAGGCGGGCTGCCTCATAGGGGTATCGGCCCTCGCTGATGATCTCGTCGACCACATTGGTGATGGTCTCCTGATATTCCTCGTCATTGGCGCTGCAATGATCGAGATAGGTCGGCCGGCTCTGTGCCTCGGCCCAGAAGGCGCACCAGGCGGCAAGCTTGCGCTGGGTGCAGACGACCTCGTTGAAATCCGCCGACAGGATGGCCTCGAGCCGCTCGGCAGGACTTTTGCCCGCCATTGCCAAGGCGCTGCGCCAGTTGGTGCGATACTCGGCGGCCAGGGCGCGCAAGGTCTCCACCAGCAGCTTTTCCTTACTCTCGAAGTGAAAATTGACGATGCCGCCCGAGAGGCCGGCGGTCTTTGCAACGTCGGCGAGCGTGGTCGCGGAATAGCCGCGGCGGGCCAGGGTATCGATCGTCGCCTCGATCAATTGCTGACGGCGAACCTCCTTCGAGGCCTTGCGCGGTGAGGTCGAGAGGGGAACGAGATTGTCCGTCATGGCAGATCCTTCAACCATTAGATTCGCTCATTCTGATTGACCATTCAATCAAAATCCATTTATAAAGATCTTGATTGAATGCTCATTCAAAATGTTCAGAGGTTTAACCATGCCGCGTTCTCTTGTCCGTTCCAATGCTCATTTCAAGAAGGCTATCAACCGGCTGCCGCTCGGGGTCGCATCGAACCTCCGTTATTGGGGCGACGATCGCACGATCTATGTGGCGCGCGGCAAGGGCGGGCGGATCTTCGACATCGATGGCAATGCCTATGTCGATTATCGTCTTGGCTATGGCCCAGCCATTCTGGGATATGCCGACCCGCGGATCGACGAGGCGGCGCGCCGCGGGATGGAGATCGGTGGCGTCTTCGCCTTATCGACGGCCCGCGAGCTGGCGGTCGCGGAGCGAATAGCCGGCATGGTCCCGGCGGCCGAGCTGGTGCGCTTCTCCAATTCCGGGACGGAGGCGGTGATGGCGGGCCTGCGTCTCGCGCGGGCGGTCACCGGCAAGGACAGCTACGTGCTGATCGAGGGCAGCTATCATGGGCTGTTCGACGCCGCGCTGTGGATGAAGGACCTCGCCCATTGGGATCCTCGCTCGAGTGCCGAGCCGGTCACCGTGCCATATAGCCAAGGGGTGCCGCGGGCTACCGGCGAGCTGGTGCACCTTACGCCGATGAACGACGCGCAACGCCTCGAGGATCTGCTGAAGCGGCATCACGACTCGATCGCCGCCATGTTGATCGAGCCGATCATGGGAAATTGCTGCGGGATCTCGGCAACCTCCGAATTCCTCGCGGCGGCGCGCGAGCTCTGCAGCCGTTATGGCGTGCTGCTTTTCATCGACGAGGTCAAGTCGGGCTTCCGGGTGGCGCGCGGCGGCGTGCAGGAGCTCTATGGCGTCGATGCCGATATCTGCACTTTCGCCAAGGCGATGGCGAATGGCTATCCAATCGCCGTGGTGGCCGGCCGTGAGGAGGTCATGCGGAAATTCGGCCGGGGCGTGGTGCATGGCGGCACCTACACGGCACATTCCGTATCGCTTGCGGCGGCCGAGGCTTGTCTCGGCATTCTCGATGATACCGATGCGCTTGAAACGATCGCCATTTGCGGCGAGCGGCTGAAGACCGGTATGGCGCAGATACTGGATGAGCGCGGCATCATCCACTCCTTCTCGGGCCATTCCTCGATGTTTGGCCTGTTCTTCGCGCCCGCCCCTCCGACCGACTATCGAGCATGGAAGCGCTCCGACTATCGGTTCTACGACGCTCTGGCGCGCCAGCTTCACGAGCTTGGCGTGGTCTGCGAGCCGGATTCGCGGGAACCGTGGTTCCTGTGCGAAGCGCATGCCCGGGACAACTGCCTCGAGGACACGCTCGCGGCATTCGAGAGAGCGGTCGATCTGACGCTGCGCAGCGTCGAGCCCAACCGGTTTCACGCCATGGCGGCGGAGTAGGACGGCTGACGCCTCCTCCCCGGCGTATCGGGAAGGAGGCGTTCCGGGCCAGGCACGAATTCGCACAGAATGGCTTAGGTACCGCCGTTTCCGCCGGCGAGCTGCGTCGAAATTCTCGTGAAGACACCGCTGAGATTGGTGCTCAGTCCTGGCAAGACCGCGATGAGCGCGACGGCGATGAACGCTGCGATCAACCCATATTCGATCGCCGTTACGCCCGACTTGTCCTTGAGCAGCCGAACCAAATTGTTCATTGGAAGGTCCCCTATCTGATGAACTGACGAACTTTGTCGTCGCCAGATTCGTAGCGCGTCGCACGCAACCTGTAATCGAAATAACTCGAGATTGGTGAATCAAAGGTTGCGTTGATGCCACGCAACTTGTCCGCTGCTCCGGTCTCGCGCTAAGGTCCGCGGCTTCCTCCCTGCCCACCTGAAAGAGGCCCCTGGATGACCACCAATGTCCGCGTGAACGCCGGTCGCTTGTGGTCGTCGCTGATGGACATGGCGGCGATCGGCGCCACGGCGAAAGGCGGGGTGCGGCGGATCGGCCTCACGGATGAGGATCGGCAGGGGCGCGACTTGTTTCGCCGCAGGTGCGACCGGCAAGGCTATGCCGTGCGGATCGATCCTTGCGGCAACATGTTTGCCCGTCGTGCCGGGACGGAGCGTGGCCTCGCGCCGGTCGTGATCGGGAGCCATCTCGACAGTCAGCCTACCGGCGGCAAGTTCGACGGGGCCTTCGGGGTCCTGGCGGCGCTCGAGGCGATGCGCACCCTCGATGATCTGGGTGTGACGACCCGCCGCCCGATCGAGATCGTCAACTGGACGAACGAGGAAGGCGCGGTGTTTCGCCCGATGCTCGGGTCGGAGGTGTTCACCGGCGCGCTGCCGCTCGAAACGGCCTATCAGCTGCGCGATCCGGCGGGCGAGACGCTGGAGTCACGGCTCAGGGCAATCGGATACCGAGGCGAGAGGGCGCTCGATCCAAATGACGTGCATTGCTATTTCGAGGCTCATATCGAGCAGGGCCCCATTCTCGAGATCGAGCGCAAGACGATCGGCGTGGTGACCGGCGGCATCGGGCTCATGTGGTACAGGATCAAGATCGTCGGCGTCGAGGCGCATGCCGGGCCGACGCCGATGAATGTCCGGCGCGACGCGCTGATGGGAGCGGCGGAGGTGGCGCTCGCCGTGCGCGAGATCGCCAGGGCGCGTAGCGGCGGGCGAGGAACGGTCGGCTGTCTTACGCCCTATCCGTCCTCGCCGAACGTCATTCCCGGGATTGTCGAGATGACCGTCGACCTGCGTCACGAAAATGCTGCCGAGCTCACGCGCATGGATTCGGCATTTCGCGCCGTCGTGGCGACCGTGGGGCAGGAGAACAAGCTTGCAAGCGAGGTCGATCTCACCGTCGAAAGCCCGCCGATACCATTCAATCCGGTGCTCGTCGGATTCGTGCGCGATGCGGCGGAGTCGCTCGGGTTCAGCCATCTCGACATTGTGTCCGGCGCCGGTCATGACGCGTTCCACATGGCGCGCCGGGTGCCGACAGCGATGGTCTTCATTCCTTGCGAGAACGGCATCAGCCACAATGAGTCCGAGAACGCGACCCAATTCGATTGCGAGGCCGGGTGCAACGTGCTCCTTCAGG
>JBEVJH010000160.1:0-8991 GCA_040510355.1 Aestuariivirgaceae bacterium
CCCTTCGAAATCATGCGCCCCCGGTGGGCGGCGAGCAGCACGAGCTCGAAACGGTTCGAGACCTTGCCGATACAGTCTTCAACGGTGACGCGCGCCATGCGGCTCGCCTCCTTTCGGAAATTCAGGGATTTCCAGGGCTGCTATAGCATTTCCGGGCACTATGCAAGCGGTGCAACCCAAGGGACTTTCCAGGAGCCCGCTACAACTCGCCGCTACAACTCGCATTCAACGACATGAGGCTCCAACAAGGCGACGAAGTCGTCCTCGCCCATCCGCCCGCAAATGACGTCCACGATCCAATCCGCAAGACCGTCGCCATCGGGAATGGTTAGTTCATATCCGTTTATGAAGAGGAAATCGACAGCCGCGACAAATCCAGTGCGTTTATTCCCCTGCTGAAACGGATGATTGCGACAAATGGCAAACAGGAGAATAACAGCGAGTCTCAGAACGTCAGTAACGCCATCATACTCGTAATGATTCCTTGGACGATTTATTGCGCCGTCCAATAAACTCGCGCTCACCAACAAATGCGCTTCATTGGTTAATGCGACGACGTCGCGATTGATCGCAACGATTTCATCAAAAGGTAGCCACTGAGGCTCATTTCGCGAGGCGGGCAATGGTCTTCGCGAATCGGGTCATCGTCTTGTTGCGAAGCTTTTCGTGGTCGACCGGACCTTTGACGGGCTTGGCACCGAACGCGCGCCCCGAATCCCTCCGATCCTGCTTGGGCGCCGGAGAATCTCCGGTCTTTTTCTGCGGGCGCGAATTCTTGAGACGGGTCATTTATCGATTCCAGGTGAGGATGCGTTGCTCAGATTACCACACCATCGCCCGATGGAGCAACCTTGGCGAGCATCTCCTTCGCGGTCAGGCCGTTGACCGGGTGGCGCCACTCCGGGGCGATTTCGATGATCGGGACGAGCACGAAGGGCCGCTCGGCAATTCCCGGATGCGGCAGAACGAGGCCCGAGGGATCGGCGACGACGCGGCCGTGGAAGTCGAGGATGTCGAGATCGAGGGTGCGCGGACCCCAGCGAATCTCTCGGTGGCGGCCGGCACGGCGCTCCAGCGCCTGAAGATGCGCCAGGAGTGCCGAGGGCTCGAGACCGGTCTCGACAGCCAGGACGGCGTTGATGAAGTTCGGCTGGTCAGTCACGCCGAAAGGCGTGGTCCTGAGGGGGTTCGAGGCCCTGATCACCCGCACCGGCCCGCGATCGAGCTCCAAGGGCAATCGGGCGACCGCTTCCTCGGGGGCTCCCCAAGGACCGGGCATGTTGCTGCCGACGCCGATCAGGATCATGTGCAATCCGCCTGCTATGCAATTGAAATGTCCGGGCAGATCGGTGTATTCAGCCGCCTGCCTGTGCCATAGCCTGCGGATCAATATCGCGTGCTTGGGCCGCCATTCAACGCCTGTCGTTATTTCAGTGGGAGATTATTCCGATGATCCTGTATCCAGACGAGCGCATTGCGCTTTTCATCGACGGCGCGAATCTCTACGCCACCGCCAAGTCGCTCGGCTTCGACATCGACTATAAGCGGCTGCTCGGCCATTTCCGGAAGCGGGCACGGCTTGTCCGGGCGATCTACTACACGGCGCTGATGGACGATGCGGAATACTCGCCGATCCGACCGCTGATCGACTGGCTCGACTACAATGGCTACATGGTGCGCACCAAGCCAGCCAAGGAATTCACCGACTCGCTCGGCCGTCGCAAGGTCAAGGGCAGCATGGATATCGAGCTGGCGGTCGACGCCATGCGGCTGGCGGACAACCTCGACCATGTCGTCCTGTTCTCCGGCGATGGCGACTTCCGCTCGCTGGTCGAGGCGCTGCAACAGAAGGGTCGGCGCGTGTCGGTGGTGTCGACGCTGGTGACGCGGCCGCCGATGGTGGCGGACGAGCTCAGGCGCCAGGCCGATCAGTTCATCGATCTGAGCGAGCTTCGAGCCGATGTCGGACGCGACCCGGCGGAGCGCGAGATGCGGCGGCAGGAACGGGCGCCGGCGCAGCGCAACACCGACGAGTTCGACGACGACTACGCCGAGATCTAGCCGCGCTCCCGCAGCAGCCGCGATTTCTCGCGGGCCCAGCTCCTCTGCTTCTCGGTCTCGCGCTTGTCGTGGAGCTTCTTGCCGCGCGCCAGCGCGATCTCCGCCTTGGCACGGCCGCGCGGATTGAAGAACAGCCTGAGCGGCACGATGGTCAGTCCGTCGCGCAGCACGCCGCCGGCAAGGCGATCGATCTCGCGGCGATGAAGCAGCAGCTTGCGCGGCCGGCGGGTCTCGTGGTTGAAGCGGTTGGCCTCGGAATATTCCGGGATATAGGCGTTGACCAGAAAGAGCTCGCCATGGTCGACGCTGGCATAGGCGTCCTGCAGGTTTCCCCGGCCCTGGCGCAGGCTCTTCACCTCCGGCCCTGCCAGCGCGATGCCGGCCTCGAAGGTCTCGAGGATCTCATAGTCGAAGCGGGCCCGCCGGTTCTCGACAACCACTTTGCGGGCGCCATCACGCCCATCGGAGCCGCGCTTCTGCGCCATGACAGGCTTGGTCAGTTGACGAGGCCGGCGTGGACCATCGCCTGGCGGACAGTGGCGCGTGCGGTTTCGCTCGCCTTGACGAGCGGCAGGCGCACCTCGTCGCTGCTCATGCCCAGGACGCTCGCGGCAAACTTCACCGGGGCGGGGCTGGTCTCGACGAACAGCGCGTGATGGAGCGGCATCAGCCGGTCCTGCAGGGTGAGCGCCGTGAGGTAGTCGCCGTCGCGGCAGGCGCGCTGGAACGCGGCACACAGACGCGGTGCGACATTGGCGGTCACCGAGATGCATCCGACGCCGCCATGGGCGTTGAAGCCGAGAGCGGTGGCATCCTCGCCGGACAGCTGGATGAAATCCGCGCCGGTGGCAAGGCGCTGGCGCGACACCCGCGCGAGATCGGCGGTCGCATCCTTGGTGCCGACGATGTTGGCGATGTCGCGCGCGAGACGGTCGACGGTCTCGATCGAGATGCTGGCGACGGTGCGGCTCGGCACGTTGTAGACCAGGATTGGAATGTCGGCGGCGGCCGCGACCGCCTTGAAGTGAGCGTAGAGCCCGTCCTGGGTGGGCTTGTTGTAGTAAGGCACCACGACGAGAGCGGCATCGGCGCCCGCATGCGCGGCGTGGCGGGTGAAGTCGACCGCCTCGGCGGTGCTGTTCGAGCCGGTGCCGGCCACCACCGGCACGCGGCCGCCGGCCGTCTCCACCGCGATCTCGATGACGCGCTTGTGCTCCTCGGCGGACAGCGTCGGCGACTCGCCGGTGGTGCCGACCGGCACGATGCCGTCGCTGCCTTCGGCGATCTGCCACTCGATCAGCTCACGGAAGCCCTGCTCGTCGACCTCGCCATTGCGGAAGGGCGTGATCAGCGCGGTAATCGAACCTCGCAATGCCACCACGTCGCGCTCCTCAAAATTCCCGCAATCCCCGGCTGATCTTCAGCAATCTATAGACTCCCCGCTCACAATTCGGCAAGCACTGAGGGCGGGCGAAATTCGATTCGAACACATCATGGCCATAATCCCAGTCAAATTTGCGGCGGGGAATGGTGGCGAGGGGACATGGCGGGGAGATTTCCACAAGGCGGCGTGGCGAGAGTCGTGGCTGGATGCCGGTACGGCACGGCGGCTGCCGTGCTGCTCGTCACCGTCGGCAGCGGCGTGGCCGATCGGGCGCTGGCCCAGGCCGTCCGCTCGGAGGTGCCGTCGTCGGCCTCGGGCCTGATCTTCACCGCATCGGGCGAGAATGCCGTCAAGGCGGTGCTGGCCGGCAAATATGACGAGGCCGGGCGCACCGCGGCGGCGTCGGGCAGCAGGGCGGCTCAAGCGGTCGTCGAGTGGTTCTTCATCCGCGACCGATTTCGCGAAGCCGGCTATCAGCGCATCATGAATTTTCTCTCGGAGAATCCCGGCTGGCCCGGCTCGGAAGCCTTCATGGCGCGGGCCGAGATCATCCTTTACGAGAGCGGCTCGCCGGAGGCCATCGCGGCCCATTTCGCCAACCGCAAGCCGGTGTCGCCCGAAGGGCGCGCCGCCTATGCGCGGCTGCTGCTGGCGCAGGGCGACCGCAAGGGTGCGGCGCAGCTCATCCGCGCCGCCTGGACCAGCAAGTCGCTGCGGCCGGAGACCGAGAAGCGGATCGCCAGCGAGTTTGCCGCCCTGCTCGACGCCAACGACCATCTGGCGCGGCTGTGGACCATGGTGGTGTCGCATCAGACCGAGCAGGCGCTCCGGGCGTCGAGCTATCTGCCGCGCGAGTACCGCTCGGCGGTGCTGGCCGCGAAGGCGTTGATCGGGCGCGACGCGAATGGCGAGAAGCTCTCTCGCCAATTGCCGCAAGGCATCCAGCAGGCACCGGCCATGCGCTATGTCCTGGCTCGCTGGTATCACCTCGCCAGGAAGAACTACCTCGCGGCGCGCGAGGTGCTGATCGCGGTGCCGACCGGTGCGGCGACCCAGTACGATCCGGAGCAGTGGAGCGATCTCAAGCAGAGCGTCGCGCGTTATCTGCTGGCCGACGATCACAAGGACTATCGGGACGCCTACAAGCTCGCGTCGCAGAATGGGCTGAGCTCCGGCAAGGTCTATGAGGAAAGCGAGTTCCTCTCCGGCTTCATCGCGCTCGAGAAGCTGCATGACGCGAAATTGGCGGCCAGGCATTTCCGTCGGCTGGCTGAGAGGGCGACGAGCCGGACCGAGACGGCGCGCGGCAAATTCTGGCTGGCACGGGCGCTCGAGGCGTCGGGCGACAAGAGCGCCGCCAAAGCCGCCTACAAGGACGCGGCGAGCTATCCGACCCTGTTCTACGGCCAGCTGGCGGCCGGGGCGCTCGGACGCCATGAAGGCGTCGGCCAGATCTCGCGCTATCGCTTCAGCGACGGCGACCTCGATGACGTCCGGTCCGACACGATGATGGGCGCCATGCTGCTGATGGCCAAGGCCGGCGGACAGAATCAGCTCAGTCCGTTTCTCGAGCCCCTGGCGCTCAGGCTGAAGGACGGCCCGCAGCTCGCGGCAGCGGCATCGCTGCTCGCCAAGGCCACCAAGCCCTATTTCGCCATGCGGTTCGCCAAGGCCACCGGCACGGCGCGCGGCATCGACATCGATGATTACGGGTTCCCGGTCGACGTGTTGCCGGCCTGGCGGCCGGTCGGGGCGCCCGTCGAACGGGCGGTCGTGTACGGTCTGACCCGGCAGGAAAGCGAGTTCCAGCCGCTGGCGAAGAGCCATGCCGGCGCCCGTGGGCTGATGCAGCTGATGCCGCGCACCGCGCAGCTCGTCGCCCGCCGCTACGGGTTGAGCCACAACACCGACAAGCTGATCGACGACCCGTCCCACAATGTGGCCCTCGGCGCGGCGCATCTCGGCGAGTTGATCGAGAGCTATCGCGGGTCCTACATCCTGACCTTCGCGGCCTATAATGCCGGCCCCGGCCGGGTTCGCCAGTGGATCGACATGTTCGGCGATCCGCGCGACCCGGCGGTCGATCCGGTCGATTTCGTCGAAAGCATCCCGGTGTCCGAAACGCGTCGCTACGTGCAGCGGGTGATGCAGAACGTCCAGGTCTATCGCAGCCGCCTGAAGGATGCGCAGCGATCGCTGCGCAGCGACCTGGAGCGTGGCCGCGGCGCCGGCGGCGGTGCCCGCGAAGCCATGGACCTCACCAGCAGCGGCGGCGGCTGCTCGAGCGGCGCCAGCAGCATCGCCTCCCTGCTCTCCTCCTGTTAGCTCTTCCCGCGCCGGCCGCGCACGCCTTCGCCGACATTGCCGTCGTCGCGCAGGACCCGGGCGCCGTAGACCTGGGCGAACCGCTCCTCCTGACCCTCCGCCAGGAGCCTCGCCTGCTCGATCCACTGCTCGCGCTCGACCCGGCCGCGGAAGCGCAGATGCTCGTTGATCCAGTCGATCTCCGCCGGATCCCAGGCGGCGATCTGGTCATAGTGGAAGAAACCGAGATCCTGCAGCGTCTTCTCGAGCTTGGGACCGATGCCGCTGATCCGTTGAAGGTTGTCCGGTCGTCCGTCATGCGGCGCCGCCAGCCCCTGCGGCCGCTTCGGCCGACCGCCGGCCGGCGCCAGTGGCTCCGGTCGCGCCGCGGCAACCGGCTCGGGCCGAACCACGGGGGATTGCGGCGGCGGTTCCGGCAGCTCTGACGGCATCACCGGCCGGTCGGGCCGGCGCAGCATGTCGAGGGCCGCAAGCTCGCTTGCTTCCTCGATCACCGCCACCGGCGCCTGCGGCAGGGCCGTGACCTCGGCCAGCGCCACTTCGTCGGCGGCTGCCGGCAATGCGGGAGCGCGACTCGCCGCATCGTCGCCCACCGTGCCGCGCCGCCGCAGCGAGGTCCGCAGCAGGCAGCCGATGACGCAGCCTACGAAAAATGCAAGCAGCGTCCACAGAACCAGCTCGACGGTCAGGTGCTCCATGTCCGGCTCCTCAGCGCTCCGGCGGCGATCTGCCCGGCGGCGCGGCCGCGGCGCAGGAGAGCCAGCCTACGACCACGCCCAGCCCAAGCGCCAGCGAGAGCCACAGCCAATTGTGGGTGGCCACGATCATCACATCCTTGAAGTTCCAGAAATCGTTCATCGACTCTCTCCCTGGGGGTCGACCACCCATTCGACACGGCGGTTGCGGGCCCTTCCCTCGGCTGTCCGATTGCTGGCAAGGGGCTGGCTCTCGCCGCGACCGACGGCGATCAGGCGGTCGGCGGCGATTCCCTGCTGGACCAGCGCCTCGACGATGACCGCGGCGCGACGCTCGCTCAAGGCCCGGTTGAAGGTCGGCGAGCCGATCGAATCACTGTGACCGACAACCTCCAGCCTCACCGTTGGACAGCTCCTCGCCACTGCAGCCAGCTTGCCGATCAGCTCCCTGCTGAACGCGGCAACCACCCGATTGTACCCGTAATCGATGACCTGCAGATCAAGCAACCGCCGGAAGCGGGACGGACAATCGAGCGATCCGGTGGTGATGGAGTCGGCCGCCGTGGGGGATGGCGGCGGCTCGGCTGCCGCTGGCAGTCCCGGAACCGGGCCCGGCGGATGGACCGGCGCGGCGGCAGGCGGCAAGGCGGGCGCCGGCAGCGGCTGAGACGGCGGCGTGGGCGCTGCCTCGGCGACCGCAGGAGGTGCCGGCTTCGGCGGTGGCGGCACTGCCTCGGCAGCCGCCGGCGGCGGTGGCGGTGGCATTTCGGCGACCGCAGGAGGTGCCGGCTCCGGCGATGGCGGCGCTGCCTCGGCAGCCGCCGGCGGCGGTGGCGCAACCGGTGGCGGCGGTGGCGCGTCCACAACCGGTGGCGGCGGCGGCGGGTCGGTGATTGCCGGAGGTGCCGGCTCTGGCGGCGGCGCTGCTTCGGCAACTGCCGGAGGTGCCGGCTCTGCCTCGGTGACTACCGGAGGCGCCGGATCTGGCGGCGGTGCCTCGGCGACCGGCGGCGGGGGTGGCATAGTCTCGGCGACCGGAGGTGGCATAGTCTCGGTGACCGGAGGTGGCGTTGCCTCGGCGACCGGGGGGTCCGCAGCCTCAGCGGCCGGTGGGGGCGGTAGAGGGGCAACTTCGATTGCCGGCTCAGGTGGTGGCGCTGGCGTTGCGTCAGCGACGGATGGGGGCTCTGGCGGAGCCTCCTCGGCCACGGGCGGAAGCGCCGGGGCTGGAGTCGGCTTCGCGTCCTGGCGGGCCGGCGGCACGTTGATCGCGCGGGTCGCCAATGTCACATCGCGCGAATCGACCAGCCTGATGCCGTGAACCCCGGCAACCACCTGCACCGCCTGGCGGATCGCGTCGGCGCTCGGCGCCTCGCCGCTCAGGCGGGCATCCCGCCCGTCGACTTCGATGTTGACCCATTTGACGCCGCCGCTTCGCAGCGCCGCAGCCGCGTCGCCGGTCAAGCGCTGCTCGAGCAAGGGCGCGCTGAAAAACGCTGCTCCGAGCAAAGGCAGTGTCAGCGGAATCAATCCCCACAGCCACCGGCGCGGTCGACATGTCATTGGTCAGGGCCCCGTTCGCAACAGGTGCGCGAGCCTAGGGAAGCCGCGGCGGCCGATCCAGTCGCGCGCAGGGCTTTTCCAACGGTTACACCCTGATCGTTTGCCGAATCACTCGCACCCGATTCGGGCCTTGGACCCGTCGAACCGCAGCCGCACCCTGGGGAAAAGCTCACGCACAACCGTGAATGCGCAACCCGTTGCGGCAGCTCCCGCAACGCTCTTCATGGCGCGCCGGGCGGATCCCCAGAGCTGTTCGAAAACCGAGGATACGAGCCGGTTTTCTTCGGGCGCGGAATGCGCCCACACTCCCCAAAAGGTTGCTCGTCCGAAGGTCGTATCTGTGTGGTTTTTGGGTTACAAACCCTGAAATATTGAGGACTTATCTCCCGCCATTGTTGACCCTTACATCCCGAAGCGGGAGAAATACTCGTGTGTGCGATTCCGTCGTGCATCACCTCCGTTGCCGGTTGCAGGGGAATGGGGGGCAATCTCAACTCCAGAGATCTGTGGGAGAACGATAATGACCGATACCAAGTGGCTCCGCAGGGCCCTTCTCGGTGGCGTAGCGCTCACCGTGATGGCCTCCTCCGGTGCCCGGGCCGACGAGCTTGCGGACCTGAAGGCGCAGCTCGAGGCACTTCAGTCCCGCGTGAACACCCTCGAGCAGCAGCCGGCCCAGCAGGCATCCAATCTTCCGCCTGGCGCAAGCTTCCTGACCTTCGAGCGTGGCTCGCGAATGGATTTCGTCCAGCAGGACAAGGCGAGCGACCGCGTCAACCAGAATGACGATGCGGGCTTCACGATCGCCATCACGCCGACCGCCGACATGCCGGCGCCGGTGGCCGAGATCGTCGTCTATGGTTACGTCAAGGGGGACGTGATCTATGACGTGACCGGCAATTTCAACAAGTTCTCCTTCTCGATGCCGGGCGCCGACCGGCTCGACCGGGACGACGACGAGTT
>JBEVJH010000161.1:0-5288 GCA_040510355.1 Aestuariivirgaceae bacterium
AGCCGATCCTCGGCTGCGACGTGTGGGAGCATTCCTACTATATCGACTACCGGAATCTCAGGCCGAAGTATCTCGAGACCTGGTTCGACAACCTCGTAAACTGGGCCCATGTCGAGGAAATGTACAAGCAGGCGGTGCAGGCCTAGCGACCAGGGCCTCGGAAGGCGCCGACCATGACGTCTCTCGATAGCGTCGAGCAGGCGGTCACGGCGCTGAAGCGCGGCGAGATGATCATCGTCGTCGACGACGACGACCGCGAGAATGAAGGCGACCTGGTCGCCGCCGCCTCGAAGATCACGCCCGAGCAGATGGCGTTCATGGTCCGCCACACCAGTGGCATCGTGTGCGCCCCGATGACCTCAGACAATGCCCGCCGGCTCAAGCTCGACCCCATGGTGGCGGTGAACGATGCGCCGCTCGGCACCGCCTTCACGGTGTCGATCGACTATCGCGAGGGGCTCACCACCGGCATCTCCGCGCGCGAGCGGGCCGCCACCGTCCATGCGCTGGCAAACGCCAATGTGCAGGCAGGCGATTTCGTCCGGCCCGGCCATGTGTTTCCGCTGATCGCCAGGTCCGGCGGCGTGCTGATGCGCTCCGGCCATACCGAGGCGGCCGTCGATCTCGTCAGGCTGGCGGGCGAGCCACCGGTTGGGGTGATCGCCGAGCTCGTCAATGACGACGGCACGGTCAAGCGCGGCGCCGAGGTCTCGCAATTCGCCAGGGAACACGGACTCCGGATCATCTCGGTCGCCGATCTCATCGCCTGGCGGCAATCGCGCGAGCGCCTGGTCGAGGCGAGCCCCGCGCTTTCGGTGACGACGCCGGCCGGCCCGGCGCAGGTGATCGCCTACCGGACGCCGTTCGATCCGGTGCAGCATTTGGCGATCGTCGTCGGCGATGTCGGCGATGGCCGCGACATTCTGGTCCGGCTCCATCGGGAGAATCTCCTCGAGGATCTGTTCGGCGACGGCCAGACGCTCAAGGCCGTCTATGACCGCTTCGCCAAGGAGGGCCGCGGCGTGCTCGTCTATCTCCGCGAGGGCACTGCGGGCGTCGCGTCGACGGAGGGCTCGGGCTCCGCCCGCCGGCGCGAGGAGGCTTGGCGCGATGTCGGCCTCGGGGCGCAGATCCTGCGTGACCTCGGGGTGCGGTCGATCAAGCTCCTGGCGTCGCGCAATCGCCATTATGTCGGGCTGTCGGGTTTCGGAATCGACATCGCCGCCACCGATATATTGGAGGGCTGAGGCTCCTCGTCCGATCGATGAAGAAACCGAAGCCACGCAAGCTCAAGAAACGGCGGCGCAGCCGCAGCCCGGCCATGCTCGCCGGCTGGCGGGAGCTCGTCCACCTGCCGGAGCTCGAGATCGGGCCGATTCCGGCCAAGGCCGACACCGGCGCGGTGTCGGCGGCGCTGCATGCGGAGAACATCGTGGTCCATTCGGTCGATGGCGCGCGGCGGGTGCGCTTCGATGCGTTCATCGACGAGGCTCGCCACATCACCCGTGCCTGCGACCTGCCGCTGCATGGGGTCAAGCGGGTCAGGAGCAGCACCGGCACGGTCGAGGACCGCTGGGTGGTGGAGACGGAGATCGAGCTCGGCCAGATCCGCTGGCGGGCGCTGGTGACGCTGACCGACCGCAACGAGATGGGGATGCCGATGCTGCTGGGCCGGGCGACGCTGCGCGGGCGTTTCGTCATTCACCCCGGCCGGAGCTTCCTGCTGACGCGCACCGCGCAGCAGAAATTGTCGCGCAGGTCGGCGTCATGAAGCTGGCGCTGTTGACGCGCAATGCCAAGCTCTATTCGCATCTGCGCTTGATCCAGGCCGCCAAGGACCGCGGCCATGAGATCGTGCCGATCGACTATCTCAGATGCCATGTCAGCATCACCTCGATGCAGCCCTCCCTGCGCTTCCGCGGCACGACGCTGACCGGCTTCGACGCGGTGATCCCGCGAATCGCCGCATCGCGCACCTTTTTCGGTCTCGCGGTGCTGCGCCAATTCGAGATGATGGGCGTGTGGCCGCTCAATGAATCAGTAGCGATCGGGCGCTCGCGCGACAAGCTCAGATGCCTGCAGCTTCTGGCCCGTGACGGGGTCGGACTGCCGGTCACCGCCTTTGCCCATTACACGACCAAGGCCGACGAGGTGATCGAGATCGCCGGCGGTGCGCCGGTGGTGATCAAGCTGCTCGAGGGCACCCAGGGGATCGGGGTGGTGCTCGGCGAAACCCACCAGTCGGCCAAGTCGATGATCGAGGCCTTCCGCGGCGCCAACACCAACATCCTGGTCCAGGAGTTCATTCGCGAATCGTCGGGCCGCGACATCCGGGCCTTCGTGATCGGCGGCGAGGTGGTGGCGGCGATGGAGCGGCGCGGGCCGGCCGGCGACTTTCGCTCCAATCTTCACCGCGGCGGCTCGGCCCGGTCGGTCGACGTCACCCCCCAGGAGCGCAAGACGGCAATCCGGGCGGCCCGCACGATGGGCCTCAACGTGGCCGGCGTCGACATGCTGCGCGCCGCCAAGGGCGCGGTGGTCATGGAGGTCAATTCCTCGCCGGGGCTCGAGGGGATCGAGGGGGCGACGGGAATCGACATCGCCGCCAAGATCGTGGAATTTATCGAGGAGAAGCATCGGCCGGGGCAAACCAAAACGCGCGGCCGCGGCTGATTCGGCCGTTCAGGAGAGAGCTTCGCCCATGCTGCGGGTGAAACGCGAGGATTTCATCATCGGCGAGACGGCGATCCCGCCGGGGACGCAGCGCACCGTCGATCTCAGCGTCAGCATGCTGTCGAACCACATGCCGATGACCCTGCCGGTGCGGGTGGTCAACGGCGTGGAGCCCGGACCGGTGCTGTTCCTCGCCGGGGCGGTGCATGGCGACGAGATCACCGGGGTCGAGATCATCCGCCGGGTCCTCAAGGACGAGGCGCTGCAGACCATCGCCGGGACGCTGCTGGCGGTGCCGATCGTCAATTCGCTCGGGTTCCTGAGCCAGTCCCGCTATCTGCCCGACGGACGCGATCTCAACCGCAGCTTTCCGGGCTCCGATCGCGGGTCGCTCGCCTCGATCCTCGCCGACCTGTTCCTGCGCGAGGTGGTGCTCCGGTCGCAATATGGCATCGACCTGCATTCGGCAGGTGCGCACCGGATCAACCTGCCGCAGGTCCGCATCGCGCCCGAGCAGCCGGAGCTCATCGATCTGGCCGAGGCGTTCGGCGCGCCGGTCATCCTGATCTCGAAGCTCCGAGACGGATCGCTCAGGCAGCATGCCCGCAATGCCGGCGTGAAGGTCCTGCTCTATGAGGGCGGCGAGGCGCTCAGGCTCGACGAGATGTCGGTGCGGGTGGGGGTGCTGGGGATCCTCAGGGTGATGAAGGCGCTCGGCATGATCTCCGATCCCTCGGTGAGGTTCAGCCGGATCCAACCGGCCATCTCGCAATCGTCGGCCTGGCTCAGGGCACCGGATGGCGGCATCCTGTCGACGCGCTATCTCAAGGGCGAGATGGTGCGCCGCGGTGAGACGCTCGGCGAGATCTCCGATCCGTTCGGCGAGCGGCGGACCCCGGTCGTCGCGCCGGAGGACGGGATCATCATCGGCCACACCAACCTGCCGGTGGTCAATCGCGGCGATGCGCTGTTCCACGTGGCGCGGGTGAAGGACCCGGCAACGACGCTGGCCCGGATCGGCCAGATCGGCGGCGAGGCGGAGGCGGCGGTGCTGTTCGACGAGGACGAGATCCTGTGAGCCGGCGCTCCGCCCCCATGCTGTCGCGGCGAGGATTGCTCGCCACGGCGGCGGCGGGAGGCCTTTCGGTGATCCTCGGCGCGCCGTTCGCCCGCGCCGTCGGGATGACGGCGCCGCGGCCGCCGATCGCCGAGATCCGGACCAGCATCCGGACCGTCAACGGCATCGCTATCATCGATCCCTATGGATGGCTGAAAGCCGACAATTGGCGCGCGGTGCTGGATGACCCGCAAAAGCTGCCGCAGGACATCCGCCGCCATATCGACGCCGAGAACGCCTATGCGGATGCCTGGCTCGAGCCGCTGCGGCCGCTGATGGCGGCGCTCAAGAGAGAGATCGAGGGGCGGGTGGAGAAGGACGATTCCTCACCCTTCACGCGGCATGGCCGGTTCGAATATGCCACCGCCTATGTGGCGGGGGCGGAGCATTACCGCGTGCTTCGCCGCGAAGTCGGCGGCGCGCGCCAGGAGGTGGTGCTGGATTTCGAGCTGCTCGGCAAGGACCGGGACTATTTCGATCCAGGCGGATTCGAGCCCTCGCCCGATCACCGGATGATCGCCTGGAGCGCCGATCGCATGGGTGCGGAGCGCTTCACCATCAAGATCCGCGATGTGGCAAGCGGGCGAGAGCTCGACGATCAAATCGAATCGGCGGGCACGAGCGTGGTGTGGTCGCGGGACGGCCGGTCGCTTCTCTATCAGCCGCTCGACAAGGAGAACCGAAGCCTCGTCGTCGCGCTGCATCGGCTGGGCACGCCGCAGCGCGATGATCGCCTGCTGCTGCGCGAGGGCGATCCGCGCTATCCGTTGGCGCTCTATAGCTCGGCTTCCGAGCGATACGCCGTCGCCGCGGCAACGAGCGCCGATGATTCGGAGATCAGGGTCATCGACCTCGAGGCGATCGACAAGCCGCCCCGCCGGGTGATCGCCCGCGGCACCGGCGGGCTGTGCACCCTCGATCATGATGGCGAGCGGTTCCTGATCTCCACCGATCTCGATGCCGAGGAGTTCCGCATCGTGGCGGCGCCCGAGGCATCGCCGGAGCCCAGCAACTGGACCGACATCGTGCCGCACGATCCGGGGCGGACCATCCTGTCGTTCGATATCGCCAAGCGCTTCCTGGTCTGGCTCGAACAGTCAAACGCCTTGCCGCGCCTCATCGTCAGGCGGCTGAGCGACGGTCAGGAGCGCACCATCGCGTTTCCGGACGAGGCCTATGCGCTGTCGCTCGTCGGCATCGATGATTTCGACAGCGATCGGCTCCGCTACACCATGTCGTCGCCAGCACTGCCGGAGAGGTGGTTCGACCATGACTTGGCGACGGGCGCGACGGTGCTGATCAAGGAGCAGCGCATTCCAAGCGGCCACGACCCGGCCGCCTATGTGGTACGGCGCCTGGAAGCCGCGGCGCGCGACGGCGAGAGCGTTCCGATCACCCTCCTCCATCGCAAGGGCCAGCCCCTCGACGGCTCCTCGCCTTTGCTGCTCGAGGCCTATGGCGCCTATGGGCTCGGCTCGGCGGCGGCGTTCCAGAGCGA
>JBEVJH010000162.1:0-4858 GCA_040510355.1 Aestuariivirgaceae bacterium
TATGTGGCGCGCTGCGAGGAGCGCTACGGCCAGGCGGCCGTCGAGCGGCTGCTCGATGCCGCCCATGCGCTGATGTCCCATGGCGTGCACCGCCATCCGCGCAAGCGCCGTCCCGACCTCCTGTCCGAGGAGAAGCGCGAGGCCGAGCGGCGGCGCCATCAGGAGCAGGTCTATAACGACCTCTGGCGAACCGTCCCGGGCTCCGAGCGGAAGGTGCGGGACCGCGTCAATGACGAGATCCGCCGCGCGCTCCTCGAGCTGCCGCAGGAGAACATCCTCTACTTTCTCGAGAAGGCGGCGCCGCGGCTCAAGCCGTGGCAACGCGAGATCCTGCGCATCGTCCGGCACATCGCGCAGTATTTCTATCCGCAGAAGCAGACCAAGGTGATGAACGAGGGGTGTGCAACCTATTGCCACCACCGGATCATGACGGCGCTGCATGAGCGCGGCCAGATCACCGACGGCGCCTTTCTGGAGTTCCTGCAGTCGCATACCAACGTCATCCGGCAGCCGGAATTCGACGATCAGCATTTCGGCGGCATCAATCCCTATGCGCTCGGTTTCGCCATGATGAGCGACATCGAGCGGATCTGCGTCGATCCGAGCGAGGAGGATCAGGCCTGGTTCCCGGAGATCGCCGGCAATGGCGACACATGGGGCACGCTCAAGCAGGTGTGGGCCAATTACCGCGACGAGAGCTTCGTTGCGCAGTTCCTCAGCCCGCGCCTCATTCGCGAATGGCGGATGTTCCATCTGATGGACGATGCCGAGGAGCCGGAGCTGCTGGTCTCGGCGATCCATGACGACCGCGGGTATCGGCGCATCCGGCGCATGCTGGCGCAACAATATGACGTGGCATGGCTCGATCCCGATATCGAGGTGGTGGATGTCGACCTCGAGGGCGATCGCCGCCTGATCATGCACCACAAGCTGCTGAAGCAGGCGTTCCTGAAGGAGGAGGATGCGCGCCGCGTCCTCCAGCACATCGCCGATCTGTGGGGCTACGAGGTGGTCCTGCGCGAGATCGATCCGACCAGCGACACGGTGCTCAAGGAGCACACATCGGAGGCGAGGCCGGTGTTCTTTTAGGCAGATAGTCAGCAGGCAGATAGGCAGTGGGCCGTGAGCGGTGCACAGCCTATCTGCCATACTGCCTACTGCCTACCTTGCCTACTCCCGATCCGGCGCGTAGCTGCCGTCGCTTCGATGAGTCTCGGTGCCGGTCAGCGCCGGCACGAAGATGCACACCAGCCTGAGGTCGCCCTTGATGGCGCGGACGATGTGCTCGTCATTCTTGTCCAGCACATAGAGGGAGCCCGGGCGCAGCGGCCAGGTCTTGCCGGTGGCGACCTCGACCACCTCGCCCTCGCCGGCGAAGCAGTAATTCGCCTCGGTATGGTGCTTGTAGTGAAGGCGTTGCTCCGTCCCCTCCTTGAGGACCGTGTCGTGCAGTGAATAGCCCAGACCATCCGACTTGAGCAGCAGTCGACGGCTCTCCCATCCCGGACCTTTTACATGCCGGGGACCTTCCAGAATTTCCGCTAAACTCCTGACGATCATTGGCGATTTCTCCTTTTCAAGGGTTTTACTGCCTGTCAGACTGCCGTCCCTGGGGTTCGTCATCAAGCCTTCATCGGACTCAGGCGATAGGGAGGGTGGCTCGGCGCGCGGGGACGGATTCGCCGGCCAAGGGGTGAAATGAACGCTTACTTCACTGAGCCCTTTCGTTTTCGCACGATCTGGATCTCCGACGTCCATCTCGGGACGCGGCGGGCCCAGACCGAGATGCTGCTCGAATTCCTGCGGGTGACCGAATCGGAGACCTTATACATCGTCGGCGACCTCATCGACAGCTGGGCGCTGTCGCGGAGCTGGTATTGGGATCAGACCCATAACGACGTCATCCAGAAGCTGCTGCGCAAGGCACGCAAGGGCACCAGGGTGATCTATATCCCCGGCAATCATGACGAAAATTTTCGCGACTTCATCAATTTGAGGTTCGGCCGCGTCGCCGTCGTCAACGACTATGTGCATGTGACGGCGACCGGCGAGCGCTATCTGGTGCTCCATGGCGACAAGTTCGACGGCATCGTCAAATATGCCAAATGGCTGGCGCTGCTCGGCGACAGCGCTTACGAATCGGCGATGGTGGCGAACCTCCACCTCAACAATCTCCGGCGCTATCTGAAGCTGCCCTACTGGTCGCTGTCGGCCTATCTCAAGCGGCGGGTGAAGAAGGCGGTGGAGTTCGTCTCCCATTTCGAGGCGGCGGTGACCCGCGAGGCGCGCAGCCGCGGCGCCACCGGGGTGATTTGCGGCCATATCCACACGCCCGACATCCGCCGGATCGGCGATATCCACTACCTCAATGACGGCGACTGGGTCGAAAGCTGCACCGCCCTCGTCGAGCATCTCGACGGCCGTTTCGAGATCCTGGAATGGGCCAAGATACGCGCCAATCACCAGTGGGCCAGACATGCGGATCCTGATCGCGACCGACGCCTGGTACCCGCAGGTTAACGGCGTCGTCCGCACCCTCGAGGAAACGGCAAAGGCGCTGCGGGCTCTCGGCCATCAGGTGCTGCTTCTCACCCCCGAGGGGCATGCGACGATCCCCCTGCCGCTCTATTCCGAGATCCGCCTCGCCATCCCGGCGCCGGGCGACATCGGGCGCGCCATCGAGGCCTTCGCGCCGGATGCCATTTATATCGCGACCGAGGGGCTGATCGGGCTCGCGGCGCGGCGCTGGTGCCTGCGACGCGGCCTGCAATTCGCCACCGGCTTTCATACCCGCTTCCCGGAATTTGCCGCCGCCCGGCTTCCCCTGCCCGGCCTGGTCACGCTCGGCTATGAGTTCCTCAAATGGTTCCACGGGCCGTCCAGCGCCATCCTGGTGCCGACCGCCTGCGTCGCCAAGGATCTCGCGGCCTCCGGCTTCGCCAATCTCAAAGTGTGGACGCGGGGCGTCGATCACACGGTCTTCACGCCGGAGGATGCGCTCGATCTCGCGCTGCCGCGACCGGTGATGCTCTATGCCGGCCGGGTGTCGGTCGAGAAAGGCCTCGAGGATTTCCTCAAGCTCCCCGACAATGGCAGCAAGGCGGTGGTCGGCGACGGGCCGGACCGCCTCGAGCTCGCCCAGCGCCACCCCTCGGTGCGGTTCTACGGCTACCGTTTCGGCCGCGACCTGGCCCGCCACATCGCCGGCGCGGACGTCTTCGTCTTTCCGAGCCGCGTCGACACTTTCGGGCTGGTCATGCTGGAGGCCATGGCCTGCGGCGTGCCGGTCGCCGCCTTTCCGGTGCAGGGCCCGGTCGATGTCGTGGTGGAGGGGGTGAGCGGCGCGCTCGACCCGGATCTTGGCGCGGCCGTCAGGCGGGCGCTGGCGGTTCCACGGGCGAGCTGCCGCCCCTATGCGCTCAATTTCACCTGGGAGCGGACCGCGGAAATGTTTCTCGATTATCTGGTTCCGGTCGAGCGCCGGCCGAAGGTCGCGTGAGCACCGCGTACCAGGCATAACCGCCATACAGCGGGGTGAACTCCAAGGCCGCTCCGTCGCGGCGCGCCAGCGCGGCCAGCACGACGTGAAGCGTGGCGCGCGGGGTGACGTGGAACCTGGCAAGCCACCACCAGAGGAGCGAGCGGAAGGGCGACGGCAAGGCCTCGCATTGGCCGAAATCGACGATCATGAGCTTGCCGCCCGCGGCGACATGCTTCCAGCCATGGGCGATGGCGCCTTCCCAGGCCGGGATCATCGACAGCGTGTAGGAGAAATAGACCCGGCTGAACAGCGTGGTCGCGAACAGGCTCGCGGCATCGAAGCTCACCGCATCGGCCTCGGCGATGTCGACGACGTCGCCGAGCCGGTGGCGGGCGAGCGAGGCCCTGGCGGTCTTCAGCATCTCCGCCGAGATGTCGAGGCCGCAGACCCTTGCCTTCGGCCAGGCGCGGGCGGCGGCGATCAGATTGCGGCCGGTGCCGCAGCCGATCTCCAGCACGCGGCCGCCATTGGGCGGCTTCAGCGCGGCGATGAGCCGGTCGCGCCCGAGAAGGTAGTATTTGCGCGAAAAATCATAAATGTGCCGCTGGCGGCGATAGAGGCTGTCCATCAGCCCCCGGTCGCCGCCAGCGAGCGCCGAGATGCGCGTGCTCACTGGGGAGCGCCCGCCAGACGATAGAGATGGAAGCCGCCATAGATCGACGAGCGATCCATCGCGGCGAGCTCCTGCGAGCGCCCCTCGTCGTAATGCCAGCGCTCGAGCAAGGCCGGTGCCAGGCGGCCGGGAAGAATCGAGCTGACGCCGGCGGTGCGGAAGATGACGCGGGCGCCCGGCCGGGCGGTGCGGGTGATCTCGCTCCACAAGGCGTCGAGCTGGTCGGTGCGCATCCAGTCCTGGGCATCGAGCAGCACCACGCGGTCGACGCTGGCGTCGGGCATGGTGGCGAGCGCCCGGGTCATGGCGATGCGCCGCACCTCGACGCGCGATGCCGCCTCCCTGACCCGCCCGTAGAGCTCCTGCTGCAGATAGGGCGGCAACGGACCGCTGGCGCCCGGCGCATAGCCGCGGTTGAAGGCCTGCCAGGCGAAGTAATTGTCGCGCAGCGGGAAGCCGCAGGCGAGCCGCTCGAGCCGGGCGCGCAACACGCCGGCAATATCGCCCTCGCCGGTCGCCAGCAGCTCGCGATACTGCGCCGGCGGAATGCCGAGGCCGAACAGCGAGGCCGGGCGGCGGGTCAGCCAGCGCACCAGCCGCTTGTCGAACAGCGGTGCGATCTTGCTGTCGAAAAAGGCGCGCTGCTCCCTGACATTGCGCGCCTTGACGAACTCCGCAAGATCGACGCCATAGAGCCTGGCGAG
>JBEVJH010000163.1:0-2577 GCA_040510355.1 Aestuariivirgaceae bacterium
ACAAGGGCGGCGAGTTCTTCCACGGCTACACCTATTCGGGCCATCCGGTGGCCTGTGCGGTGGCGCTCGAGAACATCCGCATCATGAAGGACGAGAGGCTCGTCGAGCGGGGAGCCGAGACCGCGCCCTATCTCAAGACGGCCCTTGCCGGGCTCGCCGATCATCCGTTGGTCGGCGAGGTCCGCAGCAAGGGGCTCATCGGCGCCTTCGAGCTCGTGCGCAACAAGGCGACCCGCGAGCGCTTCGAGCCGCCGAGCCGGGTCGGGCTCATCTGCCGCGACCACTGCTTCCGCAACGGGCTGATCATGCGCGCCTGCTGGGACACGATGGTGTTCGCACCGCCGCTCGTCATCGAGCGCGCCGAGATCGACCAATGGATGGCGCTGGCGCGGAAGGCGCTGGACCAGACATTGCAGGATGTCCGGGGAGAGATGGCTTGAAAAGCGAATAGTGAGTAGCGAATAGCGAATAGTTAAAAGGGCTAGCTATTCGCTATTCGCTATTCGCTATTCGCTCACTTCCCCCAACGCCGCCGCCATCAGCCGCCGCGTATAATCCTCGCAGGGCTCCTCGAAGATCGACTCGGTCGTGCCCTCCTCGACCACCCGGCCGTCCTTCATCACCATGATGCGGTCGGCCAGAGCCCGCACCACCTTGAGGTCATGGCTGATGAACAGATAGGCGAGGTCGTGGCGCTGCTGCAGGTCGCGCAGCAGCTCGACGATCTGCTTCTGCACCTGGCGGTCGAGCGCCGAGGTCGGCTCGTCGAGCACCACCACCGACGGCTTGAGGATCATCGCGCGCGCAATGGCGAGGCGCTGGCGCTGGCCGCCGGAGAATTCATGCGGATAGCGGTTGCGCAGATCAGGATCGAGAGCCACCTCGCTCAGCGCCTCGGCGGCGCGGCGGTCGCGCTCGCGCGCGGTGAGCTGCGGCTCGTGCACCAGCAGCCCCTCGGTGACGATCTCGCCCGCCGTCATGCGCGGCGACAGCGAACCGAAAGGATCCTGCAGCACGATCTGCATGTGGCGCCTGAGCGGCCGCATCGCCTGCCGGCCGAGGCCGGAAATGTCGCGCCCCTCGAAACGGATGATGCCGTCCGACGGCATCAGCCTGAGGAGCGCGCGGGCGAAGGTCGACTTGCCCGAGCCCGACTCGCCGACGACGCCGATGGTCTCGCTGCGCCGCAGGCTCAGGCTGACGCGGTCGACCGCTCGAAGCACGAGCACCGGTTGGCCGAACAGCCCGCCGCCCAGCGCGAATTCGACCGACACCTTGCGGCCTTCCAGGACGGTGGGCGAGCCGCGCGGCACCGGCGGCTTGCGGCCCGTGGGCTCGGCCGCCAGCAGCGCCGCCGTATAAGGATGGCGCGGATGGTCGAAGACACGGTCGGTCGCGCCCTGCTCGACGACGCTGCCCGCCTTCATCACATAGACGCGGTCGGCGATCTGCCGGACGATGCCGAGATCATGGGTGATGAAGACGAGGCTCATGCCGAGCCGCTGCTGCAGGTCCTGCAGCAAGGCCAGGATCTCCGCCTGGATGGTGACGTCGAGCGCCGTCGTCGGCTCGTCGGCGATCAAGAGGTCGGGATCGTTGGCGATCGCCATGGCGATCATCACCCGCTGGCGCTGGCCGCCGGAGAGCTCGTGGGGATAGGAATCCATCCGCCGCTCGGCATTGGGAATGCGCACCAGCCGGAGCAGCTCCAGCGCCTTGGCCTGCGCGGCCTGTGCGTCGAGGCCCTGATGGCGCCGGATCGGCTCGATCAGCTGGTTGCCGATCGTCCATAGCGGGTCGAGCGAGGTCATGGGCTCCTGGAAGATCATGGTGATCCGCCGTCCACGCACCTCGTTGAGCGCCCGCCTCGACAGCGCGAGAAGATTCTGGCCGCGATAGTCGACGGCGCCCGAGGCCTCGCCGTTGCTGGCGAGCAGCCCCATCGCGGCCATCATCAGCTGGCTCTTGCCCGAGCCCGACTCTCCGACGATGGCCACCGTCTCGCCTTGCCCGACGTCGATGTCGACATCGCGCACCGCCTCGACGATGCCGTCGAGGGTCTTGAAGCGGACGCTGAGACCGCGGATCGCGAAGATGGGCGGCGCAGCGTCCTCGGACATCGTCAGCGATCCCTGGGATCGAGCGCGTCGCGCAAACCGTCGCCGATGAAATTGAGGGCGAACAGCGTCGAGGTGAGGAAGAGCGAGGGAAAGATCAGCAGCCAGTTGGCGGCCGGGATGTTGTTCTTGCCCTGGGCGATCAGCACGCCCCAGCTCGACATCGGCTCCTGCACGCCAAGCCCGAAATAGGAGAGGAAGCTTTCGAGGATGATGACCTGCGGCACCAGGAGCGTGGCGTAGATCACCACCGGTCCGAGCAGATTGGGGATAACGTGGCGCAGCAGGATGCCGGTGCTGTCGACGCCGAGCGCCTCGGCCGCCTGGACATATTCCTGGCGCTTGATCGACAGGGTCTGGCCGCGCACGATGCGCGCCATGTCGAGCCACAGCACCGCGGCGATGCCGAGAAACATCAGCAGGAAATGCCGCCCGAAGAACACCACCAGCATGATGACGA
>JBEVJH010000164.1:0-15805 GCA_040510355.1 Aestuariivirgaceae bacterium
TTGAGCTTTTCGGGCGTGATGCTGTTGGGTGACGACATGGTGCGTCCCTCCGTTGCGAATGTGGGGAACGCGATGCTTCGGCATGTCGCCTTGTGGGGTGACCGCTGACCCCATGGCGCGGACTGTGGTCCGAACCGTCAGTGCCTGTCAAGACGCAAGGGCAGCCGGCAAATCGGCGATGCCGGCTGCTCTGCCCACTATCGCCCGAAGGCGATGTCCCTGTGATCGAGATGATCCTCATCGAGATCATTGGCCTGGCGGTAGAGCTCCAGGTCTTCCAATTGCTCCCTGTCGAAGGCGCGTCGCGCCCTGAGAGCAAGGTCCGCTTCCGCGGTGGTGAAGCTCAGCGGTTTGGGTTCACTCGACCAGACCAGCCCTGCGAGGCCGAGAAGCAACACGAATGCGGCAAGAACGGCCCAGGCACATGCCGTCTTCTGCAATCCCGGTCTTCGGTGATCCCAATACTCATTGTCGTCTTCCATACTAGCCTCCATCCAGCTGGAGGCCCCGACGGCGCCACGATGCCAAATCTTCCCGATCGCCGTCTGTGAGGAAGCGCACATCTCTGCGCGCAATTGCCGAACCGATTTCGCGCGTTCACTGGCCTCCCAGTGCCTTGTAGAGCGCGCTGCTCGGCCGCCCGTTCGGCTTCATCCCGAGCTCCTGCTGGACTTGCTTGATCGCCTTGATGGTTACCGGGCCGATCCGGCCGTCGGCCTCGCCGATGTCGTAGCCCCGGGCGATGAGCAGCTTCTGGACCTCGCGGCGCTGGCGGCGCGACAGGCCCGGATCATCGGTCGGCCAGGCGGTCGCCAGCGCCGGCCGTCCCTTGAGGCGGTCGGAGAGATGCGAGATGGCAAGCGCGTAGGACTCGGCATTGTTGTAGGAGTAGAGCGCATCGAAATTGCCGAACACCAGGAACGCCGGTCCCTTGGGGCCGCTTGGCAGGATAAGGCCCGCCCGGGCACTTCCCGTGAGTGACGATCCGTCGGTCCGGGTGACGCCGAGATTGCCGAAGCTGGCCACGGGCGCCCGGCGGGTCCGCCCCGCAGGGCCGCGATAATTCGCCGGAAGGCGCACCTCATAGCCCCATGACTGTCCGGTGGTCCAGCCGGCCTTGCGCAGGAAGTTCGCCGTCGAGGCCAGCGCATCGGGAACCGAATGGACGAGATCGCGCCGTCCGTCCTTGTCGAAATCGACTGCCAGCCGCCGATAGGTGCTGGGCAGGAACTGCGTCTGTCCGAAGGCCCCGGCCCATGAGCCGCGCAGGTCGGCGAGCTTGAGATCGCCCCGCTCGACGATCTTCAGCGCCTCGATCAGCTCACGCCGGAAGAACGCGGGCTTGCGCCCGGCGCACGCCACATTGGCGAGCGCATGCGGCAGGAAGAACTCGCCCTTCTCGCGACCATAATCGCTTTCGATGCCCCACAGCGCGGCAATCACATGACGGTCGACCCCATAGGCCTTTTCCACTGCCGCCAAGGTCCCGGCATGCTCCTTGAGCATCGCCTGGCCGGTGACGATGCGCTCGCGATCGACGAGAAACGCCATATAGTCCCAGATCGGCGTGCGGTATTCCGGTTGCGTGCGGGAGAAGCGCACGGCCTTCTCGTCGAAGGCGACATCGTCGAGCGCCCGGGCTGCCAGTCCCCTGTCGATCCCGGCGCCGACCACCCCGTTCCGGATGCCGGCGACGCATGCGGACAGATCGGCTGCCGCCTGGCCGGGCATGGCAGTGACCATCAATGCGACGGCAATCGCTGTGAGACCCCGCAACACCACCTCCTTAGTTTGCCATGCTGGAGAGGAATTCCTTGAGCCGCCGGCTCCTGGGTTCGCCGAGAATGATCGCCGGATCGCCCTCCTCGACGATCGCACCCTGGTCCATGAACACCGTCCGTGTCGAAACTTGGCGGGCAAAGCGCATTTCGTGTGTCACGATCAACATGGTGGTCCCCGCCTCGGCGAGGCGGCGGATCGTCAGCAGCACCTCCTGCACCAGCTCCGGATCGAGCGCCGAGGTCACCTCGTCGAGCAACAGCAGGCGCGGCTCCATCGCCAGCGCCCGCGCGATGGCGACCCGCTGCTGCTGGCCGCCCGAGATCGCCGAGGGGTAATAGTCCTGCCGGTTTGCCAGGCCGACGCGATCGAGCCAGTGTTCGGCAATCTCCCGCGCTTCCGCCGCCGGCAGCCGGCGTACCTTTGTCAGCCCGAGCATGACGTTGCGCAGCGCCGTCAGATGCGGAAACAGGTTGTAGCTCTGGAACACCATCCCCATGCGCGAGCGCTGCCGGGCGAGCTCCCTGCCGGACAGCCGCATGCGCCGTCCACCGTCCGACCGATAGCCCATGAGCTCGCCGTCGAGCCGGATCTCCCCGGCATCGAATTGCTCCAGGAGATCGACGCAGCGCAGTAGCGTGGTCTTGCCCGAGCCGCTCGCCCCGATCAGCGACACCACATCCCCGGCATGGACATCGAGGTCGACCCCATCCAGCACCCGATGCGTGCCGAAGCTCTTGGTGAGGTCCTTGATGGTGAGAATCGGTTCCAAGACTATCTCAGCCTGTAGCGCCGCTCGAGCCACGAGCCGCCGGTTGCGATGAGGAGATTGATAGCGAGATAGAGCCCGCCGGCAAGTGCATAGAACTCCATCGTCTTGAACGATCGGCCGATGATCTCCTGGGTGGTCAGCAGAAGCTCGCCGACGCCGATCGCCGACAAGAGCGACGACGCCTTGACGATTTCCACCGCAGTGTTGACGAGGTTGGGCGCGATCTGGCGGATCGCCTGCGGCACCAGCACATAGCCGAGCGTTTGCGCAAAGGTCAGGCCGATCGAGCCGGCGGCATCGGTCTGCGCCAGCGGAATGGCGAGGAGAGCGCCCCGCAGCGTTTCGCCGACATGCGAGGCGCAGAACACGCTCAGCGCCAGCGCCCCCGCCGTCAGCGGCCCCGGGCTCAGCCCGATGCCAGCCGGCATGTAGAAGCAGGCGAGGATGAGCACGAGCACCGGCGTCCCCCGCACCACATCGACGATCACCCTGACCGGAAACGCCATGACGGTGCCGCCATAGGTCAGGACAAGGCCAAACGCGGCGCCGAGCACCAGTCCGGCCGCGACCGCGATCGCCGAGACCGCAACCGTGATCGCAACGCCGTGCAGCAGCGCGGCGGAGGATAGGGCAAGGACGTCGAGAAAGCTCTGCATGCTCGCCTAGAACCTCGGAAACCGCGCTTCGAGCCGCCGCAGTGCCACGGCGATGAGCGCGCAGGTTCCGACATAGAGGAAGCTCGCCGTCAGCCACACCTCGATCACCCGGAAGCTCTCATTGTTGATCTTGCGCGCCTGGAAGGTGAGCTCCGGCACCGCGATCACTGCGGCGATCGAGGTGTCCTTGAACAGCGAGATGAAATTGTTGCCGACGCTGGGCAGCGCGTTGCGCAAGGCGATCGGCAGCACGATCCACAGGGCGATGCCGCTGCCGGTCAGGCCGATCGACCGCCCGGCATCGAGGATCCCCTGTGGCACCGTGATCATCGCCGCCCGGAACGATTCGGTGAGATACGCTCCGGCATAGACCGCCAGCACCGCCGCGAAGGTCGTGATGTTGCTGAACCGAATGCCATATTGCGGCAGCGCAAAATAGGCGAACAGCGCCAGCACCAGGATCGGCACATTGCGGATCAGCCCGACATAGAGCCTGACGAGCGCCCGCGCCGGCGGCGGCCCGAAGACATGGGCCAGCGCTCCGGCGATCCCGATCGCCGAGCCGGCGGCAAGGCCGGCGAGCCCCATCATCAGGCCAAGCGCCAGCCCCCACAGCAGCTGGTCGAGCCCGCGCAGCACCGCAGCGAAATCGAGCGCGTAACCCATCGTCTTCCGTGGGGGCGGGGCTTGTGCCTACCGCATCTCTCCCGGGAACCCGACCTTCGGCGCCGGCGGCTCCTCGCCGAACCACTTCTTGAAGGATGCCGCAAAGGCCGGGAAATCCACCCCCGACATCGCCTCGCGGAAGGCGATATCGACGAAATGCAGGAATTCGAGATCGCCCTTCTTGACTGCGCAGGAATAGGTCTGCGGGTTCCAGCCATAGCCGCCCTCGACATACTGGTCCGGCTTCTGCAGCACGAACCATTTCGCCGACGACATGTCGGTCGCCGCCGCATCGGCACGGTTCGAGTTGAGCGCCTGATACATCAGGTCGACGCTGTCATACTGATCGACCTTGGCCTGCGGCAGCGCCTGGTGCACCATCTCCTCGGCATAGACGTTCTGCAGCACCGAGACGGTCGCCGCCGAGCCGGCGGCCTTGAGATCATCGTAATTCTTGTACTTGCCGTTCTTGAGCAGCAAGAGGCCGACGCCCTCGCGATAATAGGGCATGGTGAAGTCGACCTGCTGGGCTCTTCCTGCCGTCACCGTCATGAATTGGCAGGTGATGTCCACCTTGTCGGTCAGCACGTTCGGAATGCGCGAATCCGACGACTGGATCACATATTCGACCTTCGTGGGATCATCGAAGATCGCCTTCGCCAATATGTGCCCCATATCGACGTCGTAACCGACCAGGTTTCCCTGATCGTCCTTGAAATGCCAGGGCGGATTGGTGCTGCCGGTGCCCACCAGGATCTTTCCGCGCGCCTTGATCGTCTCCAGCCGATCGGCCGCCGATGCACCAGTTGCCAAAGATGCCGCAGCCATGGCCGCGATGCTCAACGCCACACCAAGAAACGCCCTCATGCTCATCTCCTCCGCAATGCACCCGTTTTTTGGGTTGCGCCAGCGATGCTAATTCGAAACTTTGAGTGCGGCAACGATCGGAACCGGACGACCGGAACTGGCGTTTTCCGCCATTGGATCAACTTTCATGAGGGCACCGATGCCGCGCGCCTATTGGAAAGGGTATCTCCGCCTCTCCCTCGTGACCTGCCCGATCGAGCTTTATCCGGCCACCTCGCAATCGGAGAAGACCCGCTTCCACCAAATCAACACCAAGACCGGCAACCGCTTGCGCCAGCAGATGATCGACGAGGAGACCGGCAAGCCCGTTCCCAGGGAGCAGAAAGGACGAGGATACGAGCTGAGCAAGGGCCGCTATGTGCCGATCGACGAGGAGGAGCTCGCCGCGGTCGAGATCGAAAGCAACCACACTATCGACATCCAGGGCTTCGTGCCGCAGGACGAGATCGACAAGCGCTATCTCGACAGGCCCTATTACATCGCTCCAGGCGACAAGGCCGGCACGGAAGCCTTCGTGGTCATTCGCGACGCCTTGAGGAGCGAGGATCGGGTGGCTCTCGGCAAGATCGTCATGGTCAATCGCGAGCACATCATCATGATCGAGCCGCTCGGCAAGGGCCTCCTCGGCACGACGCTCCGCTTCGACTACGAGGTGCGCGACGAGAAGGATTATTTCGCCGACATCCCCTCGCCCCGCATCAGCAAGGACATGGTCGAGCTGGCGAGCCACATTCTCGAGAAGAAGGCCACCAGCTTTGATCCCACCCGCTTCAAGGACGAATATGAGATCGCGCTCAGGAAGCTGGTTCAGCGCAAGGCCAAGGGCCACACCATCGAGCGTGCGGAGCCGGTCGAGCGGCCGAGCAACGTCATCGATCTCATGGAGGCGCTGCGCCAAAGCATGAAGGAGCCGAAGCGTCCGCCGACCAAGCCGAAGCGCCGCCCGGCCCGCAAGCGCAAGGCCGCCTGAGATCATCCGGCGAAGGCGAACAGCTCGGCATCGGAATCGCGCCCGCCGGACAGCTCGCCGGCAATGATCTGCGCCGCCATCATCGCGAAGGTGATCCCGTTGCCGCCATAGCCCAGCACTGCGTGGCAATTCGGCATTCCTGGAATCGCACCGATGGATGGCAGCCCGCGATCGCTTTCGCCAAAGGTCCCGCTCCATGCAAAATCTGCCTGGATGTCGAGCCGCGGCAAGAGCATCGCAATCTTCTCCTGCAGCGCTCGGATCTTGCTCGGCAACAGCGCGTCGCGCTTCGTATCGTCGCTGAAGTCCTCGTCTTCCCCGCCAACGATGACACGACCATCCGTCGTGCTGCGGATGTAGAGATAGGGATCTGATGCTTCCCAGATGAGCTCGCCCTGGCTCCAGATCGCGCCGGGCTGCGGCGGGGTTGCCAGAACGAAGGTGCTGGTTCGACGGTGCCCTGCCGAGGGGACCCCGTCCGCCAATTCGTAGCCCGTGGCAAAGACCAGCGCGCCCGCCGCGAGCTCGACACCGTCCGACGTCACCATCTCGACCGAGCGGCTCGACGGCGCCACCGCCGCGAGCTCGGCCGGCGAGAACACGCGGCAGCCCCGCGCCATTGCACGTTGCAACAGCCCGATGGTCAGCAGTCGCGGGTCGGCTTCTGCCGAACCCTCCGACAGCAGCGCTGCGTCCCGATCGATCCCGATCATGCCTTGCAGTTGGCGATGATCGAGAAGCGACGTGGGAAGCCCGATCGACCGGCGAAGCCGATGCTCCTTCGCCATCCCGGCCGCGCCGAGCCTGTTGCCGGAAAGATAGAGCGACCTGCGTGGCCGGAAATCGCAGCCGATGCCCGCCTGTCGGATCAGGCTGGCGAGGTCCTGGACCGCCCGCAGCGACCGCAACCAGACCCGGGCGGCGCGATCGAGTCCAAGCATCTCGGCAAGTTCGATCAGCGGCGTGTCGAGCTCATGGAGAAGCAGAGCCGTGCTGGCCGCCGTGCTGCCATGGCCAGGCGGCCGCCGATCGATGACGATCGTCGACATTCCGCGTGCCGTCGCTGCCGCCGCCATCAGCGCCCCGCTGATTCCGGCGCCGACTATCACCACGTCGACCTTCATCGCACGCACGAGCGGCTCCGTTGCGACCTGAGCTGATGGAGTGGCTTCCCAGACGGTCATGCCGGTTCGAAGGTCGCGCCGCTCGGTGATCGACTCCATGGTCAGCTGCGCCTGAGGGAGCGAAAGCAGCGGCGCAGCTCCTCGGAGAACAGCTGCGGCACCTCCAGCGACGCGAAATGGCCGCCGCGATCGAGCTCGTGCCAGTAGAACAGCTTGGGATAGACCAGCGGCGCCCAGCTGCGCGCCGCCAGCAGGTCATGCGGAAACACGCTGACGCCGACCGGCAGGTCGACGCGACCCGGATTGTTGCGCCTGCCCAGGAGCTCGGCCTGCTCGAGATAGAAGCGCGCCGACGATGCCGCCGTGTTGGTCAGCCAATAGAGGGTGATCTCGTCCAGCATGTCGTCGCGGCTCACCAACCGCTCCGGATGTCCGGTCATTCCGGTCCCGGCGTTGAAGATGTCATAGATCCACGCGGCCTGCCCGACTGGCGAATCGGCGAGCGCATAGCCGATCATCTGCGGCCGCGTCGACTGCAGCTGCAGATAGGCCGAGCCCTTTTCCCGCCACAGCGTCAGTGCCGTCACGGCGCGCTGCTGGTCGGGCTCGAGCTTTGCCGGGATCGTGTCGGGGATCGTCTGCGCAAAATTGAGATGGATCGCCCTAAGCCCCGGCACCGCCAGCTGTGCCATGGCAGTCGTGACGAAGGCGCCCCAGTCCCCTCCCTGGGCGACGTAGCGCCGATAGCCGAGCCGCTGCATGAGCGCGCCCCAGGCCCGTGCCGTCCGCATGGCATTCCAGCCGCGCCCGCCCGGCTTGTCGGAGAAGGCGAACCCCGGAAGCGACGGGATGACCACATGAAACGCTTCATCGGCCGCACCGCCATGGGCCGTCGGATCGGTCAGCGGCCCAATCACGTGGCGGAACAGCAGGATCGTGCTCGGCCAGCCATGGGTCAGGATGATCGGCAGCGCATCGGCATGGCGTGAGCGAACGTGAATGAAGTGAATGCCGAGCCCGTCGAGCGCCGTCTTGAATTGCGGCCAGCCGCCAAGCTCGCTTTCGCATCTGCGCCAGTCATGGGCGCCAAGCCAATGCGCGACCAGCGCCTGCATGGCGGCAAGCGGCGGCCCCTGCTCCCATCCCGGGCCGGTCTCGCGCTCCGGCCAGCGCGTGGCCTCGAGGCGGCGCCTGAGATCGTCGAGCGCCGCATCCGCCGCGCGGAACGTGAACGGTGCGACCGCCTGATCGACGGACTGCGACCATGCACGAGACGGCAGTGACAGCGAAGCCGCTCCCGCCGCGAGAAGTTGACGACGGTCCAACATCACGCTCTATCCATCCGCGCGGGTTGGAATCCACCATTCCTCGCCGCGCTCGGTCGTGACATATTCCGGCCAGCGGAAGTCGATGGGTGGGCGGAAGTCCGCCGGCAGCAAGGGCGCGATCCAGCTTCTGCCGCCGATGCCGCCGCCGGTGCGTTGCGCGAACTCCGCCTTGGCGCGCGCCACGAGACCACGATCGCTGATGAGATCGATGATCGTCGCCCCGACCACTTTGGCGGCGGTTCGGATCATCGGATCGATCGCGGCGCGAAGCCCGCCGAGCGCGTTCATCGCCCACGCCGGATAGGCAAAGCCGGGTGGCGCCTTGAGCATCGGTCGGCCGATATAAAACCGCACCGTGGGACAGTGCCAGCAATATTCCGTGTAATCGTCCGACGTCATGTTGAGCTGCGTGGCCGGCATGTCCCGACGAAGAATGGCCTCCGCCTCCTGCGGCGCGATCGTCGCCTCCGCCACCTCGTGATAGGGCTTCGCCATCGGCTCGAGCCCAAGCTCGCCTTGAATCGCTTGGGCAAGGCGGATCGCTTCCTCGCCCCATCGCGGCGGTCCGGCGCCGAGGATGTTGCGATACGCCGCCTCGGCGAGCGCATGATTGGCGATCCCGGGCCGCGACTTGGTGACCCAGCTCCGTCGCCAGCTGCAATGCGCTGCGCGGGCGGCGCAGTCCGCATTGTGATCGAGGACCCGCGCAATCTGCTCCGCCATCTCGATCGTCGGCGTGCGCCAGAAATATTGAATCTCGGCCAGCTGCGCCGGCAGATTGTCGGCGGTCGCCTGGCCGGCCGTCAAAATCGCCTCGCTGATCGACCAGCCTTGCGTAAACGCCAGCATGTTGGACTGCGTCTGCTTGGTCAGCGCAAACATGTGGAACAGCGCATCGGTGGCGCCGGGAGCCCGCGCCGCCACGTGACTGGCCGGAATCGGGCCGCCGTGACCGCTCGCGAGCCAGCTTTCCGGCTTGTCGCATTGGAAGCTGTAGACCGCCGCATAACCGGCGCCGCAATGAGTGTCCCAGCGCGCCGTGTTGACGAGCGGCAGCATATAGGCCGGGTGGAAGCTGATGGCCGCATCGAGCCCGTCATAATAGCCCTTGGCGGCATGCACGGGCTTGGAAAGCCTGAGCTTCTCGGCCGGCTCGCCGAATAACACCAGCGTCCCCGTCAATCCGCGCCGCTCCATCACGGCTTTGGCGGCAAGCGCCCCGCCGAGCGATGAAATGCCGAGCGCGGAATGCGGATCGGTATGGCCGGCGGCATGCGGCGACAAGCCCGCCCGCGGCTCCTGCCGCGTCGAGGCCGCCTGGCAATTGCCGGGCACCGCATCATATTCCGCATAAGCGAGGATCCGTGGCCCCGCGCCATTGGACCATTCCGCCCGGAAGGCAGTCGGCATGCCACCGGTGCCGGCCTCGACCGCGAAGCCTTCCTGTCGCAGGCGCTCGACATACCATCGCGCCGAGCGATATTCGCGCAGCGCCGGCTCGGCAAAATTCCAAATGGTCTCGCACCAGTCCGACAGGTCGTCCATGCGAGTGTCGACCCAATCGAAAACCTCACGCGTCGCAGGGTTCATGTCCTAACTCATCCACTGGCCGCCATCGACATTGTAGGTCTGGGCAACGATGTAATCGGCCTCGGCCGACGCCAGGAACACCGCCATGCCGGTCAGGTCTTCCGCCACCCCCATCCGGCCAAAGGGCACGCCCTCGCCGACCAGCCGCTTCTTCTCGCCGATCGGACGATTCTCATATTTGGCGAAGAGCGCGTCCACATGCTCCCAATGCTCGCCCTCGACCACCCCTGGCGAGATCGCATTCACATTGATCCGGTGCTTGATCAGCCCGAGGCCCGCCGATTGCGTCAGGCTGATCACCGCCGCCTTGGTGGCGCAATAGACGGCGACCAGCGGCTCGCCGCGCCGTCCCGCCTGGCTCGCCATGTTGATGATCTTGCCGCCGCGTCCCTGCGCGATCATCTGGCGCGCCGCGGCCTTCATCGTGAACAACGTGCCGGCCACATTGATGCGGAACAAGCGATCGAAGCTCTCTCGCGTGATCTCGACAAGCGGCGCGAGATCGAAAACGGCGGCGCCGTTGACCAGGATATCGAGGCCGCCGGTCGTGCCGGTGACTTCGGCGATTGCCGCCTCGATCGAGGCCTCGTCGGCGACATCGAGCCGGACCGCATAGGCGCCCTTTCCGATCTCCGCCGCCGTCGCCGCCGCGCGTGCTTGATCGATATCGCCGATCGCAACCGTCGCCCCCTCCCTGGCATAGGCTTGGGCCAAGGCGGCGCCGATCCCGCGGGCGGCGCCGGTGATGAGTGCGGATCTTCCGTCCAGTCGCAGGCTCATGGTTCATCCACGCATCTTCCGCCCCGAGCTTACCCGAAACCGTTGGCCCTCCGCCAATCTCTCGGCTTCGCATTTCCGACAGTCGCTTCGCTGCTCCGATAGCGGCCTGCGCGGCTTCATGCCAATGAGGAGACGTTGAGAAAGGGAGTTCGGCCGGGGGGCCTTCGAGCGATGCGTGATCATGAATCGGATGCGTGTGACTGCCCAGCCTGCATGCCAGCCTGCGAACGAACCGGCATGCGGTGCTTCATCGTCTGCAGCCGCTGCGTCGACCGGGTGGAGGTTGACGAGATCGGTCCGTTGAAGAGCGTGACCGTGCGGGTCAATCAACGCCTGTCGGCGTGACGCGCCGAGCGGTGAACCCGGCCTGAATGGTGCGTTCAGTTCGCATTCTGGACCACCTGCCGAGACTTGCCATCCGACAATCGAAAAGGATGGTCCTCATGCCGGTAGCCGCATTTTTCGATCGCCTCGACGAGCTTGCGCCCGGTTTCGGCGGCTTGTTTCTCCAGCCGCACGACGATGGCTACGAGACGGCGCGGCGCGTCCACAACGGCATGGTCGACAAGCGCCCGGCGCTGATCGCGCGCTGCAGCGGCGTGGCCGACATCATGGCGGCCATCGAGCTCGCCCATAAGCTCAATCTCGAGATTGCGGTCCGCGGCGGCGGGCATAATGTCGCAGGCCGCGCCACCACCGATGGCGGCCTCATGATCGACCTCGCGACCATGAAGGGCGTGTTCGTAGATCCCGAGACGCGCATCGCCCGGGCCCAGGGCGGCGTGACCTGGGCCGGGTTCAACCGCGAAACACAGGTCCATGGTCTTGCAACCACCGGCGGTGTCGTGTCCTCGACCGGAATCGCCGGGTTGACCCTGGGCGGTGGTCTCGGCTGGCTCATGAGCAAATACGGCATGGCCGTCGACAATCTCCTGTCGGCCGAGGTCATCACCGCCAACGGCGAGCTCATGCATGCGAGTGCCGATGACAATTCCGAGCTGTTTTGGGGCCTGCGCGGCGGAGGTGGCAATTTCGGTGTCGTGGCATCGCTGGAATACCGACTCCATCCGGTCGGCCCGATAGTGACGGGCGGGCTGATCGCCTATCCGTTCGCGATGGCGCGCGACGTGCTGCGCCATTTCCGCGATGCGACATCCTCGCTGCCCGACGAGCTCATGATGGTCTCGGGCCTGGTCCATGCGCCGGACGGCTCCGGCGCCAAGCTCGCGGTCATCGGGCTCTGTCACTGCGGCCCGCTGGAGGCGGCCGATGCCGCCGTCCGTCCGATCAAGGGCTTCGGCTCGCCGGTCCTCGACACCATTGGCCCGCGACCCTATTGCGAGCTGAACGCCATGCTCGACGGCGCCTACCCCAGGGGCGCGCTCAACTATTGGAAGTCGACATTCCTCGACCGCCTCGATGACCAGACCATCGACACCATGATCGACTGCTTCACCCGCTGCCCGACCCCGATGGGCCAGCTTCTGCTCGAGCATTTCCACGGCGCTGCGACCCGCGTTCCGGTCAACGCCACCGCCTTCCCGCATCGCGCCGTCGGCTACAACGCCGTGATCATTTCCGAATGGATGGAGCGGGCGATCACCGGGCGCTGCGTCGCCTGGGCCAAGGACAGCTATGCCGCCATGGCGCCCTACGCCGCCGCCGGCCGTTATGTGAATTACCTCGGCGACGACGAGGCCGGCAATCCCACCGCCGCCGCCTACGGCCCGAACTACCCCAGGCTCCAGAAGATCAAGGCAAGATACGATCCGCGCAACGTCTTCCACATGAACCAGAACATCCTTCCTGCCTCGTCATGAGGGGTGGTAGAGGCAGTCGGCATTAGGCAGATAGGCAGTAAGTGGCGCTTATCCCTACTGCCTACTGCCCACTGCCTGCTGCCGCATTCGCCGGCCAGGTGTCGGTCAGCCTGTATCCGGTCGGGAACGGATCGCTCGGATCGAGCACATATTGATGGAACGCCGTGATCCAGGCACGCCCGGTGATCGACACGGTCACCGTCGGAACCGATCCGATCCGCCCCTCCTCGAGGATCCTGCCGATGAAGCGGGTTCCGATCAGGCTCTCATGCACGAAGGTCTCGCCGAGCCCGACCTCGCCTTTCGCATGCATGATGGCGAGCCGCGCCGTGGTGCCCGTTCCGCAGGGGCTTCGATCATGCCGGCCCGGCGAGACGATGACGGTGTTCCGCGCCGTCTTCACGCCGTTCTCGATGCGCAACGGACCGGCGAACAGCGTCTGGTTGATCGTGTGAATCGCCGGATTGTCGGGATGGACGGCCGGAATCTGCACGGCCGCCGCCCGCTTGATCCTCTCGCCGAGCTCCACCAGATCGCGCGCCTCCGATGGCTCGAGCCTGATGCCGAGCGCGCTCGCATCGACCATCGCATAGATCATCCCGCCATAGGCGACATCGGCCATGAGCGTGCCGACCCCCGGCACCTCCACCGGCTTCTGCAGGCCGAACACGAAGGCCGGCACGTTGCGGAACGTCACGCTCTCGCATTTGCCGTCCCGGCACTGCGCCTCGACCGAAACGAGACCGCCGGGCGCCTCCAGCGTCAGCCTGGTCACCGGCTCGCGCATTGGCACCATTCCGGTTTCGAGCAGCGCCGTGACCGTGCAGATCGTGTTGGTCCCGGACATCGGCACGTAGTACTCGGACTCCATGATGATGAAGCCGGCATCCGCCTCGGGCCCCGTCGGTGGCAGGACGAGATTGACGCACTGCGCCACCTTGCCGCGGGGCTCGTGCAGCAGGAACTGCCTGAGCTCGTCGGCTTGCGTTTCGAGGTAGGTCATCTTGTCGAACATGGTCTTGCCGGGGACATCGATGACCCCGCCGGTGATGACCTCATTGTGCTCGCCCTCGGCATGAACGCCGACAACATTGATCAAACGGGAAAATCGCATCGTCGCAACCACCGAGATTGACGGACCGCAGGGAAGGTGGAAACACTACCCGAAATCCTGCGCTTGAGGAGAGGCTTCAGCACGATGATCAGCCAAACCCCCGCTTCGGTGCAACCGGCGCTTCGGGAATTCCTCGCAGCGCTTGAGGCCGCGATCGCCCGTGCCGGGCCGACCGAGGCTGCCGCCCAGGTCGTGCGGCGCGTGTTCGACGCTGAAAGCTCCGCCGACGAGCCGCCGATTGCAGCCGGCGAGGCGCCGCCGGTCTGCGTGCTGCTCGATCGGGCGCTCGCCACCGCCATGGCGGGCGGTTCTCCGGCCGCGACGGTGGCCGAGCGCCTTGCCGTGTTGGCGCCCGGGCTCAACTGGGCGAGGCGCCCGGGATCGCACTGTGCCGCTCCGGCATTCCGCGACGGCCATGCCAATGCCTGCATCATCGGGCCGGGTGGCGTGGCGTCGTGCGAGCGCGTGATGATCGGCGTGTCGCTGATGGCACCCGATCTTCAGTACCCGGACCATCGTCACCCGCCGGCGGAGGTCTATTACAGCCTCTCCCCCGGCTCCTGGCGCCAGGGCGACGGCCCATGGGTCACGCCCGGCATCGGCGGGCTCGTCTACAACCCGTCGAACGTCGTGCACTCGATGCGGTCGTCCGACTTGCCGCTTCTCGCCATCTGGTGCCTGTCCTATCCCTTTTTGCCGATGAGTCCGGCGGTGATCTCGTAGGACCGCAGGCGGCTGCCATGGTCGAAGATCTGCGAGGCGATCATCAGCTCGTCCACCTCGGTCCGCGCGATGAACGCCTCGATCGCCTCCCTGATCCGATCGAATGAGCCGATGGCGGTGCAAGCCATCACCTGGTCGAGCACGGCCAACTCGGGCGGTGTCAACGTCGCCCGGTAATCGCGGACCGGCGGCTTGAGCCGGCTCGGCTGCCCCTTCCGGAGATTGACGAAGGCTTGTTGCATCGATGTCGCGATGAGCTGCGCCTCCTCCTCGCCATCCGCGGCGAAGACGTTGAATCCAGCCATCACATAGGGCTTCGCCATTCCCTCCGACGGCTGAAAGCGCTGCCGATAGATGTCGATCGCCGGCATCAGCTGCGCCGGCGCGAAATGCGACGCGAACGCGAAGGGAAGCCCCAGCGCGGCGGCGAGTTGCGCCCCGAACAGGCTCGAGCCCAGGATCCAGATCGGCACCGCGAGTCCGGCACCGGGTACCGCCCGCACCAGCTGGCCCGGTTGCGGTTCGGCGAAATAGGCCATCAGCTCGACCACGTCATTGGGGAACTGATCGACGCTCGAATCGAGATTGCGCCTGAGCGCCCGCGCCGCCACCGGATCTGACCCCGGCGCTCGCCCGAGCCCGAGATCGATCCGGCCCGGAAACAGCGATTCGAGCGTGCCGAACTGCTCGGCGATCACCAGGGGGGCGTGGTTGGGCAGCATGATGCCGCCGGCGCCGACCCGGATCGTCGATGTCCCGGCGGCGACATGGGCGATCAGCACTGCCGTCGCCGCGCTGGCGATCCCCGGCATGCCGTGATGCTCCGCCAGCCAGAACCGTCGGTATCCCCAGCGCTCCGCATGCCGGGCGAGATCGTGCGAGTTGCGGAAGGACTGCGCCGCATCGCCACCTTCGACGATCGGCGCGAGATCAAGAACGGAGAGCGGGATCATGGCCTGTCACGCGATGCGGGATCCTGCCCGCCCATATGGGAGCCGGACGCCAGGAAAGAAGAGCAGGCAAAAATGCAGCAGGCAGTGAGTGCTCCGTTCCCCACTGCCTACTGCCTAATGTCTACTGCCTACCTACGCAACGCCGCCCAGGATCTTGCCGATCTCGCTGGCGCTGTAGGCCCGCAGGGTCTGTGTACGGACATTTCCTTGCATGCCCAGTGCCAGGCCGAGGCCGGTGATCGCCTCGTCGTTCGGCGCCTCGATGATGGCGACGACGTCATGGGCCCCCAGCGTCCAGTACATGTCGCGCACCTTCACGTCCTTCTTCTTCGCCATCTCTTTGAAGACGTCGGCGCGCTTCACCGTATCCTTGACGTTGCGGATGCCTTGATCGGTGAAGTTTGCCAAGATGACATAGGTTGCCATGGGACCCTCCTTCGGGATTGACCCCCGGCCATTTCCGCGCCATTGGCGGACGCTTGAGCTTAGCACTTTCCGTTTGGCGCAGTCCTAAAAGTTCCGCCGGTCGAGCGGCGTCGACTTCCGGTCGGGTTGCGCCGGAACGGGTATCGGCAGGTCGCGGCGCAGCTCGAGCTTGTCGAGACCGCCATGACCGGCGAGCAGGACGGCCTGCATCATTACCGCACCGAGGCCGCGGTCTGG
>JBEVJH010000165.1:0-2893 GCA_040510355.1 Aestuariivirgaceae bacterium
GGCCCAGGCCGATGCCTATCCGCCGGTGCTGTCGGGCGGCGAGAAGCAGCGGGCGGCGATCGCCCGGGCGGTGATCGGCAAGCCCGATCTCTTGCTGGCGGACGAGCCGACCGGCAATGTCGACCCGGCGCTCGCCAGCCGCCTGCTCAGGCTGTTCGTCGAGCTCAACCGCTTCGGCACCACGGTGCTGATCGCATCGCATGACAGCCTGCTGATCCAGGAGGCCAAGGCCCCGGTGATGACGCTCTCGAAGGGCGAGCTCAAATGGACGCGGTGATGGTCAAGCCGCGGCCCGCCGGGTCGATCGTGCCGACGAGCACGGCGGCGCTCAGGACGATGACGATCGCGATGTCGGCGATGTGCTTCCTCGCCTGCCTCGCGATCGCGGGGCTGCTGATGGTGAGCGCGGCGGCATCGAGCTGGACCTCGAAGGTCGGCAGCGAGCTGACGGTGCAGGTCCGGCCGACCGAGGGGGTCGATATCGAGCAGGCGGTCTCGAGCGTCAATGCCGTGCTCGAGGGCACGCCGGGGATCAAGCGCCATTACGCCCTGTCGCGGGATGACAGCGTCAAGCTGCTGAAACCGTGGCTCGGCGCGGGCGCGATGCTCGAGGATCTGCCGGTGCCGCGGCTGATCGGGGTGGTGGTCGACGGAGACGGGCCGCCCGATCTCGACCGGCTGGCCCTTGCCATCGAGGCGGCGACGCCGGGCGCCAGCCTCGACAGCCATCGCCGCTGGCAAAGCGAGATGGTGCGGCTCGCCGCGGCGCTGCGCATGGTCGGGTTCGCCATCCTGCTGGTCATCGCGGCAACGGCGGCGGCGCTCGTCGTCTATGCCAGCCGGGGCGCGCTCGAGGCCAATCGCGACACGATCGAGGTCCTCTACCTGGCGGGGGCGCGCGACCGGTTCATCGCGAGCCAGGTGGAGCGGCGGTTCCTGAGGACGGGGCTGGTTGCCGGTCTGGCCGGGCTTGCCGCGGCGGCAGTGCTGCTGGCGCTGGTCGCCGGCGTCGGCGATGGGCGCGAAAGCGGTGGGATCGCCCAGGCCGTGCGGGTGCTGATGTTCTCGGAAATCGGGGATTCGGCGCGGACCCTGGCCCTCTTCGCACTGGTGCCGCTGCTGACGACGGTGCTCTGCCTGATCAGCGCGCGGCTGGCGGTGACGCGCATTCTCAGGGCGATGTTCTGATGCCGATGATGTCGAAAATCGGCTGGACAAGCCGCGATGGGGTTGAGCACAATCGGTGCGCGCAACCGACTGCACAGCGGGTGAACGTGCCGGGCTCGGCAATGACAGGCAGGGAGAACGGGTCAAAAGCGAGCCATGGGGCGTCGCCTGCCGAGAGGGCACCGGGTCGGACGCGGGGCCGGCGCCATTGGCCGGGGCTTGCGGTGCTGGCGGTCGTCCTCTTGTTCTTCGGCGGCTTCGTGGTGTTCGTCCTGAAGAGCCCGACGCCGCCTGCCGGTTTCTCCGGGCCGGCCGACGGGATCGTGGTGCTGACGGGCGGTCCGCAGCGGATCAGCGAGGCGCTCGAGCTCCTGCGCAACCACCAGGGCAAGCGCCTGCTGATCACCGGCGTCCACCCGCACACCTCGGAGCGGCGCCTGTCGCAATTGTCCGGCGAGGAGGCGCTGTTCGGCTGCTGCGTCGATATCGACAGGGCGGCGGCCGATACGCGCGGCAATGCGGCCGAAGCGAGCCGCTGGGCGGAGCAGAATCATTTCGACAGGCTGATCGTCGTCACCAGCGACTATCACATGGCGCGGGCGCTGCTCGAATTCTCGCGCCGCATGCCGAACCGCACGCTGACGCCGTGGCCGGTGTCGGGGCTGCCGGAGATGACGATGCCGCCAGCCTTGGTGTGGGCGCGGATGTGGCTTGCCGAATATGTCAAGTTCCTCTTCGCCGTGGTCGCGCCCGCCAGCGTCACGCGGCAAGCCGCGACATGAGCGTTCTGCGATCGGCGCTGTTCAACGTGGTGTTCTACGTCAACCTGGCCGTCTTCCTGGTCGGCGGGTTCATGTTCTTCCTCACGCCGCGCCGGTGGTCGGTCCGGGCGCTGCAGGTGTGGGGGCAGAGCTCGGTGTGGTGGCTCGAGCAGATCGTCGGCACGCGGATGGAGGTCAGAGGCCGCGAGAACATTCCGCCGGAGGGCTGCATCATCGCCGGCAAGCATCAATCGGCCTGGGACACTTTCGCGATCCTGCCGCTCCTCAACGATCCGGCGGTGGTGATGAAGCGCGAGCTGATGCTGATCCCGCTTTATGGCTGGTTCTCGATGAAGTTCGGGATGATCGGCATCGATCGATTGGCCGGGGCGGGGGCGCTCAAGCGCATGGTCACCGAGGCGCGGGAGGCGGTCAGGCAAGGACGCCATCTCCTGATCTTTCCCGAGGGCTCGCGGCGGGCGCCCGATGCGCCGCCCGACTACAAGCCGGGGGCGTCGGCGATCTATCTCGGGACCGGCGTGCCATGCGTGCCGTTCGGGCTGAATTCGGGGCTGTTCTGGCCGCGGCGGCAGTTCATGCGGCGGCCGGGAACGATCATCGTCGAGTTCCTGCCGGCGATCCCGCCGGGGCTCAACCGACGCGCCTTCGAGCAGCGCCTCGAGGCCGACATCGAAGGGGCGACGCAAAGACTGGTGGCGGAAGGCCGGGCCGAGCTGGCGCGGGAGGGGCGGTAGCAGGCAGGGGACTTATCAACAGATTTTTCGCGTCAGCTCAAAATTCTGTCGCCAAAGGAACCACGTCGTCTGCCGTTCATCTAGACGAACATATTTGTTGGGCTATGGTGCGCATCTGAGCAAGTGACACGGTGACATTCTGCAGGCCGTAGCACCGCTTGGAATTTAGCATCTTGGGCGCGCGGGCGCGCTATGTGGGGTTCGTTATGC
>JBEVJH010000166.1:0-2883 GCA_040510355.1 Aestuariivirgaceae bacterium
TTGTCCTCGCGGGCATAGGGCACGAAGCCGAAGCGCTGGTAGAGCGTGAGCGCCTTCGGGGCGTCGAGCGTGCAGGTCTCGACGATCAGGCGCTTCGTCGGCTCGGCCCAGGCCGCGGCGATGGCCTCCGACAGCAGCCATTTGCCGAGACCGCGTCCCTGGAACTCGGGAACAAGGCCGAGATACATGATCTCGACCAGGCCGCCGGCGCGCCGGTCGATCTCGAAGAAGCCGGCCGGCACGCCCGCCACATAGGCGACGTGAATCTGGACATCGGGGTGCTGGATCAGCTCCGCCAGCGCCGCATCGGTGATGTCCTTGCGGTCGATCCAGTAATAGTCCCTGCCGATGGCGTCGTAGAGGTAACGGTAGAAATGGAGAGGCGGCGCCTCGGCGCGCATCAGCGCCAGCTTCGGCAGATTGAGCGGCGGCATGGCACGGATCTGTGCGTCCGCCGTCATCTCGAGAAAGGTGACGACGGTCGAGACGGTCCGCAGTTTTGGCGTGCGTGGTGCCAATCGCTGTTCCAGACTAGCTCTTGGTTTCGACCGGCAGGTCGGGATCGCTGCCCCATTCGGCCCAGGAGCCGTCATAGAGCGCATGGTCGTTGTGACCGACGAGCGACAAGCCCAGCGACAATATGGCGGCGGTGATGCCCGAGCCGCAGCTCGTCACGATCGGTCGCGAGAGGTCGATGCCGGCGCGGCTGAAGGCGGCCTTGATGTCCGCCTTCGATTTGAGCGTGCCGTCGGGATTGAGCAGCGTGGCGTAATGGACATTGCGGGCGCCGGGAATGTGGCCGCCCCGCACGCCGGGCCGCGGCTCGGGCTCGGCGGCGCTGAACCGCGCCGGACCCCGGGCGTCGGCGATCGCCGCCGAGCCGCTGCGGGAGATCGCCGCCATCTCGTGCTTGTCGCGCACCAGCATGGCGTTGAAGCGGGGCGTGAAATGCCGCTCCTGGCGCGGATCCGGCTCACCCTCCTCGAGCGGCCGGCCCTCCGACTTCCACTTCGAAAGCCCGCCATCGAGAACCGCGACGTCATTGTGGCCGAACACCCGGAACATCCACCAGGCGCGGGCCGCCGAGAACAGGCCGACCGTGTCGTAGACGATTATCCGCTTGCCGTCGCCGATGCCCATCCGGCGCACTGCCGAGGAGAATTTCTCGGCCGGCGGCAGCATATGCGGCAGGGGGGTCGCGCTGTCGCTGATGGCGTCGATGTCGAAGAACAGCGCGCCCGGTATGTGGCCGGCGAGAAACTCCGCTTGGGGGTTCCGCCGTTCGGTGGGGAGATGCCAGGAGGCATCGAGGACGACGATGTCCGGCGCCTCGAGATGGGATGCCAGCCAGTCGGTCGTCACCAGATACTCGGTCACCCGGGGCCTCCGTGGTTGCAAGACTAGACGAGATTGAGACGAATGCGCCGGTTCTGCTTGCCCTTGCTCTCCGGCTTGGCGACGGTGATCCGGCCGATCTCGCCGGTGCGTCGGACATGGGTGCCGCCACAAGGCTGGAGATCGATGCTGCCGCCTTCGCCGATCGCCACCAGGCGGACCCGGCCGGTGCCGGTCGGCGGCTTGACCGACATGGTTCGCACGAGACCCGGATTGGCTGCGAGCTCGTCATCACTGATCCATTGCTCGGCGACCGGATGGTCCTCGGCGATCAGTCGGTTGATCTCGCTCTCCAGCATCTCGCGGGACACTGCGGAAGGATCGGCGATGTCGAAATCGAGCCGACCGCCATCGGCGGCGATCTGCCCGCCGGTCACCGGAAACTTGACCAGCGCACAGAGCAGATGAAGGGCGGTATGGGCGCGCATGTGCCGGTAGCGCCGCTCCCAATCGAGCGCGGCACGGGCTTCGGCGCCGGGCTGCAAAGCGGATGCACCACTGCCCTCGATCACATGCACCACCTGCTTGCCCTCATCATAGACGGTGGTGGCGATCGGGAGCGCGCCGAAGCCGCGCACTTCGAGCGTGCCGGCATCGCCGGGTTGGCCGCCGGCCGTGGCATAGAACACCGTGCGGTCGAGAATGACGCCGCCGCGGTCATTGACGGCGACGACACGGGCGTCGCAGTCGCGGAGATAGGGATCGGCGCGAAACAGGAGCTCGGTCATGTCAGCTCTGCACCTCCTCGAACACCACCGGCAGGCTGCTGCGCCGCCGTTCCAGCCAGGGCGGGACCGGGAGGTTCTTCGAGCGCAGGAACGAAGGATCGAACAGGCGGGACTGGTAGCGCGTCCCATAATCGCAAAGCATGGTCACGATGGTGTGCCCGGGTCCAAGCTCGCGGGCAAGCCGCATGGCGCCGGCAACATTGATGCCGGAGGAGCCGCCGAGGCACAGGCCCTCATGCTCCAGGAGCTCGAAGACGATCTCGACGGCTTCGCTGTCCGAGATGCGGTAGGCGGTATCGACGAGAGCGCCCTCGAGATTGCGGGTGACCCGTCCCTGTCCGATGCCTTCGGTGATCGAGGTGCCCTCGGCTACCAGCTCTCCCGTCGTGTACCAGCTGTAGAGCGCGGCGCCATGCGGGTCGGCAACGGCGATCATCACGTTGCCGTTGCGCTCCTTGAGCCCGTCGGAGACGCCGCCCAGGGTTCCGCCAGAGCCGACGGCGCAGACGAAACCGCTGACCCGGCCGTCCGTCTGGTCCCAAATCTCGGCGGCGGTGGTCTCGTAGTGGCCGCGGCGGTTGGCGACGTTGTCGAACTGGTTCGCCCAGACGGCGCCGGCGGGAAGCTCGGCATTGAGCCGCTCGGCTAGACGGGCGGAATATTTCACATAGTTGTTGGGGTTCCGGTAGGGCACCGCCGGCACCTCGACCAGCTCCGCACCGAGCAGCCGCAGCGTGTCCTTCTTCTCCTGGCTCTGGGT
>JBEVJH010000167.1:0-8487 GCA_040510355.1 Aestuariivirgaceae bacterium
CGTCACATATGCGTCATTCACAGCACGGTCGTGCAAGCTTGAAATGCCATTTGTCCCGCCATTGATGAGGGCGAATCACCTGCATATCATCTCTCTTGAAAGTCAATTGGGAGCCGCGAGGATGAGGTATCTCCACACCATGGTGCGTGTCAGCGACATCGAGCGCTCGCTTGACTTCTATTGCACCAAATTGGGTCTGAGGGAAGTCCGCCGACATGAGAATCAGCAGGGTCGCTTCACCCTCGTCTTCGTCGTCGCGCCGGAGACCCCCGATGCACCCATCGAGCTCACCTACAACTGGGATGCCGAGGCCTATACCGGCGGTCGCAACTTCGGCCACCTCGCCTTCGAGGTCGACAACATCTACGCGTTCTGCACTCGGCTGATGGAGCAAGGCGTCACCATCAACCGTCCGCCACGCGACGGCCGCATGGCGTTCATCAAGTCGCCCGACGGAATCTCGATCGAGATTCTCAACAAGCATGGCGCGCTGCCGCCCGAGGAGCCGTGGATGAGCATGCCGAACAGCGGAACCTGGTAACCGGCCGGCGTCGCAAAAAAATTTGCGTGCGAATTCCGATTCCCGATAAGCGATTCGCAAATCCGCTAGCGCGCGCTCCAGCCTTCGTCCAACGATGCGGGCGCGTCGCGGATGAACTTCAGGGTTCGACCGACGAGGTACAGCAAGGGTCGGGCAGCCGGGGGGTTGATTGCCTGGACTGCTTGCGTCAGCCGGGGGCGGGTCGGTACGGGTCAGGATCATCGCCGGGGCGATCCTCCCGTAACCGATCCCCGCGGCTTCCCGGACACCTCAATGCGCCCTCTTCAATGTTTCCGACGGGTTCTCGCCGAACCGTTTGCGATATTTGCCGGCGAACTCGCCGAGATTCGAGAAGCCGCATTCTAGCGCCGTCGCGGTCACGTTTTGACCCGGCCGGCCCTCTTCGAGCTTGCGTCGCGCCAGGTCGAGCCGGCATTCGGTGAGGAATGCCCGGGGGGTCTTGCCGACATGGCGGCGGAACCCCGCCTGCAGGTGGCGGGCGCTGATGCCGAGCGTGCCGGCGATCTCGCCGATCCGCACCGGCTCCTCGATCCTGGCGCGCATGATCTCGCAAGCCTCGATCACCCGACTGCGCCCCGGATCCGCCACCATGCTCTCCTGCCGCGCCCGCCCGTCGCTCGACAGCAGGATCATCAGGCCATTGAGCAAAACCTCCTCGAGCGCCGCCACCAGCAGATCGGGCGGGCGAGTCGCTCCGGAGCTTGCCAGCTGCCCCCACACGAAGTTCAGCGCCGTGCGGAACCGCGCGCCGGCCGGAGATGCGAGATCGAGGCTGAGCGGTGCCGCGCCGTTGACCGCCTTGACCGTCGCCCGTGCATCGATCTCCTCGAGCCGCCGCACCACATCGCCATGGCCGACGAGCAGCGTGTAGCCGGCACTGCCGTTCGTCTCGACCGAGAAGCGATCGCGCGGTGCGACGACGCCGTCACCCCGCCAGCCGCTCTCCGCCACCAGGCGGCCCGCCTTCATGGCGACGCCGCCGCTCTCCGGGATCATCGTGACAAGATGATTTCCGGGCAGCGCCCTCAGACGGTAGCCGGTGTTCAGCTTTCCCCGCACCATGACCAGGCGGTCGAGCTCTATCTTGCGGCGGTTGAGGCGGAAATCGCCTGGCTTTCCCACGACATCGTAATTGTCGACGCCGACATAGCACCCGCTCAGATGTCGGTAGGCGACATCGGGGTCTCGCGGGTCGAGAATGTCGGGCCAGGGGGACATCTCCCGAACGACTTTAATCGCGTGCGCCGTGCAAAAGTAGTCTTGACACCGTCAAATCGCGAAAACCTTCGAGCCTCTTCGTATCTCCGACATTCCGTTCGCGACTCCGATAGCGCAATTGCGCCATATCGGCCAAACTCCGTCGGCAATTCGGGCTGTTGCGTGTAATTGAAGCTGCCGGGGGGCAGCGCCGGCGCCGCGGTGGATCAAGCCGGGGCGATCCATCCGGTGCCGGCGCAAGCCCGTGTCCCATGAGCCGGGGCTTGACCCGGCCGTCCGGAATGTGCTCCACGCAGGCAGGCATCGGATGAGACTGACACCCGATGAATCGCGCGACCATTCTGCTTATCGTCGGGTCCGGCCTGTTGGTGGCCGCCGCGCTGTGGTGGTCGATCTCCATGACCCTGACCATCGACGCGCCGATGACCGGCAGCGGCTGGGGAGCGATGATCGCCGGGATCGTCGTGACCTTCGCGCTCGGGGTGGTGCTGATGTCGCTGGTCTTTCTGAGCAGCCGCCGCGGTTACGACAAGCCGCCCGACCAGATCGACAGGACCGACGACGCTGACAGGTCGAAGGAGCGGGATGGGGATTAGAGCATTTTCGACAGTTCGATCCCCTGATTGTGATCGGTTTGCTATAGTCTCGTCGAACTCATGAGTTTTGCCTGTGGATAACTTTCAAAACCTCTGAATTCCTGTGGACAACCAACGGTCGACTGCATCAACATTCCGGTCCTGGACGGCGATTCCCCATTGAGACCCCGTCGTTCAACATCCCCTGCAACAGGCCTCAGCCTCCCCAGCTGAGGCCTGACCGTTTTTTGCAAGCCCCTTATCCCTCCTTGGAAAATCTGCGCCAACGCGCCGCTGCGACCTTCGGATCGCCCGATCTGATATAAGGGAGGCGCCCGGCCGGGGCGTGTGCCGGCCAGCCTATCGCCTGGAGGTTCTCATGAACGCCAAAGGGTTGAATCTTGCACTGCAGGGCGGCGGCTCGCATGGCGCCTACAGCTGGGGCGTGCTCGATCGGCTGCTCGACGAGGAGGACATCGCGCTGCATGGCGTCAGCGGTGCCAGCGCCGGAGCGATGAATGCCGTCGTGCTCGCCAATGGCTATCGTTCGGGCGGGCGCCAGGGCGCCAAGGCGGCGCTCGACCGCTTCTGGCGCGAGGTCTACGGGCTTGGCTGCCTCTACAGCCCGTTCAAATCGACGCCGCTCGACGCCTGGATGCAGAGCTGGAACATCGACAGCACGGTCAGCTATCAGCTGTTCGAGCTGCTGGTGCGGGTTTTCTCGCCCTATCAGTACAATCCGTTCAATCTCAATCCGCTGCGATCGCTGCTTGCCGACCAGATCGACTGGAAGCTGATCAATGCCGGCGGCGCCGTGCCGCTGTTCATCACCGCCACCTCGGTGCGCACCGGCCGGCCGCGGGTGTTCCGCTGCCAGCAGGTGACCACGGACGTCATCCTCGCCTCGGCCTGCATCCCCTTCTACTTCCAGACGGTCGAGATCGACGGCGAGCCCTATTGGGATGGCGGCTATATGGGCAATCCGAGCATCTGGCCGCTCATCTATCGCACCGAGATCAAGGACATCCTGCTGGTGCAGATCAATCCGCTCACCCGCGACGAGACGCCGATGCAGGCCAACGAGATCATCAATCGGCTGAACGAGATCAGCTTCAACTCCAGCCTGATCGCCGAGATGCGCGCCATCGATTTCGTGCGGCGGCTGATCGACGAGAACCGGCTCGACGAGAAAAAGTACAAGCGCATCAACATGCACATGATCCCCGCGCCGGCGCTCGAATACCGCCTCAACGCCTCGAGCAAGCTCAACACCGATTGGGCGTTTCTCGAGTTCCTGCACGACAAGGGCTGGGCGGCGGCCGATGCCTGGATCAGGGGAAACAAGGACGCGATCGGCGTCTCCAGCAGCGTCGACATCGCCGAGACCTTCCTCGGACGCCACCGGACCGCCTCCACGCCGCCCCGTGTCGAGGACACCTTCCGCAAGCGGGCCGCATCTTAGGCAGTGGGCAGTAAGGCAGTAGGCAAGTCCAAGCAAAAAGGGCAGTAGGCAAGGACGGCTGCGAGCTGGAGCTCTTTGCTGCTGCCGACCCGTAAACTGCCTACTGCCTAATGCCTACGCCTAATGCCGTGTCTCCGACGAGGGCTTGGTGAGCTGCTGCATCTTGGCGATCGACTCGACCACGCCGGCCGATACCGGGTAGAGCGGCTGGCCCCACTCCTTCAGGGCATCGGCAAAGCTCTGCGTCGCGGTCCAGACCTCGTTGATCGACATCGGATCCTGCTGGCCGGTGAGATGGCGCACCGCGAGGCAGCCCGCGACGCAGTCGCCGCCTTGCGCCGCCGACAAGGCCGACAGTGCCATGCATTCGTCGTGGCATAGATAGCGGCAGCCTTGCGGGAAGTAGCAGAGCGGTCGCACCGTGTTGAGCCGGATGCAGCGGACGAAGAACTGCAGCTCCCCCATCAGGCCGCGCGCCGATTGCGACCCGAGCTCGCCGATATAGGACCGCCAGGCCGCCTCCCAGCAGGCCGAGTCCCCGAAATCATAGCCGGCCATGCAGCAGCGAAACCCGGTGACGACCAGCCGCTCCGGCTGGCGGGCCAGCAGATCGTTCGGAATATCGTCGGTTGCCATTGCGTTCCCCTGGGCGATTACCTGAGTAATTTAGTCGGATATACGTCCGCAAGCGTCGCCGGTCAACGCGAGAAAATGATTAAATGCAACAAAAGCAACGCCTTGGAACGCTTCTAAAGAGTGCGGTCCGAGCCATTTGCAGGGGAACGAGCGAAAATGTTAGATCGCGCCATGACCCTGACCGCCTGTCTCAACGTCTTCATCGGCGCCGGCCTCGGCGGCGTCTTGCGCCATCTGATCAATATTCTGAGCGTCCGGGTGCTCGGGGTGGCGTTTCCCTTCGGCACCTTCTTCATCAACGTCACCGGCTCGATTCTGATGGGGCTGGTGGTCGGCTATTTCGCCTTCTTCGGCAGCGCTCCCCAGTCGGTGCGCCTGTTCATCGCCACCGGCGTGCTCGGCGGTTACACCACCTTTTCGACCTTCTCGCTCGATGCCGGGCTGCTGATCGAAAGCGGCCAGCTCGGCGCCGCCACACTTTATATTGTAGGGTCCGTGGTGCTGAGCCTTCTCGGGTTCTTTGCCGGGCTCTGGCTCATGCGCTGGATGCTGTGACAGTCGGCAGGGGTCAGCGCACCAGCAGGACCAGCGCGGCCAGCGCCGTCGGCAGCGCCCATGCCCAATTGCCGAGCCAGACGATCCCGATGGCTGCTGCCGCACAGCCGGTGACGAAGCCGATCAGCAGCATGAGGGCGTGGCGCAACCGTCCCTGATCGACGGTCAGCAGGGGACGGTCGGGAGACAGGAGATCCATCAGCGCCAAAACCGTGTTGGTGAGATTGCCGGTCATCACCGCGGTCGAGATGGCGCTCGGGATCGCGAGGCGGAACAGCGCATACTGACAGGCCATTGCCGATACGGCGATCATCGCCGCCAGCCCGGCGGCCGCGCCATCGGGATGGGCCCGCGTGTCAGCCGCGACACTGATCGCCAGCACCATCGCCAGCAGCACCAGCTGGAGCATGAGCAGAATGTGCGCCAACCTCCGGCCCATCAGGTTGAGCCAGCGGGCGAGGAGCCAGACCAGCGCCAGCGCCGCCATGAAGACGGGCAGCGACAGCACCGGCACCGGGTTGAATGACCCGCCATCGATGCTGTCGGCGACCACCAGGACGAGATTGCCGGTGATGTGAGCGGTGAAGATCTGCCCCAGCATGACGAAGCCGCTCAGATCGACCATTCCGGCGATGATGCTGAGCAGCGGCGGCAGGCGCTCCTGCAGCCGCGCCGCATCGACGTCGACAGCGACCTGTCCATCCCCCATCGGCGTGAGCGCGCCGGGTCGCTAATTATGGGCGAGCATCGCCAGGCATTCGCCCGCAGCCTGCGCCGAGCTCTTGGCGGAGGCTTGGCCGATCTTGCCGGCCATCACCAGCGATCGGGTCTGCTCGACCACCGTCTCCCGGAGCGTCGCCATGCTGCCGACCTGCGGCGCCGTCGCGTCATAGATCGCCTTCGCATCCTTCGCCAGGCCGGCCGCGCAGGCCGAAGCCTTGCCCTTGCCCGGCGATGCCGAGGACGCGGAGGCGGCTGAGGCGGAAGCCGCCGGCGCCGCCGCGGTCTGCTGCCCGGTGCCAGTGCCGCTCGAGCTTGCCGCGTTGTCGTCGCCGCTCTGGTCGGACGGCGCGGCGGCGGCAGCGCTGCTTGATGGGGCGGCGGGAGCGGGAGCGGCCGCCGGCGGTGGTGGTGCCGCGGCTTCGCCGGCCGCTGCCGCCCCTGCAGCGACACCGGCCGCAACGCCTGCCCGGGCAGCCAGCGCCGCCGCGAGCCCGGGATGGTAATAGGGGGCGCATCTCAGGCAGCCGCCGAGGTAATAGGGCGCGACGACCGCCGGCGGGCGAAAGCCGCCGACGGCGACGCCGCCACGCCAGCCACGGGCGTACCAGAAGGCATTGGCATCGGCGGCCAGCATCAGGGACATCAGGCCGACCGACAGGGCGATGGTGCGCTTCAGCATTTGATGGTCCTCCTCAGGGAGCCTTCGGTGGCGGGAAGCTTGTGCGGCTGGCGCGCGCCAGGACGCGGCGCGGGAAGAAGCTGCCGCGCGGCGGTCCGTTGAGGCGCCAGCCGAAGAACTCGACGACGTGGCGCGGGCTGCCGGGCGCCTTGGTGTAGGTCACCCAGATCTGCCGCGGCAGCCGGTCGCGGGCGCCGATCCACAGCTGCGCATGGGCATCGGGCGAGCTGATCGACACGATATCGGTCCGGGTGGCGCCAACCGCGACCGACTGACCGATGACGAAGGCCGAGGTCAGGCCCTCGCTGAAGTTCTTGTAGGAATCGTTGAGAAGCACATCGGCGAAAGGAAGATCGATGCCGCCCTCCTCGACGTGTCGGATCGCGCCCTCGATCGTGTCCGGCGCCGGCCCGCTGGCGAGCGTGTTCTCATTCGGCGAGAAGACTGCGATTTCCTTGCCGTCATAGGCGAGCTCGGACATCGGCCCGTCGGCGACCGTCATCACCCTCAGCATGTTCGGCCGGGCAAAAAAGACGTCGGAAACCGTCGCATAGTAGATCGGCGTCTTGTCCTTGCCGGTCACGTCATAGACCGCCCGGGCGCGGAAGCTCAGCCGCCGCGCGCTCGACAGCCGGTCGCTCATCTCCTTGATGATCTCCAGCGCCTTCGGATCGACCGCCGGCCCCTCGGCGGCAGGCGCCGCGCTCTGGGCCAGCGCCGCTGCCGGCAGCGCGCACAACAAGGCAAGCACGACCAAAATTCTTCTGGCCATGAGTAACACCCTCAATTGACTGGAATAAACTGCCCTCGAACTTGCGTTAGCTCATACCAGCAACCCGCCCCGCCGTCGAGTGCCGGCTGCGGAAATAAGGCAGTAGGCAAATAGGCATCAGACAGTGAACACCGCCCTTCACTACTGCCTACTGCCTACTGCCTACTGCCTACTGCCTACTGCCTAATCCTCGTTGATCACCGAGAGGACGGTGACGCGCTCGACCGCCGGGCTCATGGTCACGTTGTCGGCGATCGCCTTGTTGAGATATTGCCGGCCGTCGCAATGAAGATGGGCGACGATTTCATCGCCCATGAAGGAATGGGTCAGCGACAGGCAGTTTCCGAGACCGTCGAGCGATTGCACCGCCGCCTGCTTCTGGCCGGGCTTGGCATCGACCAGCACATAGGCCCGCACCATCTCGCCGGCGGACACGCTGTGAGAGGCGCTCGCCGTCAGCACGGAAGCCGCCGCCACAGCGAGGAAAAGCGAATGAGATGAGCACATGCGGTCCTCCAGCGAATTTGCGTGTCAATGCAAGATCTCGCCTGAGGGCTCGCAAGTCTGTGGCAATTGGCACAAAGCCTGGAATGGAGCGATCTCTCGCGCCGTCATGCCGCGTGCAACCCAAGGCACAACCATGGCGCGCCCTACGGGAATCGAACCCGTGTTTCAGCCGTGAAAGGGTGGAAGCGTGGACTCCCATGGTCGCCAGCGCACAAAGTTGTTGAAGGAACCTCAATATCATCAGTCCTTTGTGGTATCCTGCCGTCCGCTGACGTATCCCCATGGATATTGGGTACGTGTTAGGCACGGCGGGGATATCGAGGGGATTGAGATGGGCCGAAAGGTCAGGGACACGAGCCTTGAGACACGCAACGCCAGGCTCAAGCTGGCGACCGGCGGCAAGCCGCGCTGGCGGTTGCTCGAAGCCGGCCTGCACCTCGGTTACCGCAGGCCCAAGGATGGCAAGGGCGGCGGCACCTGGATCGCTCGTCGCTATGTCGGTCAGGGGTTCTATCAGGAGAAAAAGCTTGGCAAAGCCGATGACCTGATGGATGCCGATGGCATCAACATCAAGACATTCGGCCAGGCTCAGGAGGAGGCTCGCCTCTGGTGGCAGGGCGAGCGCCGCAAAGATCTCGGGCTCTCTGGAGATGGTGGCCCCTACACCATTCGGAATGCCTGCGCGGACTACCTCCGGCACTATGCCGCGGAGGGCGGCAAGAGCACCTACACGGTCAACCTCAGCATCAAGATCCACATCTTGCCTGCTCTCGGCGATCTCGAACTCACCAAGCTGAC
>JBEVJH010000168.1:0-25924 GCA_040510355.1 Aestuariivirgaceae bacterium
TCTATATTCTGGAAACCATGACCGGCGGCAAGAATGACCAGGAAGCGGCGGCACGGCTGGAACGCGCCAGGGCGCTCGGCTCGACAGATGAGGCGCGCACGCTCTATCGCGACTGGGCCAAGGACTATGACGCGGACGTGTTCGGCCGCCTCAAGGTCACCGGCACCCGCCGCATCGCCGAGTTGCTGATCCATCATCTGCCGCCCGCACCCGACCCGCTCATCATCGATCTCGGTTGCGGCACCGGGGCGGCTGGCGTCGTCCTGAGCAGCAGTGGCCTGACGGCGATTGACGGCCTCGATCTTTCCCCCGAGATGCTCGTCATCGCGGCCGACAGCGGCGCCTACCGATGGTTGGTCGCCGCCGACCTCCTCGCGCCGCTCCCCTTGCGCGACCACGCCTATGATGCCGCCATCTCGGCCGGCACCTTCACCACCGGTCATGTCGGGGCCGCCGCGCTGCCGGCTATCCGCCGGCTCATCCGGCCGGGCGGCCTGCTGGCCTGCGTCATCGCCCGGTCCTTCTATGAGGCCGGCGGCTTCGCCGAGATCGTCCCGCAGCTCGTCTGCGAGCAGCGATTGCGCATCCTCCACCAATCGCTCGAGCCGATCCGCGAGGGCGGCCCACCGGAAAGCCATATGCTGGTGTTTGAGATCAGCTGACGTTCTCCGCCACCAGCCCGGCGATCTCGGTCATGAGATCGTTCATCCGATAGTCCTTCGGGGTGAACACCCGTTTGACGCCGAGCTGCCGCAGCACGTGGCGGTCCTCCTCCGGAATGATTCCGCCGACCACCACCGGGACCTTTTCGAGTCCCGCCGCCCTCAGGCCCCGCATCACTTCCTGCACCAGCGGCACATGGCTGCCGGACAGGATGGAGAGGCCGACCACATGCACATTATGGGCCTGTGCCTCCTTCACGATTTCCGCCGGCGTCAACCGGATGCCGTCATAGAACACCTCGAATCCGGCATCGAGCGCCCTGACCGCGATCTGCTCCGCCCCGTTCGAATGCCCATCGAGCCCCGGCTTGCCGACCAGGAACCGCGGCTTGACGCCGAGCCGCGCCGCCAGCGCCTCGACCGCCTTGCGCAAATCCGTTTCGTCGCCCATCGCAATCATGCTGACGTCGCCGATCCCAGTCGGCGGGCGATATTCGCCGAACACCTCGCGCAGCGCGCTCGCCCATTCGCCCGTCGTCACGCCCGCCTTGGCGCAGGCGATCGACGGCTCCATGATGTTGGTCCCCTCCCTGGCGGCTGTCTGCAATTTGTTGAGCGCCACCAGCGCCGGCCCCTCGTCGCGGGCCGCCCGCCACGCCTTCAGCCGCTCGATCTGCTCGAATTCGCGCTCGGGCGACACCGTCACCACCATCTGGTCGAGCGCCGTCACCAGCGGTGACGCCTCGGTCTCCACATAGGCGTTGACGCCCACCACAACCTCGCGTCCCGACTCGATGGCTTGCAGCCGCGCCGCATTCGAGGCGACCAGCGCCCGCTTCATCCGGCCCGACGTGACACCGGCGACAGTCCCGCCAGTTGCCTCAATGGCGGCGAGCTCCCGCCGCGCCTCAGCCTTGAGCGCCGCAACCTTGGTCTCGAGGGTGTGCGAGCCCTCGAACAGGTCGCCATGCTCCAGGAGATCGGTTTCATAGGCGATGATCTGCTGCATGCGCAGCGACCATTGCTGGTCCCATGGCCGTGGCAGCCCCAGCGCCTCGTTCCAGGCCGGCAGCTGCACCGCCCGCGCCCGCGCCTTGCGCGACAGCACCACCGCCATCAGCTCGACCAGGATGCGGTGGATGTTGTTCTCCGGCTGCTGCTCGGTCAGCCCAAGCGAATTGACCTGGACGCCATAGCGGAATCGCCGGTGCTGCTCCTGTGCGATGCCATAGCGTTCCGCCGTGATCTCATCCCAAAGCTCGCCGAACGCGGTGAGCTTGGCGATCTCCGTCACCAGCTTCATGCCGGCATTGACGAAGAAGCTCATCCGCCCCACCACGCCGGCGAAGTCTTCCGCCGCCACCGCCCCCGATCCCCGCACATGGTCGAGCACGGCGATCGCCGTCGCCAGCGCAAACGCCACCTCCTGCACCGCCGTCGCGCCCGCCTCCTGCAGGTGATAGGAGCAGATGTTGATCGGGTTGAACCGCGGGGTCTCGCGGCACGACCAGGTGACCATGTCGGTCGTGAGCTTCAGTGATGGCTCGGGCGGGAAGATGTAGGTCCCGCGCGACAGATATTCCTTGATGATATCGTTCTGCGTCGTGCCCGACAGGGCACCGCGGTCCGCCCCCTGCTCGTCGGCGACTGCGACATAGAGCGCATAGAGCCACGCCGCCGTCGCGTTGATGGTCATCGAGGTGTTCATCCTGGCGAGCGGAATGCCCTCGAACAGCGCCCTCATGTCGCCGATATGCGAGATCGGCACCCCCACCCGCCCGACCTCGCCGCGCGCCAGCTCGTGATCGCTGTCATAGCCGGTCTGGGTCGGCAGGTCGAAGGCGATGGAGAGCCCGGTCTGGCCCTTGGCCAGATTGCCGCGGAACAGCTGGTTGCTCTCGGCCGCCGTCGAATGGCCGGCATAGGTCCGGAAAATCCATGGCTTGTCGCGGGTGGCCTCGCTCATCGGGCGATCGAAGCAAAAGCCGTGCTGCAGTGCAATGGGAAGATCGGCAGAGCAATTTCCGGGCGGCCATCGACAAATGCTGCAGCGCAAAATAGAATCCCGGAAGGAACTTTGCTCGAGCCGAGGGAATGAGCAGGATGGCTGTGACTCAAAGGGCGAAATCGGAGCCGCCTCCCCGCTCCGGCGCTGCCCCCAAGGACCTTTATGAGGTTGGCGAAATTCCGCCACTGGGTCACGTGCCGGCCCGCATGTATGCCTGGGCGATCCGCCAGGACCGCCACGGCCCGCCCGACACCGCCATGCAGGTCGAGGTCGTGCCGACCTGGCCGATCGGCGAGGACGAGGTGCTGGTGCTCGTGATGGCCGCCGGGGTCAACTACAACGGCATCTGGGCCTCGCTCGGCCAGCCCATCTCGCCCATCGACGGCCACAAGAACCCGTTCCACGTCGCCGGCTCCGACGCTTCCGGCATCGTCTGGGCGACCGGCAGCAAGGTGAAGCGCTGGAAGGTCGGCGACGAGGTCGTCATCCACTGCAATCAGGACGATGGCGACGATGAGGAGTGCAATGGCGGCGATCCGATGTTCTCGCCGAGCCAGCGCATCTGGGGCTATGAGACTCCCGACGGTTCATTCGCGCAGTTCTGCCGTGTCCAGGCGCGCCAGCTGCTGCCCCGTCCCCAGCATCTGACCTGGGAGGAATCGGCCTGCTACACCCTCACCCTCGCCACCGCCTACCGCATGCTGTTCGGTCACCGGCCGCACACCTTGAAGCCCGGCCAGAACGTGCTGGTGTGGGGCGCCTCAGGCGGCCTCGGCTCGATGGCCGTGCAGCTGATCGCCACCGCCGGCGGCAATCCGATCGGCGTCATCTCGGACGATGACAAGCGCGACTTCGTCATGGGTCTCGGCGCCCGCGGCGTCATCAACCGGAAGAACTTCAACTGCTGGGGCCAGATGCCCAAGGTGGGCAGCCCGGAATATGCCGCCTGGCTCAAGGACGCCCGCGAGTTCGGCAAGGCGATCTGGGCCTTCACCGGCAAGGGCAACAATGTCGACCTGGTTTTCGAGCACCCGGGCGAGACCACCTTCCCGGTGTCGACCCTGATCGTGAAGCGCGGCGGCATGGTGGTCATCTGCGCCGGCACCACCGGCTACAATCTCACCGTCGATGCCCGTTATCTCTGGATGCATCAGAAACGCCTGCAGGGCTCGCATTTCGCCAATCTGATGCAGGCCTCCAACGCCAACAAGCTGGTGATCGCCCAGCGCATCGACCCCTGCATGTCGGAGGTCTATTCCTGGCGCGACATCCCCAAGGCCCATATGAAGATGTGGAAGAACGAGCACCGTCCGGGCAACATGGCGGTGATGGTGAGCGCCCCGCGCACCGGTCTGCGCACGTTCGACGATGTCATCGAAGCCGTCGGGAGCTGACCGAATGCTGCCGACAAATGTTTAGGACGGCGGTGTCGCGCCCTTGCGGATCATCGCCTTGATGGCCCGTGCCTCGCGCCTGAGCATCAGCACCCGGTTGAGCTCGCCGCCGAAGATCAGCACGATCGCGGCGAGATAGAGAAAGAACAGCGCCGCGACGATTCCCGACAGGCCGGCATAGGTCGTGGTGAAGTTGGGGAACCAACGCAGATAGTAGCCATAGGTCCCGGCCATCGCGCCCCACGCCATCAGGGTGAACAGCACGCCCGGCCAGACCTCCCGCACCCGCCGCCGCCCGGCCGGCAGCACCAGGTGGAAGGCGAACAGCATGGTGCCGAGCAGGAGCACCGCGGCCGGATAGCGGATCAGGTCGAGCCGCCGCGTCAGCACCTCGGAATCAGGAGCGAACTCCCGCAGCAGATCGAGCGCCACCGGTGCCGCGACGAGGAGCACCGCCACCGCCAGCAGTCCGATCGCGGCGGCGAACACCATCACCAGGGACAGGAGCCAGATCTGCCACGGCGTGCGGTTCTCCTTGATGTCATAGGCGCGGTTCAGGCAGACCCGCACGCTGTCGACGCCGCCCATTGCCGACCAGATCGTGATCAGCACCGACACGGTGAACAGGCCACGCTGCGGGATCGACAGCACATTATGGATCTCCCGCTGGATCGGCTCCACCACATAGGCCGGGGAGACCGACAGCAGAAAATCCACCGTGCGCTGCGCGAGCTTGGTGTCGCCGAACAGCGCCCCGAGCGTGGTCAGGAAGATCAGAAAAGGAAACGTCGACAGCAAGGTTCGATAGGCGATGTTGCCGGCGAGCGGCAGCGCCTCGTCGGCGAACAGCCGGAACACCGCCACCCGGACCAGCGCGACCAGCCCCTGCGCCCCCGGATGGGCCACCGGCTTGGCGAGCGCCGCGTCGGCCGGCTGGCCGACCACCTCCTGCAGGCCGGCGGCGGCAGCCGCCACCGCGCCGGCCACCTGGGCCTCGCCCGCTTTCTGGCTGGTCGGCCTGACGGCGACATCCGGATCGACCTTCGCCGGAGGCCGCGCGGGACGGCGGGTCGCGCTCTGGACCACGGACCGGCCTCACACCACCCTGCCGGCTGTCCGCTCGGCAGAAAGGGCGACGTCGCTCATTGCAAGCTCTCGCTGGCTGTCTCTCGTTTCTATAAAGTCGACATCCGCTGGCGGCGCAAGGTGAGACTTGCGAAATTCACACGTGCCGCGCCGAGTTCCCGAGTCCTCAAAGCCTGAGAAAACCATGAAAAAGCGCCCCTTCGATCAATCCCCGTGGATGCCTGCCCCGACCTTCGGACGATCGATCAGGCCGGGCATCGGCGTCAATCTGCTCGTCGAGGATGTGGCGCGGTCGGTGCGATTTGCAACCACCGTGCTCGGCGCCACCGTCACCTATGCGGATGAAGATTTCGCCGTTCTTCGCGCTGTCGGCGCCGACTGGATGTTCCATGCCGATCACACCTATCGTGACAATCCGGTGATCGGCCTCGTCGAAGGCGTCACCGGACGCGGCGCCGGCATCGAGCTCCGGCTATATGGTGTCGACCCCGATGTGGCGGAGGCGGCCGCCCGGCACGGCGCCTATACGGTGCTCGCCGGCGCGATGGACAAGCCGCATGGCCTGCGCGAGTCCATCATTCTCGACGATGACGGCTATTGTTGGGTGCCCGGCACCGCAAGTCCGAAAGACGGTTGAATATCAGCACTTTGCGCTTGAACGAATCAACGTTTCCGCAAACATGGAAGAATGGACACCAACGCTGCTGCCAAGCTCCTTTCGGCGCTGGGGCAGACCACGCGGTTCGACATTCTGCGCGTCGTCGCACCACATTCCCGCGGCCAGGAGTCCCATGGACTCCCTGCCGGCGATATCGGCCGGGCGCTCGGCATACCGCCGGCCACCCTGTCCTTTCATCTCAAGGAGATGACCTATAAGGGCCTGCTCAGCCAGTCCCGTTTCGGCCGGTCCATCTACTATCGTGCCGAGATCGAGGCGCTGCTCGACACGCTCGACTATCTGGTCGGCGAGGTGTGCGGCAGCTGAGCGCGCCGCCTTGCAGCATTCCGGAGCGACCATTAGGGTGCCCAAGCTTTAATCGAGGAGCCCGGTCACTGCCGCCGGGGCGCGTGGTCATGGTCAAGGAACTGGGGCATTTCATCGCCGGCAAGCGCATTGCCGGCACGAGCGGTCGCTTCGGCGATGTCTACAACCCCAACACCGGTGAGGTTCAGGCGCGTGTCGCCCTCGCCTCGCGCGACGAGCTGGCGACGGCCGTGGCCGATGCTGCCACCGCCCAGCCGCAATGGGCCGCCCGCAACCCGCAGGTGCGCGCCCGTGTCTTCCAGAATTTCGTCGCACTCCTCAACCACCACAAGGAAGAGCTCGCGATCCTTCTGTCGAGCGAGCACGGCAAGACCGTCCCCGACTCGCTCGGCGACATTCAGCGCGGCCTCGAAGTGTGCGAGTTCGCCACCGGCATTCCGCAACTCCTGAAGGGCGAGTACACCGAGGGCGCCGGCCCCGGCATCGACATGTACTCCATGCGCCAGGCTCTCGGCGTCGTCGCCGGCATCACGCCGTTCAATTTCCCGGCGATGATCCCGATGTGGAAATTTGCCCCTGCCATCGCCTGCGGCAATGCCTTCATCCTGAAGCCGTCGGAGCGTGATCCTTCCATTCCGCTGCGCCTTGCCGAGCTCATGATCGAGGCGGGCCTGCCCCCCGGCATCCTCAATGTCGTCAATGGCGACAAGGAAGCGGTCGATGCCATTCTCGAGCATCCGGCCATCGCGGCGGTGGGCTTCGTCGGCTCGACCGCGATCGCCGAATATGTCTATGCCAAGGGCTGCGCAAGCGGCAAGCGCGTCCAGAGCTTCGGCGGCGCCAAGAATCACATGATCATCATGCCCGACGCCGATCTCGACCAGGCGACCAACGCGCTGATCGGCGCCGGCTACGGCTCGGCAGGCGAGCGCTGCATGGCGATCTCGGTTGCCGTCCCGGTCGGCGAGAAGACGGCCGAGGCGCTGCTCGAGCGGCTGGTCCCGCGGGTCGAGAAGCTGAAGGTCGGCTTGTCCACCGACCGCGAGGCCGACTATGGCCCGCTGGTGACCAAGGAGGCGCTGGCGCGGGTCAGGAGCTATGTCGATCTCGGCGTCAAGGAAGGCGCCGACCTCGCCGTCGATGGCCGCGGCTTTCGCATGCAGGGCTATGAGAACGGCTTCTTCATGGGCGGCTGCCTGTTCGATCGCGTCGAGCCGGGCATGCGCATCTATCAGGAGGAGATTTTCGGTCCGGTGCTGTCGGTGGTCCGCGCCAAGGACTATGCCGAGGCCATCGATCTGCCGATGAAGCATTCCTACGGCAATGGCGTCGCCATCTACACCCGCGATGGCGACACCGCCCGCGACTTCGCCTCGAAGATCAACATCGGCATGGTCGGCATCAACGTGCCGATCCCGGTGCCGCTCGCCTATTATACATTCGGCGGCTGGAAAAGATCGGCGTTCGGCGATCTCAACCAGCACGGGCCGGACGGGGTCAGGTTCTACACCCGCACCAAGACGGTGACCTCCCGCTGGCCCTCCGGCATCAAGGAAGGTGCTCAGTTCGTCATGCCGACGATGCGTTGAGCAGTTCCATGACCGGCCGGCGCCATGCCATCGACCCCATCGAAGTGGCAACCGTGATGGGACTGAGGCTCTTCGACCTCGGCATGATGGTAACCAACCCCACCGCGTCACGCCGCGATGAAGCCCAGCGCATGATCGTCGAAAAGCAGATGGCGCTGCTCGAGGGCATCTTCGCCATGCAGATGCAATGGGCCAGGCTCCTGTTCACCCCGTTCTGGCTCTGGCCCAGGCCCGCCACTCTTGCCGAGGAATTGCGACGCGCCGCCACGCGCCCGGCCGCGCGGCGCGTCGCCGCCAATGCCCGCCGCCTCAGGTCGCGCAAATTTTAGCAGGACACGCGGCCGAGGCATGAACGGTTCGATCGTTGAGGCCTATGACCGCGCTGCGGCGCGTGGCGAGCTGCAGGCCGATCCCGCCCAGCGCGAGCTCGCCGCGCGGCTCGATCGCCTCGCCGCCGAGCTTGAGCAATATGAGCCATCCGGCGGTCTTCTCGGCATGTTGCGCCCGAAGGTGCGCCCCCCGCGCGGTCTCTATATTCAAGGCGATGTCGGCCGCGGCAAGACGCTCCTGCTCGATATGTTCTTCGAGCGCGCGCCGGTCAGGAAGAAGCGCCGCGTGCATTTTCATGCCTTCATGCAGGAGGTCCACGCAGCAATCTTCGCCATCCGCCAGGCCGGTCAGGACCGCAATGGCGATGCGGTGGTTGCGGCGGCCCGCGACATTGCCGCGGCCGCGCGCCTTCTCTGCTTCGACGAGTTCCAGGTCAACGACATCGCCGACGCGATGATTCTCGGTCGCCTGTTCGAGGCCCTCTTCGCCGCCGGAACGGTGATCGTCCTCACCTCCAACGTCCTTCCCGCCGATCTCTATCGCCATGGCCTGAACCGTCAGCTCTTCCTGCCCTTCGTCAGGCTGATCGAGGAGCGCCTCGAGCTCGTCACGCTGTCGGGCGGCACCGACTACCGCCTGCAGCGCGTCGGCGGCGAGCAGGTCTATTTCTGCCCGCTCGGGGCCGGCGCCGATGCCCGCATCCAGTGGCTGTGGAAGCGCCTGACCGACACCGATCGCGGAGAGCCCGTGAGCCTCGCCGTCAAGGGCCGCAGCTTCCTCGTGCCGCAGGCTGCCAGAAGGATCGCCCGTTTCGATTTCGCCGATCTCTGCCAGGCCGCCGTCGGCGCTGCCGACTATCTCGCCATCGCGGCGGTGTTCGACACCGTGTTCGTCGAGCATATACCTGTCCTGCAACCGGCGCAGATGAACGAGGCCCGCCGCCTGACCACGCTCGTCGACACGCTTTACGACCGCCAGCTCCGCCTTGCCGCTTCCGCCGAGACGCCGCCGGAGGGGATCTATGCCGCGGGCCTTGACGGCTTCGAATTTGCCCGCACCGTCTCCCGCCTCAGGGAGATGATCTCGGCGGGCTATTGGGCGGCCGGACCCGACCGCGCCAGGGCCGCCATTCTGACCTGAGGCGAATTCGCAGGTTTTTTCACCGCCCTTTTCCTTGCGAGCCGCACCCCGGCACGGTAGAGAGTGGCGCGTTGTTGCACTGCGAAGGACATCGCCATGGCGCGCAAAAAGATCGCCCTCGTGGGCGGCGGGATGATCGGCGGCACGCTCGCCCACCTTGCCGGCCTCAAGGAGCTCGGCGATCTGATCATTTTCGACATTGTCGAGGGCCTGCCTCAGGGCAAGGCGCTCGACATCGCCCAATCCTCGCCGATCGAGGGCTTCGATGCCAGGATTTCCGGCGTCAACCGCTATGACGGGATCGAAGGCGCCGACGTCGTCATCGTCACCGCCGGCGTTCCGCGCAAGCCCGGCATGAACCGCGACGATCTCCTTGAGATCAATCTCAAGGTGATGAGCCAGGTCGGCGCCGGGGTGAAGAAATACGCACCCGGTGCCTTCGTCATCTGCATCACCAACCCGCTCGATGTGATGGTCTGGGCGCTGCAGAAATATTGCGGACTGCCGACCAACCAGGTCGTCGGCATGGCCGGCGTGCTCGACTCGGCGCGTTTCCGCTACTTCCTGGCCGAGGAGTTCAATGTCTCGGTCGAGGATGTCACGGCCTTCGTCCTCGGTGGCCATGGCGACACCATGGTGCCGCTGCCGCGTTATTCGACTGTCGCCGGCATTCCGCTCCCCGACCTCGTCGCGATGAAATGGACCACCCAGAAGCGCATCGACGAGATCGTCCAGCGCACCCGTGACGGCGGCGCCGAGATCGTCGGCCTGCTCAAGACCGGCTCGGCCTTCTACGCCCCGGCTTCTGCAGCGATTGCCATGGCCGAGAGCTATCTCAAGGACAAGAAGCGGGTGCTGCCTTGCGCCGCTCACCTCAAGGGCGAGTATGGCGTCGACAATCTCTATGTCGGCGTTCCGGTCGTGATCGGCGCCGGTGGCGTCGAGCGGATTGTCGAGATCAGGCTCGACAATGACGAGAAGAACCAGTTCAAGAACTCCATCAAGGCGGTGCAAGGGCTGATGGATGCAGCCCGAAAGATTGCGCCCGACCTCGGCTGAGGATCATTGGTATATGGTATACCAGAATTGGCGTGAGGGAAATTTGGTGGTATACCTGCCTTCATACGAACCAGCGTTCGAGGAGGGCCGCCGATGAACATTCACGAATACCAGGCCAAGGAGCTGCTGCGCCAGTTCGGCGTGCCGACCGGCCGGGGGATGCCTGCTTTCACCGTCGACGAAGCGGTTGCCGCTGCCGAGAAGCTCGGCGGCCCCGTCTTCGTCGTCAAGGCTCAGATCCATGCCGGCGGCCGCGGCAAGGGTGGCGGCGTCAAGGTGGTCAAGAGCCTCGACGATGTCCGCCGCGAGGCCAAGCGCATGCTCGGCATGACCCTCGTCACCCCGCAGACCGGTCCGCATGGCAAGGCCGTCAATCGCCTTTATATCGAGGAAGGCAGCCCGATCGCCCGCGAGCTTTACCTGTCCTGCCTGGTCGACCGCGCCACCTCGCGCGTCGCCTTCATCGCCTCGACCGAGGGCGGGATGGACATCGAGCAGGTCGCCCATGACACGCCCGACAAGATCTCGACCACCAGGGTCGATCCGGCGACCGGCTACTTCCCTTATGTCGGACGCGACATCGCCGCCGCCCTGAAGCTGGAGGGCGACCTGCAGAAGCAATGCGTGGCGATGATCGGCGGGCTTTACAACGCCTTCATCGCCAAGGACATGAGCCTCCTCGAGATCAATCCGCTGGTCGTCACCGAGGATGGCAAGCTCATCTGCCTGGACGCCAAGATCAATTTCGACTCGAACGCCCTCTACCGCCACAAGGACGTCCTGGCGATGCGCGACGAGAGCGAGGAGGACGCCAAGGAGATCGAGGCCTCGAAATTCGATCTCTCCTACATCGCGCTCGACGGCAACATCGGCTGCATGGTGAATGGCGCCGGCCTCGCGATGGCCACCATGGACATCATCAAGCTCTACGGTGCCAAGCCCGCCAACTTTCTCGACGTCGGCGGCGGCGCCACCCGGGAGAAGGTCACCGCCGCCTTCAAGATCATCACCTCCGATCCCCAGGTCGAAGGCATACTCGTCAACATCTTCGGCGGCATCATGCGCTGCGACATCATCGCCGAGGGGGTGCTCGCCGCCGTCAAGGAGGTCGGCCTCAAGGTCCCGCTCGTGGTGCGCCTCGAAGGCACCAATGTCGAGCTCGGCAGGAAGATCCTGAACGAATCGGGCCTCAACGTCATCGCCGCCAACGATCTCGACGACGCGGCAAAGAAAGTGGTCGCGGCCGTCAAGGAGGCCGCGTGATGTCGATCCTCGTCAACCGCGAAACCAAGGTCATCTGCCAGGGCATCACCGGCACCCAGGGCACCTTCCACACCGAGCAGGCCATCGCCTATGGCACCCGCATGGTCGGCGGCGTCACCCCCGGCCGGGGCGGCTCGGTCCATCTCGGCCTGCCGGTGTTCGACACCGTTGCCGCCGCCGTCAGGGAGACCGGCGCCGATGCCTCGGCGATCTACGTCCCGCCGCCTTTTGCCGCCGACGCCATTCTCGAGGCGATCGCCGCCGGGGTGCCGCTCGCCGTCTGCATCACCGAGGGCATTCCGGTGATGGACATGGTCAAGGTCAAGCGTGCTCTCGAGGGCTCGAAGACCCGGCTGATCGGGCCGAACTGCCCCGGCATCATCACCCCGGACGAGTGCAAGATCGGCATCATGCCGGGCCACATCTTCAAGAAGGGCTCGGTCGGCATCGTTTCGCGTTCCGGCACCTTGACATATGAGGCCGTCAAACAGACATCCGATACCGGGCTCGGTCAGTCCACCGCCGTCGGGATCGGCGGCGATCCCGTCAAGGGCACCGAGTTCATCGACGTCCTGGAGCTCTTCCTGGCAGACCCCGAGACCCGCTCGATCGTCATGATCGGCGAGATCGGTGGCTCGGCCGAGGAGGAGGCCGCCGACTTCCTGCGCCTCTCCAAGGTCAAGAAGCCGACGGTCGGCTTCATTGCCGGCCGCACCGCCCCGCCTGGTCGTCGCATGGGCCATGCCGGTGCCATCATTTCCGGCGGCCGCGGCGGCGCCGAGGACAAGATCGAGGCGATGCGGCGCGCCGATGTGAAGATTGCCGATTCCCCCGCGGCGCTGGGCACGACGCTCGCCAGGCTGTTGAAGGGCTGAGCAGCGCGAGACGGGGGCTCATAGCGGTGCCCTCGGGCACCCGACAACTGGAAAGGCCGGCGGGCCCCCTCGCCGGTCCGGAGAACGATGACCAAGACAGACCTCAACGAGGGCTTCGAGCGCACCTCGTTTCTCTACGGCGCCAACGCCCAATTCATCGAGCAGCTTTACGCCCGCTATCTGAACGACCCCGCCTCCGTCGACCCTGAATGGCAGCGATTCTTCGCCGGCCTGAAGGAGGATCGGGACACCGCTCTGAAGCAGACCCGCGGGCCCTCCTGGGCGCGGTCCGACTGGCCGGAAACCGTCAATGGCGAGATCGTCTCGGCCCTCGACGGCAATTGGCCGGCATTGACCCGCGACGGCGAGGCCCGCCCGGCCCGGCGGCCGCGCGACGGCGCTCCCGCCGAGATCTCGTCCGCCGAGATGCGCAAGGCGACGCTCGACTCGGTCCGCGCCTTGATGATGATTCGCGCCTACCGCATCCGCGGCCACCTCGCCGCCGATCTCGATCCGCTGCGCCTCAAGGACCCCGAGACCCATCCCGAGCTCGATCCGGCTTCCTATGGCTTCGGCCCGCAGGACATGGACCGGCCGATCTTCATCGACAATGTGCTTGGCCTCGAGCGGGCGACCCTCAACCAGATCATCGCCATTCTCAAGCGGACCTATTGCTCGACGCTCGGGGTCGAGTTCATGCACATCTCCGATCCGCGCCAGAAGGCCTGGATCCAGGAGCGCATCGAGGGTCCCGACAAGGGCATCCTCTACACCGCCGAGGGCAAGCGGGCCATTCTCAACAAGCTGATCGAGGCCGAGGGCTTCGAGCACTTCCTCAATGTCAAATACACCGGCACCAAGCGCTTCGGCCTCGATGGCGGCGAGTCGATGATTCCGGCGCTCGAGCAGATCGTCAAGCGCGGCGGCCAGCTGGGCCTGCACGAGGTCGTCTTCGGCATGGCCCATCGCGGCCGGCTGAACGTCCTCGCCAATGTCATGGCCAAGCCCTATTCGGTGATCTTCCACGAGTTCAAGGGCGGCTCCTCGACACCCGAGGAGGTCGAAGGCTCGGGCGACGTCAAATACCACCTCGGCTCGTCCTCCGACCGCGAGTTCGACAGCAACCGCGTTCACCTGTCGCTGACCGCCAACCCGTCGCATCTCGAGATCGTCGATCCGGTGGTGCTCGGCAAGGTGCGCGCCAAGCAGGACCAGAATGGCGGCGACCGGCGCCGGGTGATGCCGCTGCTGATCCATGGCGATGCCGCTTTCGCCGGCCAGGGTGTGGTGGCGGAATGCTTCGGCCTGTCGGGCCTCAAGGGCCACCGCACCGGCGGCTCGCTGCACTTCATCGTCAACAACCAGATCGGCTTCACCACGAGCCCGATCTGGGCCCGCTCGTCGCCCTACCCCTCCGACGTCGCCAAGATGATCGAGGCGCCGATCTTCCACGTCAATGGCGACGACCCGGAGGCGGTGGTCTACGCCGCCAAGATCGCCACCGAGTTCCGGCAGAAGTTCAAGCATCCCGTCGTCATCGACATGTTCTGCTACCGCCGCTTCGGTCACAACGAGTCCGACGAGCCGGCCTTCACCCAGCCGGGCATGTACAAGCGCATCGGCAAGCATCCGAGCGTGGTCGATCTCTATTCGCGTCGCTTGATCGAGGAAGGCGTCCTGACGGCAGCCGACGTCGAGGCGATGAAGGCCGACTTCCGACGGCGCCTCGACGATGCCTTCGCCGCCTCCGATGGCTACAAGGCCAACAAGGCCGACTGGCTCGACGGCCGCTGGTCCGGCATGAAGGCGGCGACCATCGACGACGACCCGCGCCGCGGCTTGACCGGCGTGCCGATCGCCAAGCTGCGCGAGCTCGGCGACCGCGTGACCCGGCTGCCCCAGGGCTTCAGCGTGCACCGGACCCTGCTGCGCGTCCTTGAGGCCCGCCGCAAGACCATCATGGATGGCGTTGGCATCGACTGGGCGACCGCCGAGACCCTGGCCTTCGCCACTTTGCTCGACGAGGGCATTCCGGTGCGCCTGTCGGGCCAGGACGTCCAGCGCGGCACCTTTTCGCAGCGCCATGCCGTCATCATCGATCAGGAGAACGAGCGGCGCTACACGCCGCTGAACCACCTGGTGCGCGACCAGAAGGTGCGCTTCGAGGTCATCAACTCCATGCTTTCCGAGGAGGCGGTGCTCGGCTTCGAATATGGCTACTCGCTGGCCGAGCCCAAGTGCCTCGTGCTGTGGGAGGCCCAGTTCGGCGACTTCGCCAACGGCGCCCAAGTGGTGTTCGACCAGTTCATCTCCTCCGGCGAGCGCAAATGGCTGCGCATGTCCGGCCTCACCTGCCTGCTCCCCCATGGCTATGAGGGCCAGGGTCCCGAGCACTCCTCGGCGCGCCTGGAGCGCTTCCTGCAAATGTGCGCCGAGGACAACATGCAGGTCGCCAACTGCACGACGCCGGCCAACTATTTCCACATCCTGCGACGCCAGCTGAAGCGCGACATCCGCAAGCCGCTGATCCTGATGACGCCGAAATCGCTGCTGCGCCACAAGAGGGTGGTCTCGCGGCTCGACGAGATGGCCGACGGCACCTCCTTCCACCGCGTGCTCTACGACGATGCCGAGTCGTCATCCGCCTCCAAGATCAAGCTGGTCAAGGATTCGAAGATCCGTCGTGTCGTCCTGTGCTCGGGCAAGGTCTATTACGATCTCTTCGAGGACCGCGAGAAGCGGGGCATCGACGACATCTACCTGATGCGCGTCGAGCAGCTCTATCCCTTCCCCCACAAGGCGCTGGTCACCGAGCTGTCGCGCTTCAAGGGCGCCGAGATCGTGTGGTGCCAGGAGGAGCCCTACAATATGGGCGCCTGGATGTTCGTTCAGCCCAATCTCGAATGGGTGCTGATCAAGATCGATGCCAAGAGCAAACGTCCGCGCTACGCCGGTCGCCCGCCTTCGGCGGCGACCGCCACCGGGCTGATGAGCAAGCATATGTTGGAGCTGAAAACCCTGCTTGACGAAGCTCTGGGGTGACAATCAAGGCTTGGGAAGGGCGTGACGATGATGACCGAGATCAAGGTGCCGGCGCTCGGCGAGTCGGTGACCGAGGCGACGATCGGCCAGTGGTTCAAGAAGGAAGGCGAGGCCGTCAAGGCCGATGAGCCCGTGGTCGAGCTCGAGACCGACAAGGTGACGGTCGAGGTGCCTGCACCGGCTGCCGGCGTGCTCCAGAAGATTGCGGTGCAGCCGGGCGAGACGGTCAATGTCGGCGCCGTTCTCGGTGCCATTGCCGACGGCGCTGCTGCCGGTGCACCGAGCGAAGCGCCGAAGGCCGCTGCGGCCCCTCGGCCTGCCGCTCCCGCCGCGCCGCCGCGGGAGAAGCCCGCCGCCATGGCAGCCGCACAGCCCTTGTCGCCGGCAGTCCGCAAGATCGCCGAGGAGCGTCGCATCGATGTCTCCTCCCTGACCGGGACCGGCAAGGATGGCCGCCTCACCAAGGGCGACCTGCTCGACGCCGCCGACGGCGCGCCCAAGGTTCAGGCCAAGGCACCGTCGCCGGCACCAGCGCCGTCGCCGGCATCGGCGCCGCAGCCTCCCCCCTTGCGCGAGCTGCGCGCTCCGACGCCGCCATCCGAGGAGGCGCGCGAGGAGCGGGTCAGGATGAGCCGGCTTCGCTCGACCATTGCCCGCCGCCTCAAGGATGCCCAGAACACCGCCGCCATGCTCACCACCTTCAACGAGGTGGACATGACCGACGTCATGGCGCTGCGCGCCGCCTTCAAGGATGTGTTCGAGAAGAAGCACGGCGTGAAGCTCGGCTTCATGGGATTCTTCGTGAAGGCTTGCGTCCAGGCGCTGCGCGATGTCCCCGCCGTGAACGCCGAGATCGATGGCGACGACATCGTCTACCGCAACTACTACAATATCGGCGTCGCGGTCGGCACCGACCGCGGCCTGGTGGTGCCGGTGGTGCGCGATGCCGACCGGCTGACCTTTGCCGAGGTCGAGCGGACGATCGCCGATTTCGGCCGCAAGGCGCGCGACGGCCAGCTCAAGATCGAGGATATGCAGGGCGGCACCTTCACCATCTCGAATGGCGGCGTCTATGGCTCGCTGATGTCGACGCCGATCCTCAACGCCCCGCAATCGGGCATCCTCGGCATGCACAAGATTCTCGAGCGGCCGGTGGTCGTGAACGGCGCCATCGTGGCGCGCCCGATGATGTATCTGGCGCTTTCCTATGATCACCGGTTGGTCGACGGCAAGGACGCGGTGACGTTCCTCGTGCGGGTCAAGGAATGCATCGAGGACCCGCAGCGCATGATGCTGGACCTCTGATCCATGGCCGAAACCTTCGACGTCGCGGTGATCGGGACCGGGCCGGGCGGCTATGTCTGCGCCATCCGGGCTGCCCAGCTTGGCATGAAGGTGGCCGTGATCGAGAAGCGCGCCACCCATGGCGGCACCTGCCTCAACATCGGTTGCATCCCCTCCAAAGCTCTGCTCCATTCGACCGAGCTGTTCCACGAGGCCGGGCACAGCTTTGCCAAGATGGGGATCGATGTCGGCCCGCCCGCGCTCGATCTGCCGCGCATGATGAGCTTCAAGCAGGAAGCGGTCGAAGGCAACACCAAGGGCGTCGAGTTCCTGTTGCGCAAGAACAAGATCACCGCCTTTCATGGCACCGCCCGCATCGCCTCTCCGGGCAGGATCGGCGTGAAGAACGACAGGGGTGAGGAGACCACCGTCGAGGCCCGCAACATCATCATCGCCACCGGCTCCGACAGCGCCCGCCTGCGGGGCGTCGAGATCGACGAGACGCGCATCGTGTCCTCGACCGGTGCGCTCTCTCTCGAGCGCGTTCCCCGCGACCTGCTGGTGGTCGGGGCCGGCGTCATCGGGCTCGAGCTCGGCTCGGTTTGGGCAAGGCTCGGCGCCAAGGTGACGGTGATCGAGTTCCTCGACCGGATCGTTCCCGGCACCGACGCCGAGGTCGCCAAGCAGTTCCAGCGCCTGCTGCAGCGCCAGGGCTTCACCTTCCGCCTGTCCTCGAAGGTCACCGGCGTTGCTCCAGCCAGCGAACGGCTGTCGGTCTCGGTCGAGCCCGCCAAGGGCGGAACCGCCGAGACGCTGACCGCCGACGTCGTCCTGGTGGCGATCGGCCGTGTTCCCTACACCGCGGGCCTGGGTCTCGAGGAGCTCGGCGTCCAGCTCGACAATCAGCGCCGCGTCACCGTAAACGACCGCTTCGAGACCACCGTGCCCGGCATCTTCGCCATTGGCGATGTCATTCGCGGCCCGATGCTCGCCCACAAGGCCGAGGACGAGGGCGTCGCGCTCGCCGAGCTGTTGACCGGCCAGGCCGGTCATGTCAATTACGGCGTCATTCCCAACGTGATCTATACCAGCCCCGAGGTGGCAACCGTCGGCCGCAGCGAGGAGGAGCTGAAGCGCGACGGCATCGCCTACAAGGTCGGCAAGTTCCCCTTCCTCGCCAATGGTCGCGCCAAGGCCAACCAGACCACCGACGGCTTCGTCAAGATCATTGCCGATGCCGCTACCGACCGCGTGCTTGGCGCCCATATCATCGGGCCGCAGGCCGGCGAGCTCATCCATGAATGCGCCGTGCTGATGGAGTTCGGCGGCTCCTCGGAGGACCTCGCCCGCACCTGCCACGCCCACCCGACGCTCTCCGAGGCCGTCAAGGAAGCCGCGATGGCGGTGGAGCAGCGGGCGATCCACATGTGAGGCAGTAGGCGCTAGGCAGTAGGTCGTGAGCGGAGCTCTTGCCTACTGCTGCCTGCTGCCTAATGCCTAATGCCTACTGCCTAAACCGCCCCAGCCGGAACGGCGACGGGTCCACCACCGGGGTGGTGACGCCGGTGACGATATCGGCCATCAGCCGGCCGGCGCCCGGACCGATGCCGAAGCCATGACCTGAGAAGCCGGTGGCGATGTGGAAGCCGGGGATGCCGTCGACCGCCGAGATGACGGGCACGGCATCGGGTGTCGCATCGATATAGCCGGCCCAGCGCTCGGCGACCTGCACGTCGCGGAACGCCGGAAACACCGATTTGAGATCATCGAGCGCCGAGTCGAGCATCGCCGCCGTCGGCTCGGGATCGAGCACCCTGACCTGCTCGAACGGGCTCGTCTGGTCGAGCGACCAGCGCCGCGGCAGCCGCCATTCCTCGAGAAAGCGCCGGCCGATGCGAAATCTGACCTCGCTGAGGTTGATCGCCGGCAGGAAGGCGAAGAACAGCCGAAAGCTGTCGGGCACGATGTCGGCCACGTTCAGCATGCCATGCGCCACCGTATAGCAGCCATCGAGGCGCCGCCGCAGCGCGAAGCGCGGGCATTTGCCGCTGACCTCGATGCCGGCGTCGATCGGCTGCGTCCGCTGCACTGAATTCACCACCATCAGCTGCGGCAGGTCGATGTCGAGATTGCCGCAGAACCGTCGCGACCAGGCGCCACCGGCCAGCACCACCTGGTCGCAGGCGATGCGGCCTCTCTCCGTTACCACGCCGGCCACCCGGCCGGCCGCCAGATCGAGGCCCCGCACGGCACATTGCGTGAGGATCTTGGCGCCGGCCCGTCGCGCCGCCGCCGCCAGTGCCGGCGCCGCCTTGCTCGGCTCGGCCCGGCCGTCCGAGGCCGTATAGATCGCGCCCTTCCAGTGCGTCGTGGCCCCCGGCATCACCTGCGCCGCCTCTTCCGGGCCGAGCACCTTGGTGTCGAGTTGGTAGGGCCGCGCATGTTCCTCTGCCCACCGGCTATACTCGGCCATACCCCGCTCGGTATCGGCCAGATAGATGACGCCCGCCTGGCGGAAGCCGGTTTCGGCGCCCACCCGCTCGTTCATCCGGCGCCACAGCCTGAGCGACTCCATGGCGAGCGGCACTTCGCGCGAGTCGCGCCCCATCTGCCGGCACCATCCCCAGTTCCGGCTCGATTGCTCGGCGCCGATCTCCCCTTTCTCGGCGAGCACCACCGGCACGCCGCGCTCGGCGAGCTCGAGCGCCGTCGCAACCCCGATGATGCCCCCGCCGATCACCACCACGCCGGTCTTCGCCGGCAGCGCGGAATCCCCGGTGAACGGGTCAAGCGGTCGTCCCATGTGTCAGGCTCCCCGACGGTGATTTCGGGGAATTATGACCGAAGCAGCCGCGCCTTGCGATATTGTGCGACAAGATGGCGATGGTCGACGCCGGTATAGATCTGCGTCGTCGACAGATTGGCATGGCCGAGCAGCTCCTGGATCGCCCTGAGGTCGGCGCCCGCCGCAAGCAGATGGGTGGCGAAGGAGTGCCGCAGCGCATGCGGCGTCGCCGTCGGCGGCAGGCTCAATGCCCCGCGCAGCCGCGCAATCAAGAGCTGCACGATGCGCGCGCTGAGCGGTCCGCCCTTTTCGCCGCGAAACAGCGGACCATCGGCCGGCAGCGGATAGGGACAGAGCGCCAGATAGCGCTCGACCGCCTGCGACACCTGGTCGAGCAGCGGCACCTCGCGGACCCGCCCGCCCTTGCCGGTGATGCGCAAGACCCGCGCCGGGATGTCGCGGCGCCTGATGCCGACCGCCTCCGAGATGCGCAGGCCCGCGCCATAGAGCAGCGTCAGCACCGCGAGATCGCGCGCCTGCACCCAGGCCGGGGTATCGCCATCCATCGGCTCCCCCAGCATGGCGAGCGTCGCTTCCTGCGGCAACGGCCGCGGCACGAGATGCGGCAGCTTGGGCGAGCGGACCGCCCAGATGCCCGGATTGCGCAGAATCCGGCGACGCTCGAGATCGCGATAGAACGAGCGGATCGCCGAGAGCTGCCGGGCGAGGCTGCGGCTGCCCACGCCACCATTGCGGCGCGACGCCAGGAACGCCCGGAAATCGGCGGCGAGCAATCCTTCCAGCTCCTTGAGGTCGGCCGGCCCGCCGAGATGGTCCTGCAGGAACCGGCCGAACTGGCTGAGATCCCGCCCATAGGCCTCGACGGTCTTGGCCGCCGCCCGCCCTTTTCGCGCAAAGCCGTAGAGCCAGGCCTGCGCCTGCTCCGCCGCATCGGGGGCGAGTCCGAAGGAGATCGCTGCCGCTTGACCGCTCATGCCGGCCATCATGGCGTCTTGACCTTAGCCCGAGGTAAATGACCGTGTCGCAATCGAGGGGGCAGAAGTCGCCTCGTGCCGTGCTCGCCGAAGCTCCGCCACTATCTTGGCGGGAACATCGTTTCAGGCCCGGGAGGGAACCGTCCATGAAGTCGCATGCTCGTGTGGTGGTGATCGGCGGCGGCGTCGTCGGGGTCGGCACGCTTTATGCGCTGGTCAAGAAAGGCTGGTCGGACGTCGTCCTTCTCGAGCGCAACGAGCTGACCTCCGGCTCGACCTGGCATGCCGCCGGCCTCCTCCCGCTGTTCAACATGTCCTATTCGGTGGGGCAGATTCACAAGCACTCGGTCAAGCTCTACCAGGCGCTCGAGGCCGAGACCGGCCAGCATGTCGGCTTCCGCCAGGTCTCCAACATCCGTCTCGCCCGCACCCGCGACCGCTGGGACGAGTTCATGTATTACGCAGGCGTCGCTGAGACCATCGGCATCAAGGTCAACCTCCTCACCCCCGAGCAGGTCAAGGAGATCTGGCCGCTCTGCAATGTCGAGGGCATTCTCGGCGCCATCCAGCATCCCGACGACGGCTATATCCAGCCCGCCGACCTGACCCAGGCCTTGGCCAAGGGCGCCCGCGACGGCGGCGCCCAGATTCATCGCAAGACCCGCGTCACCGCCATCGCCCAGACGCCGTCCGGCGAATGGCAGGTCACCACCGACCAGGGCGAAATCACCTGCGAGCACCTGGTGACCGCGACCGGCAATTTCGTGCGCCAGACCGGCGAGATGCTGGGCCTCGACATCCCGGTCATCCCGGTCGAGCATCAATACATCGTCACCGAGCCGCATCCCGCGATCGTCGAGCGACAGCGGCGTGGCCTGCCCGAGATGGGCGTGCTGCGCGAAAGCGATTCGTCCTGGTACATGCGCGAGGAGAATGGCGGGCTGATCCTCGGCCCCTATGAGAAGGGTGCTCCGGCCTGCTATGTCGACGGTCCGGCCGAGCGAGCCGAGTTCGAGCTGTTCCAGGAGGATCTCGACCGCCTGGCGCCGCATATCGAGGCTGCCATGGTCCGCGTTCCGGCCTTTGGCGAGGTCGGGATCAAGAAGGTCTACAACGGCGCCATCGCCTATACGCCGGACGGCTCGCCGATCATCGGCCCGGCCTGGGGCCGGCGCAATCTCTGGCTCAACGAAGGCCATTCCTTCGGCGTCACCGCTTCCGGCGGCGCCGGCTGGCAGCTTGCCGAATGGATCGTCGAGGGCGAGCCGTCAATCGACATGATGGGCGTCGACCCGCGCCGCTTCGGCCCCTACGCCGCCCGCGGCTACCTCAAGGTCAAGAACGAGGAAGCCTATCGCAACGTCTTCACCCCGCATTATCCCGACGAGGAGCGCAGCGACGCGCGGCCCTTGCGGCGCACCCCCTGCTACGACCGCATGAAGGCACTGGGCGCGGTCTTCGGCTCGGTCTATGGCTGGGAGCGCCCCGGCTGGTTCGCCCCGCCCGATCTCGCGCTGTCGGAAGTCGATCTCGACCGCCCCGACGTTCTCCTCAACCACAATCACGCGCCCGCCGCCAGCGATGGACGCATCGTCGAGAAATGGTCGTTCCGCCGCTCCAACTACTTCCCCCATGTCGGCAATGAGTGCCGCAACGTCCATGACAATGTCGGCCTGCTCGACATGTCGGCCTTCGCCAAATACCAGGTCTCCGGCCCCGGTGCCGAAGCCTGGCTCGACGGCCTGCTCGCCAATCGCATTCCCAAGCAGAAGGGGCGGATCGCGCTCTGCCACCTGCTGTCGAAGAACGGTGGTGTCCGCTCGGAGTTCACCGTTTACCGCACCGGCCGCGACAGCTTCTACCTGGTTGGCGCCGGCGCCTTCGAGCGCCACGACCACGACTATCTGGAGAAGGCTCTGCCCGCCGCGGGCGGGGTCCGGCTCGACAAGGTCACGACTCAATATGGCGTGCTGGTGCTCGCCGGCCCGCGTTCGCGCGAGCTCCTGCAGAAGCTCACCGATGCCGATCTCTCCAATGCCGCCTTTCCCTGGCTCGCCGGCAAGTTCATCGACGTCGGCATCGCCCAGGCGCATGCTCTGCGCGTCAATTTTGTCGGCGAACTCGGCTGGGAGCTGCACCACCCGATCGAGATGCAGAACACCATCTTCGACCTGATCATGGATGCTGGCGCCGCCATGGGCATCCGCCCGTTCGGCATCAAGGCGATGGACTCGCTGCGGCTCGAGAAATCCTACCGCCTGATCCCCCGCGAGCTGTCGATCGAATATGCCGCCCTCGAATCCGGTCTCGACCGCTTCGTTCATCCGAACAAGGGCGAGTTCATCGGCCGCGATGCCCTGGTGCAGTGGCGCGAGCGCGGCTTCGCCAACCGCTTCGTCACGCTGGAGGTCCACGGCACCACCGATGTCGACGCCCGTGGCTCCGAGCCGATTCACGACAAGCGCGGCGCCCTTGTCGGGCGCTGCACCTCGGGCGGCTATGGTTGGCGCCTCGGCAAGTCGCTCGCCCTCGCCATGGTCCGTCCCGATCTTGGCGAGCTCGGCAACGAGATGACGGTGCGGATCCTCGGCAAGTCCTATCCGGCGACCGTCATTCCCGAGTCGCCCTTCGATCCGGAGAACCGACGCCTGCGGGCCTGATGCCTGGGCGCTGCCATGACCGATAACCAGCGCGCCGAAAGTCGCCTCGAGCCGAGCGACGTCAATGTGGCACGCGGCGCCATGCTGGTTGGCCTGGCGGTCGCCGGCTTCTCCCTGTCGGGTGCCTTCGTCCGCCATGTGCCCGGCCTCACCGGCTGGCAGATCAATTGCTGGCGCGGCTTGGCCATGGCCGGCATCCTCGTCCTCTATCTCGTTCTCGCCTATGGGCTGCGCGGAGCTATGGCGCGCTTCCGCGCCGTGCCCATCCCCGCCATGATCGCCTGCGCCGGCTTCTTCTCGGTCGGCTCGACCCTCTATGTTACCGCCCTGACCTTGAGCTCGACCGCCAATGTCTCGGCGATCGGCGCGACCTCGCCGCTCTTCACGGCCCTCCTCAGCCCCTATTTCACCAGCGAGAAGCCGTCGCTCCTCACCTGGGCGGCGGCGCTCGCCGCCCTGTTCGGCGTCGGCGTCATCGTCCATGGCAGCCTGGTCAGCGGCCATGTCGCCGGCAATATCGTGTCGCTGCTGGTGGCCCTGTGCTTCGCCGGCCAGGCCCTTTCGCTGCGCCGCTTTCGCAATGTCGAGCTGATGCCGGCCATGGCGGTCGGCGGCATCGTCGTCTTCCTGGTGGCGGCGGCCTTCGGCAACGGCTTCGCCGTCTCCGCGCGCGAGATCGCCATTCTCGCCGTCATGGGACCGCTGCAGCTCGGCATTCCCATCCTGCTGCTTGCCCGCGGCGCCCGCTCGGTGCGCGCCGTGACGGTGTCGATCATCGCCATGCTCGACATCGTGCTCAACCCCTTCTGGGCATGGACCCTGGCCGGCGAGGTTCCGGACAGCAACGCGGTGATCGGCGCCCTCATCATCTGCGGCGCCGTCCTGCTCAGCCTCATCGCCGAAAACGCTCGCCGCCAGCGCTAGAGCAGCAGCGCCGCCTGACCGGCGCCGGCCGCCCGCCCATCGCTGGCCGGCTTCTTCCTGGCGATCCGCTTGAACGCCCAATTGATCCGCCCGGGGCGCCCGACCACCCCCCTGACCACGATCTGCTGCGAGCGGCGCGGCTGCAGCCGGCCCGGCAGATAGACGCTGTCCTCGAGCCGCAGAGTCCCGCCCCGCACCGTGAAGGTCCAGCCAGCCTTGCTCGGCAGCTGCAGCATGACGCTCGTCCCGTCCTTCGAGGCGATCGCCTTCACCGCCGGATGGAGATGGAACCTGACCGCATAGGACAGCTGGTCGAGCTGCGCCGAGGGGCGCTCGGCGACGAACCAGTCCTCGCCCCTGAGATCGCCGCCATCCGGCGCCAGGAACAGCCGTCTTTCATGGCGCACCCCGAAGGCGGCCCCATAGCCGTCATGGCGCGCCTCCAGCAGCGACCCCTCGGCCGACAGCTTGACCGTCGCCTGGGCGTCGCGCGGTCCGATCAGCACCGGCGTGCCGAACAGCGCCTCGACCAGCCGGCCGGTGATGATCCGGCCGCTCGACACCCCGCCGATCTCGGCAGTGCTCGCCGCCGCCGTCATCCGGCAGGCTCGATCCCATTCGGTTCCGGCGAAGGCCGGCGCCCCGCAATTGACGATGATCCGGTGCGCCCGGTCCGAGAACTCGAAGGCGAGCGGTGCCGATGCGGCATGCGTGTTGAGCCCGGGCGCCGGCGGCCGGCCGACATCGACGATGACCACGGTCGCGCCCTGCTCGAGCCGGGCATAGCCGGAATGCGGCGCATGCGCCAGCGGCCGCCCCTGCGTGTCGTCGGTCTCGAGCACCGCCGCCACCTTCGCCTTCGCCGGGTCGGAGCTGCCGTTGAAGGTTGCGATGCCCTGGTCACCATGCAGGAAGAACCGCAGCATCGGCAGCATCCGCTCGATCGCGCCGTTGATTGCCGGCGGCACCGCATGCCGCCGCGCCTCGAGGGTGAGCCTGAGCGGCAGAAGATCGACGAGCAGGTCGAGCTGCTGCGCCGGCGAGCGCGACAGGTGGCCGCCATCGGGCAGGATCTGCTGATCGAGCTCATGTCCGAGCCGTGCCAGCGCCGGCGCCGACATCCCCTCGAGCCCGGTCAGCCCAACCGCCGCATAGGCGAGCGCGATCGCCGCCTGCAGCCGCTCCGGCGGCCGGAGGCCCGTTTGCGGCGCCCCATAGAGCGATCGCGCCTGCCGCCCGAGGCTGGCATAGAAGCTTGCGGCAAATGACGATGGCGCGCCGGCGAGCAGGAACCCGCCATTCTGAACGAGCGAGATCATGCGCCGCGCCCTGACCTCGATCTCGTGTGCCACCCTCATGCGGTAGCATTGCCGGTCGAGCCAGTCCTGGAACAGCGACCGGCCATGCGCCCGGTCGAGCTCGCGCCCCGCCGCCTTGAGATGGCCGAGCCAGCCAAAGCCATGAAGCTCGCGATAGGCCGCGGGCGACGGCAGTGGCGTTTCGAAGATCCCCTTCGCGCCCGCCTCGACCACCGTGCCGAGCAGCAGGTAACGGCCCTGATAGAACTCCGCCGCCAGCTCGCCATTGCCGCGGATCAGCCCCGCAATGGCGGGGTTGATCCCTTCCGGCCGGCCGCCGGCCACCAGGCCCTTGAGCCGCGGCAGCCTGAGGCCCATGCCGCTGCCGACCCGTGCCACGGCGAGCTCGATGACGCCCTTGAGAGCGTGTGGCGCAACCTGATGCGCGGTCTGCAGGTCCTGAAACATCACTGGCGCTGATGGTAAATAAAGGCTTCACGATCTAGGCGCCGAACGGGTTAAAGTTTCGCTAATAAGGCAGCAGG
>JBEVJH010000169.1:0-8988 GCA_040510355.1 Aestuariivirgaceae bacterium
GCCGGGCTCGACGTCACCCCTGGCGATGTCGAGGGGGCGATCCGCATGTCGTCGGTGGCCGGCGGAACGGGTCCGGATGGCGAGTTCCACCTCAGGACCTGGCGCAAGATCGTCACCCCGCGCTCCCCCGGCCCGCGCGCCTATATGCAGGCCATACGGGACAACGAGCTGGTTTTCGGGACCGGGCCGGCGGGAACGGGGAAGACCTACCTTGCGGTCGCGTGCGCGGCGGCCGAGCTGGCTTCCGGCAAGGTCGACAGGATCGTCCTGTCGCGGCCGGCAGTCGAAGCCGGCGAGCGGCTGGGCTTCCTGCCCGGCGACATGAAGGAGAAGGTAGACCCCTATCTCCGCCCGCTCTACGATGCCCTGTACGACGTCATGCCGGCCAACATGGTCCAGCGCGGCATGACCGACGGTACGATCGAGATCGCCCCGCTCGCCTTCATGCGCGGCCGCACCCTCAAATCCGCCTTTGTCATTCTGGACGAGGCGCAGAACACCACGCCGCAGCAAATGAAGATGTTCCTCACCCGGCTGGGCGAGGGCAGCCGGATGGTGGTGAACGGCGATCCGACCCAGGTCGACCTGCCGAACGGTGTCGTCTCAGGCCTGGAGGAGGCGGTGAAGCTGCTCCAGCCGGTCAAAGGCATCGCCCATGTCGGCTTCACCAGCGCCGATATCGTGCGTCATCCTCTGGTCACGCGGATCGTCGAAGCCTATGAACAGTCCGGCAAGAAGCCATCGGGCCGCAAAGGGTAGACAGTCGCGCGTCATGGACATTGCCGTGGAGGTCGATTCGGAGGCCTGGGGGCCCGCCGGCACCACCGTGGAGCTTATCCGGTCGGCCGTCGAGGCGACGCTCCAGTCCGTGCCGGCCGGCCGCAGTGGTACCGTCTTTGTCATCCTGGTCGACGACGAGGAAGCCGCTGCGCTCAACCTTCAGCATCGCGGCAAATCCGGCCCCACCAATGTGCTCTCCTTTCCGGCGCCTGAGCTTCCGGGACTGCCGCCCGGTGAGCCGCCGCCGCTGGGCGACATCGTCTTGGCCGCCGGCGTGGTTCGTCGCGAGTCCGCCGAACGAGGCATCTCCCTCGACCGGCACCTTCGCCACCTGGTGATCCATGGCACCCTGCATCTGTTGGGCCATGATCATGAGACCGAGGAAAAAGCCGAGATAATGGAAGGGCTTGAGGCCAAGCTGCTCAAGCAGCTGGACATCGGCCCAGGCGAGCGGAATCATGGGGGGATTTCCGACGCGGGTGATGCCGCGCCAATCGATCGATGATGGACGAAGGCCAAACCAGCAATCCAAGCGCCGCTGTTCAGGGTTCCCCGCGATCGCCCGAAGGGCAGTCGGGCCTGTGGTCGAGGTTGAAATCGCTGATCTCACCGTCGCGCGAGGTGACGACGCTGGCGCCAGGGGAAACGGCGCCGCGGGCACCGAACGGCGAAGCGAGCGGCAACGGCCAGGCCGAAGCCCGCTCGATGATGTCGAACCTCATCGCCTTCACCGATCTGAAGATTTCCGACGTGATGGTGCCGCGGGCCGACATCACCGCCATCGATGCCAACGCCAGTGCCCGCGAGCTGCTCAACCGCTTCACCGACGCCAATCACTCGCGCCTTCCGGTTTATCGCGAGACCCTCGATGACCCCTCCGGCATGGTTCACATCAAGGACTTCATGCGCTGGATGACCGAGAAGAGCTTTGCCCGGCCGCGCCGCGGCCGACGTCCCAAGAACCCCGAGGAGGCAGCGAGCCAGGGCATGGTGCTGCGGCCGGAGGATCTTGCCGTGACGGTGCGGCAGACCGGCCTGATCCGCCCGTTGCTGTTCGTGCCGCCGTCAATGCGGGCCGCCGACCTCCTCGTGAAGATGCAGACCACCCGCATTCACATGGCGATTGTCGTCGACGAATATGGCGGGACCGATGGGCTGGTCAGCATCGAGGATCTCGTCGAGGAGATCGTCGGCGACATCGCCGATGAGCATGACGACGCGGAGGCCCAGCTCCGCCAGACTGGCGACGGCGTGTTCATCGCCGATGCCCGCACCCCGATCGAGGAGGTGGAATCCCTGGTCAACCGCAGCCTCCTGCCGGCCGGGCGCGAGGAGGATGCCGACACGCTCGGCGGTCTCGTCTTCTCCATGCTCGGCCGCGTTCCGGTCCGTGGCGAGCTGGTGCGCCACGACAGCGGTCTCGAATTCGAGATCCTCGAGGCCGACCCGCGGCGGGTGAAGAAGATCCGGATCCATACCGCCGGCCTGGCCGGGACGCCGGACGCCCCGCCACCGGAGCTCGAACCGCCGCCTTCGAATGCCGCCTGACATTTCCGCCGCGCTGCAGCGCGACGGGCACGGCATCACCCTGCCCGTTCCCTTGGGCCTTGTCCTCGCCGCGATGGCCGGAGCGGCATCGGCACTGGCGCTGCCGCCCTATGATCTGTGGCCGGTGCTGTTTCTCACCCTGCCTGTCCTCCTTGCCAGTCTCGATGCCGTCGGCCGGTCCGGCCGCGCTGTGGCGCTGCGGGGGTTCCTCGCCGGATTTCTGTTCGGTTTCGGCTATTTCCTGGCTTCGCTGCTTTGGGTCGGCAATGCCTTTCTGGTCGAGGCCGAGATCTATGGCTGGATGATCCCCTTCGCCGTGGCGGGCCTGAGCGCCTATCTCGCCCTCTATTGGGGCGCCGCCGCCATGGTGACGATCCTGGCATCGCGGCCCGGCCTGCCCCGCATTGCCACGCTGGCGGTCTCGCTTGCCCTCGCCGAATGGCTGAGAGGCCACTTGCTCAGCGGCTTTCCCTGGAACACGCCTGGCTACGCTACGGCAGGACTACCGGGCCTCGCCCAGGCCGCCTCCGTCGTCGGGATCTACGGATTGACTTTCGTGGTGCTCCTGTGCGCCGGGCTGCCCGCCCTGATCTTCGCCAGGCCCCGGAGCCGAGGCGCGATGGCGGTCGCCGGTCTCATTCTGGCGGCAGCCGCCGTTGCGACAGTTGCCGGCAACGGGCGCCTCGCTGCCCCGGCCGCCGCCGGCACCGGTCTGAAGCTGCGCCTCGTTCAGGGCAACGTGCCGCAGAACACCAAATGGGACGCCGCCCAGGCGCGCGCCATTTTTGCCCGCTACCTGGCGCTGTCGCGCGGCGGCAACGACGGTAGAGCGCCCCTCGATGGTGGCACCGTGGTGATCTGGCCCGAAAGCGCCCTGCCCTTTCTCGTCGACCAATCCCCGGCCGCCTTGCGCGAGATAGCCGATGTTCTTCCCGAAGGCAGCCACCTCCTTCTCGGGGCGCTTCGCCGCGACCCGGACCGGCAAGTCTACAACAGCATCATCGCCATTGGCGGCGATGGCACGATAGAAGCCGTCTACGACAAGGTTCGACTTGTCCCTTTCGGTGAGTTTCTGCCGTTTTCGCGCTGGCTCGACCCGATCGGCATCCGCCGCTTCATCGCCGCGCCGCAGGGCTTCGCAGCCGGCGAGACCGGCCGTGCGATCGCGCTTCCCGGCATCCCGCCCTTCGTGCCGCTCATCTGCTATGAGGCGATCTTTCCCGAGCAGGCGAGGCAGAGCCAATCCGCCGAGTGGCTGTTGAACGTCACCAACGATGCATGGTTCGGCGAATCCGGCGGTCCCCATCAGCACCTGCTGCAGGCGCAGTTTCGGGCGATCGAGACCGGCATGCCGATGATTCGCGCCGCCAATACGGGCATCACGACGATTTTCGATGGTTACGGTAGGTCACTCGGCGAGTTGAAGCTCGGCACGGAGGGAACCCTGGATGCCGTCCTGCCCCGGCCTCAGCCCGCGACGCTATACGCCCGCTTGGGCGATTCCCTGTTCTTCCTTGCCCTGCTCGCCACGGCTGCGTCGGTTGCCATAGCTTCCCTCCGAACTCGCTGAACCGACGATTGCAGAAGCCGGTACGCTTATTTTGATTGCATCCAACCTCGGCGTGTATTATCACGTGCAAGCATCTTCAGCGAACTCGCTGAAGGCGAAATTCGGCAGAGCAATTACGGAAGGGCTCGTCCGGACAGGCCGGGGGCAAACGGTCTGAGGGAACATGATGTCAAAACGCAACCCTAACCCCATCGACGTCCACGTGGGCAATCGCGTGAGAATGCAACGGATGCTTGTGGGGATGAGTCAAGAGAAACTGGGCGAGCATCTCGGTTTGACTTTCCAGCAGGTGCAAAAATACGAAAAGGGCTCGAACCGCGTCAGCGCCAGCAAGCTTTATCAAATGGCCCAGGTCCTCGGGGTTCCGGTTCAGTTCTTCTATGAAGACCTGCCAGGCAGCCGGAGCGAAGCCAACGGCCCCGGCGCTAACGATCAGGGAAGCAGCCAGAGCGAGATCATGGGCTTCCTCGGTTCGAGCGAAGCCATTCAGCTGAACCGCGCCTTCAGCGAGATCGGCGACGTTTCCGTGCGCCGTAGGGTCGTGGACCTCGTCAAGGCCATCGCCAAGCAGGATTAGGGTCGCAAACTCATCGAACTCCCCTTCGCCACCTCTTCCCGCGCCAGCCGGCAGAGGTGGCGAAGGCACCGCGTGACGGGCCTGCCAGCGCAACGACCCACAACCCAAGCCTAACCCTCCCTTGACCTCGCCGGGGAAGCCTGCCAAGAGTGCGCCCGCGCTGCGCCAGCACGGCAGCGGCGCTTTCATTCATACATGAGATCGATCAGGAGCTTGGGGCTGGTGGCGCGCAGGAATTATCAGTTCACGAGCGAATCCGTTTCCGAAGGTCACCCTGACAAAGTCTGCGATCGCATTTCCGACGAGATCGTCGACCTGTTCTACGGCGAGGCGCTCGCCACCGGCACCGATCCGCGCTCCATCCGGGTCGCCTGCGAGACCCTCGCCACCACCAATCGCGTCGTCATTGCCGGCGAATATCGCGGCCCCGAAAGCGTCACCCGCGACCGCATCGTCGAGCGCGCCCGCCAGGCCATCAGGGACATCGGCTACGAGCAGAACGGCTTTCATTGGCAGAGCGCCGCGGTCGAGGTGCTGCTGCACGGCCAGTCGCCGGACATCGCCCAGGGCGTCGATGCCTTGGGCAACAAGGATGTCGGTGCCGGCGACCAGGGCATCATGTTCGGCTATGCCTGCGACGAGACGCCGGAGCTCATGCCGGCGCCGATCTACTACGCCCATCAGATCCTCAAGACCCTGAGCGAGGCCCGCCGCGCCGGTCAAGGCGAGGCGATCAAGCTCGGCCCCGACGCCAAGAGCCAGGTGACGGTGCAGTACCGCGATGGCAAGCCGTCCGATGTCACCCAGATCGTCGTGTCGCACCAGCATCTTCATGAGGATCTGACCTCCAAGGACGTTCTTGAGATCATCAATCCTTATGTTCGCGCCGCCCTACCGAGCGACTGGATCACCAAGAACACCGTTTGGCACGTCAATCCCACCGGCAAATTCTATATTGGCGGCCCTGATGGCGATTGCGGGCTGACCGGCCGCAAGATCATCGTCGACACTTATGGCGGTGCCGCCCCGCATGGCGGTGGCGCCTTTTCCGGCAAGGATCCGACCAAGGTCGACCGCTCTGCCGCCTACGCTGCCCGCTACCTTGCCAAGAATGTCGTCGCCGCCGGCCTTGCCAGGCGATGCACCATCCAGCTGTCCTATGCGATTGGTGTCTCCGAGCCGTTGTCGATCTATGTCGATCTGCATGACACCGCCAACAAGGGCATCGAGGAGCGCCGGATCGAGCCGGTGCTGTCGCGCGTCATGGATCTGTCGCCACGTGGCATTCGCGAGCATCTCAACCTCAACCAGCCGATCTACGCCCGCACCGCCGCCTATGGTCATTTCGGCCGATCACCGGACAAAGATGGCGGCTTCTCATGGGAGAAGACCGACCTCGTCGACCAGTTGCGGGAACTTCTCGCCTGACCGGCACGCCGCGTCCGTACCAGTTCTACGGCCGCCGCATCGGCCACGCTCTGCGCCCGCATCAGGCGCGCCTGATGGTCGAACTGCTGCCCAGGCTCAGGGTTGCCATCGATGACCCTCGGCTCGCCACGCCGGCTCTCCTCTTCGATCCGCCGGTCGCCGCGGTCGAGCTCGAGATCGGCTTCGGCGGCGGCGAGCATCTCGCCGCCAGGGCCGCCGGCAGCACCGGCACCGGCTTCATCGGCGCCGAGCCCTTCGTCAACGGAATCGCCAAGCTGCTGTCCGCGGTCGCGGCCGCCCGATTTGCCAATGTCCGGATCTTCGACGACGATGTCCGCCATCTCCTGCCGGCGATCGGCGACGGCACGCTCGTCGCGGTCCATCTCTTGTTCCCCGATCCCTGGCCGAAGAAACGCCACCAGCGGCGGCGTTTCGTCCAGCCGGCAACCATCGCCGAGATCCACCGACTGCTCGCGCCCGGCGGCCGCTTCGTCTTTGTCAGCGATGCCGGCGACTACGCCGTCGCTACCCTGCAGCAGGTCCTCGCCCAGGGCGGCTTCGCCTGGACCGCCGAGAGACCGTCCGACTGGCGCTGGCCGCGCCCCGATTCGCCCTCCACCCGCTATGAGGCGAAGGCCCTGTCCCGGGGAGCGAAGGCGATACACCTCGAATTTGAGAAAAAAGCGAGGCAGTAGGCATTAGGCAGTCAGCAGTGACTTGTGCTCTTCCCTACTGCCTACCGCCGACTGCCTCCCCTTCCCCCTTGCACCGATGCGATTGCGGGCGTATATGAGCGCCAAGTTCATTCTCACATAACTCCTGATCTATCGTCGGGAGACTTGTTGAGAGTGGGTCCTGCGGGGCCCGCTTTTTTTGTCGTGAAAGGCGATCGTTGCAAGCAGAGCGCAGACCCGATACCGGCGGTTCGAGGATTGCCCGCGAGTCCGGACCCGCGGCAGTCGTGGCCCGACTCGTCGAGCCGGTCCTCGATGACATGGGCTTCCGCCTGGTGCGCGTGCGGCTGACCGCCTCGACCCTCCAGATCATGGCCGAACGGCCCGACGGGACATTCACCATCGACGACTGCGAGGCCGTGAGCCGCGCCGTCTCGCCGCTGATCGATGTCGAGGATCCGGTGCCGCAGAGCTACAATCTCGAGGTCTCCTCGCCGGGCATCGACCGGCCGCTGGTCAGGCCGGACGATTTCGCGCGATGGACCGGCCATGAGGCGAAGATCGAGCTCAGGCCGCTGTCCGGCCGCAAGCGCTTTCGCGGCACCATTGCCGGCATCGATGGCCACGCGGTCCGCCTCACGCTCCCGCCCGAGAAGTCGGGCGCCGAAGCGGTGACGGTGGCGCTGCCCTTTGGCGATATCGGCGATGCCAAGCTTGTCCTGACCGACGCACTGATCGAAGCCAGCCGCAAGCCGGCGGGCACCAGCCCCACTGACGGCAGTGAGATGGATGTGATTCAAGGGAGTAATGACGATGCCTGAATCCGGAGTGAGCGCCAACCGGCTCGAGCTCTTGCAGATCGCCGATGCGGTGGCTCGCGAGAAGAGCATCGACAAGCGGGTCGTCCTGCAGGCGATGGAGGATGCGATCCAGCGTGCCGCCCGCTCGCGCTATGGCGCCGAGAACGACATTCGCGCCGAGATCGACCCCAAGACCGGCGAGACCCGTCTCAACCGCCTGCTCGAGGTCGTCGAGGCCGTGGAGAACGACGCGACCCAGATCACGCTCGACGACGCCCGCCACAAGAATCCTGCCGCCCGGGTCGGCGACTTCATCGCCGAGCCGCTGCCGCCCATCGATTTCGGGCGGATCGCCGCCCAGAACGCCAAGCAGGTGATCGTCCAGAAGGTCCGCGATGCCGAGCGCGAGCGTCAATATGACGAATACAAGGACCGCATCGGCGAGATCGTGTCCGGCGTGGTGAAGCGCGTCGAATATGGCAACATCATCGCCGATCTCGGCCGCGGCGAGGCCATCGTCCGCCGCGACGAGAGCCTGCCGCGCGAGAACTTCCGCACCGGCGACCGGGTGCGCGCCTATATCTCCGACGTGCGCCGCGAGCAGCGCGGGCCGCAGATCTTCCTGTCGCGCACCCATCCGCAATTCATGGCCAAGCTGTTCGGCCAGGAGGTGCCCGAGATCTATGACGGCATCGTCGAGGTGATGTCGGTCGCCCGCGATCCCGGCAGCCGCGCCAAGATCGCGGTCCGCTCCAAGGAATCCTCGATCGATCCGGTCGGCGCCTGCGTCGGCATGCGCGGCAGCCGCGTTCAGGCGGTGGTCGGCGAGCTGCAGGGCGAGAAGATCGACATCATTCCCTGGTCCAACGACGCGGCAACCTTCGTCGTCAACGCTTTGGCGCCGGCCGAGGTCGCCAAGGTCGTGCTCGACGAGGAGGCCGAGCGCATCGAGGCCGTGGTGCCCGACGACCAGCTGTCTTTGGCCATCGGCCGGCGCGGCCAGAATGTGCGGCTCGCCTCGCAGCTCACCGGCTGGGACATCGACATCCTGACCGAGGCCGAGGAGTCCGAGCGCCGCCAGAAGGAGTTCGCCGAGCGCACCCAGCGCTTCATCGAGGCGCTCGACGCCGACGAGATGCTTGCCCAATTGCTTGCTTCGGAGGGCTTCGACTCGGTCGAGGAGATCGCCTATGTCGAGGAGAAGGAGCTCTCCTCGATCGACGGCCTCGACCAGGAGACCGCCAGCGAGATCCAGGGCCGGGCCCGCGAATATCTCGCCAAGATCGCCGCCGAGCAGGATGAGCGGCGCCGCGAGCTCGGCGTCGAGGACGCCGTCGCCGAGGTTGACGGCGTCACCCCGGCCATGCTGGTCGCCCTCGGTGAGGCTGGCATCCTCACCGTCGAGGACCTGGCCGGCTGCGCCACCGACGACCTGACCGGCTGGACCGAGCGCAAGCAGGGCGAGACGGTCAAGCACGAGGGTGCCTTCAGCGGCCTCGAAGTGTCCGAAGCCGAGGCCGAAGCCGTCATCATGGCGGCCCGCGTCAAGGCCGGCTGGATCGAGCCGCAAGCTGCCGAGCCGCCGCTCGAGCAGGTGACCGCGGAGTAAGG
>JBEVJH010000170.1:0-4905 GCA_040510355.1 Aestuariivirgaceae bacterium
CTCGGAATGAGGAGCTTGGCGTGGACACGACGGCGGAAGCAAAAGTTGGATCTGAGGGGTTTGTGGATCGTTCTGTAACCGATTGGTACAAGGACGCCATCATCTATCAGCTCCATGTCAAGGCCTTCCAGGACTCGACGGGCGACGGCGTCGGCGACTTCGCCGGCCTCATCCAGCGCCTCGACTATATCGAGAGCCTGGGCGTCAACACGGTGTGGCTCCTGCCCTTCTATCCCTCGCCGCTCAAGGACGACGGCTACGACATCGCCGACTACCAGGCGATCAACCCGAATTACGGCGACATGGAGCAGTTCGACAGCTTCATCGCCGAGGCGCACCGGCGCGGCATGCGGGTGATCACCGAGCTCGTGATCAACCACACCTCCGACCAGCATCCCTGGTTCGAGCGGGCGCGGGCCGCCCCGGAAGGCTCGAACGAGCGCGCGTTCTATGTGTGGAGCAACACCGACACGCGCTATCGCGGCACCCGCATCATCTTCATCGACACCGAGAGCTCCAACTGGACCTGGGACCCGGTGGCGAAGGCCTATTTCTGGCACCGCTTCTATGCCCACCAGCCGGATCTCAATTTCGAGAATCCGCGGGTGTTCGAGGAGGTCACCAAGGCGCTGCGCTTCTGGCTCGACAAGGGTGTCGACGGCTTGCGGCTCGACGCCGTGCCCTATCTGTGCGAGCGCGAAGGCACCAACAACGAGAACCTGCCCGAGACCCACGAGGTGCTGCGCCGCGTGCGCGCGACGATCGACGAGGCCTATCCCGACCGCATGCTGCTGGCCGAGGCCAATCAGTGGCCGGAGGACACGAGGCCCTATTTCGGCGACGGCGATGAATGCCACATGGCGTTCCACTTCCCGCTGATGCCGCGCATGTACATGGCGCTCGCGCAGGAGGACCGTCACCCGATCACCGACATCCTGCGCCAGACACCGGAGATCCCGGAGAGCTGCCAGTGGGCCATCTTCCTGCGCAATCACGACGAGCTGACGCTCGAAATGGTCACCGACGAGGAGCGCGACTATCTCTGGCGGGTCTATGCCACCGACAGCCGGGCCAGGCTCAATCTCGGCATCCGCCGCCGCCTCGCCCCGCTGATGGGCAAGGACCGGCGCAAGATCGAGCTGATGAATGCGCTCCTCATGTCGATGCCCGGAACGCCCGTCATCTATTACGGCGACGAGATCGGCATGGGCGACAACATCTATCTCGGCGACCGCGACGGGGTGCGCACGCCGATGCAATGGTCGGCCGACCGCAATGGCGGCTTCTCGCGCGCCGATCCGCAGCGCCTCTATCTGCCGGTCATCATGGATCCGGTCTATGGCTATCAGGCGGTCAATGTCGAGGCGGAGCAGCGCGACGCGGCCTCGCTGCTCAACTGGATGCGCCGGCTGATCCAGGTCAGGAAGCAGCATCGCGCCTTCGGGCGCGGCAGCCTGAGCTTCCTCTATCCGGGCAACCGCAAGATCGTCGCCTATGTCCGGGACCTCGGCGACGAGCAGATCCTCTGCGTCGCCAATCTCTCGGCATCGGCCCAGTCGGCCGATCTCGACCTCTCGCCCTGGGCCGGCGCGGTGCCGGTCGAGCTGCTCGGGCGCTCCGCTTTCCCGCGGGTCGGCACGGCGCCCTATACGGTGATGCTGCAGGCCTACGGCTTCTTCTGGTTCCTGCTGACCCGCGAGGCCGAGCTGCCGCGCTGGTACACCGCGCCGCCGCAGCCTCTGCCGGAGTTTCTGACGCTGGTGCTGCGCGACGGTCTCGACAGCGCCATCACCCAGCGCAACCAGCACCAGATCGAGACCGAGGTGCTGCCGCAATATCTCGTGCGCCAGCGCTGGTTCGCCGGCAAGGACAGCGGCATCGCGACGACCGCGATCAGGCTGTTCGCCCGCTTCGAATGGCAGGGCACCCACCACCTTCTGACAATCGTCGACGTCACCTTGCGCGACGGCCGGCGCCAGCACTATTTCCTGCCGCTCTCGGCGCGCTGGGGCGGTCACGAGCTTCGGCCCGACTCCGGCGTTGCGCCCTATACCCTCGCCAAGCTCCGCGAGGGGCCGCGGGTCGGCGCCATCTTCGATTCCGCCAATGACGAGGCGCTGGCCTCGGGCCTCGTCAACGCCATGGCGCGCGGCGAGGACCAGGAGGCGGCCGGCGGCACGCTTCGCTTCAGCTGCAGCCTGAAGATCCGCGATCTCCTGGCCGCGATCCCGCAAGAGGTGACGGTGCGCGGCGTCGGCGTCGAGCAGTCGAACAGCTCGGTCATCGTCGGCGATCGAATCCTGCTCAAGATCTATCGGCGGCCCGAGGCGGGCATCCAGCCCGAGCTCGAGATCGGCCGCTACCTCACCGAGGAGGCGCAGTTCGACAGGAGCCCCGCCCTGCTCGGGGTCGCGGAATGCATGCCGCGAGACGGCGCGCCCACGGCCATCGCGGCGGCCTTCGAATGCATCGAGAACCAGGGCGATGCCTGGGGCATCATCGTCGAGGCCCTGTCGCGTCACCTGCAGCAGGCGGTGCTGACCGGCGAACGCCGCGACGGCGATCCGGTCCATCTGCCGGAGACACCCGCCTATCCGCTCGATCTCGCCGACAGCTTCGGCAAGGTGACGGCGCGCATGCACAATGCCTTCGCGGCGGCGCGCTCCGATCCCGCCTTCGTGCCGGTGCCGGTGGACGAGAGCCATATCGCCGCCTGGGTCGAGCGTGCCCGCGCGCAGGGCGAGGCGGCGTTCGAGCTGCTGGCGGCGAGCGGCCCGGCATCGAGCGGCGGCAACGAGATCGCCGATCTGCTCGACATGCGCAACGAGGTCATCGGCTGCCTCGAGGAGTTCGCCGCCATTCCGCCGGCCGGCCAATGCATCCGCGTGCATGGCGACTACCATCTCGGCCAGCTGCTGGTCAGCAAGACCGATGTGTGGATCATCGACTTCGAGGGCGAGCCGCAGCGGCCGCTGGCGGAGCGCCGCGAGAAGACCTCGCCGATGCGCGACGTCGCCGGCATGCTGCGCTCCTTCGACTATGCGGCGTGGTCGGCCTTGGACCGGGCGTCGAGCCTCGCGCCCGATCAGGCCGTCGCCATGCACGATCGCGCGCTCAGCTGGCGCGACGGCGCAACCGCCGACTTCCTGTCGAGCTATTTCAGCGCCTTTGCCGGCGACATTCGCTCGAGCACCATCAAACTGGACCAGCAATTGCTCGATCTCTTCCTGCTCAACAAGGCGTTCTACGAGATCGCCTATGAGGCGGCCAACCGACCGGGCTGGCTCTCCATCCCGGTGCGTGGCGTGATGGAGCTGCTGCGGCGACGGGGCATCGTGCCGTGACCGCGGCGAGCGGCCGGCGGGCCTTGTCGCGCGACCCGCTGTCCCAGGGGACGATCGATGCGCTGGTGAGCGGCCGCCATGGCGATCCCTTCGCGGTCCTCGGACCGCACCGGGTCGATAAGGGCTTCGTCGTCAGGGTGTTCCGCCCCGGCGTGGCGCGGGCAATGTTGGTCGATTCGGCAAGCGGCGAAGAGCTCGCCGAGCTCGAGCGCATCCATCGCGAAGGGCTGTTCTCGGCGATCCTCCCCGACCGGAGCGAGCGACCGCGCTACCGCCTGCGCTTCATCGAGGGCGATCATGTCTTCGAGGAGGAGGACCCCTATCGGTTTCCGCCGGTGCTCGGCGATGTCGACAACTATCTCTTCGCCGAGGGACGCCATCTGCGTCTCTACGAAAAGCTCGGTGCCCATCCGGCGACGAGCGAAGGGATTGCCGGAACAAGCTTCGCGGTGTTCGCGCCCAATGCCAGCCGCGTCAGCGTGGTCGGCGACTTCAATGGCTGGGACGGCCGCCGCCATCCGATGCGCAAGCGGCAGGAGTCGGGCCTGTGGGAGATCTTCCTGCCGGCGCTCGACAGCGGCGCGCTCTACAAATACGAGCTGCTCGGGCCGCAGGGCGAGCTCCTGCCGCTCAAGGCCGATCCGTTCGGCTTCGCGCAGGAGCTGCCGCCCTCGACCGCATCGCGCATCCACGGCCTGCCGAGCCATTCCTGGCAGGACGCGGACTGGCGCGCCCGCGCCGCCGGCGCCCACGACATCGCCGCCCCGATCTCGATCTACGAGGTTCATCTCGGCTCGTGGCGGCGCGGCGCCTATGACAGCTTCCTCGATTACGACGCGCTCGCCCAGACGCTCGTCCCCTATGTCAAGGACATGGGGTTCACCCATGTCGAGCTCCTGCCGGTCACCGAGCATCCCTTCTATGGATCGTGGGGCTATCAGCCGATCGGACTGTTCGCCCCGACCGCCCGCCATGGCACGCCGGAAGCCTTCGCGCGCTTCGTCGAAGCCTGCCATCGCTCGGGGATCGGCGTCATCATGGACTGGGTGCCGGCGCATTTTCCCTCCGACCCGCATGGGCTCGGCCGGTTCGACGGCACGGCGCTCTACGAGCACCAGGACCCGCGGCAGGGCTTTCACCGCGACTGGAACACGCTCATCTACAATTTCGGACGGCGCGAGGTCGCGAACTTCCTCCTCGCCTCGGCGCTGTTCTGGCTCGAGCGCTACCACATTGACGGGCTCAGGGTCGATGCCGTCGCCTCCATGCTCTATCTCGACTATTCGCGCCCGCCCGGCGAATGGGTACCCAACATCCATGGCGGCCGCGAGAACATCGACGCGGTGCGATTCCTGCGCGAGATGAACACCGAGGTCTATGCCGCCGATCCCGGCGCGGTGACCGTTGCCGAGGAGTCGACCGCCTGGCCGCGCGTGTCGCATCCCGTCCATCTCGGCGGCCTCGGCTTCGGCTACAAATGGAACATGGGCTGGATGCACGACACGCTCGACTACATGTCGCGCGATCCGATCCACCGGCGTTATCATCATGACCGGCTGAC
>JBEVJH010000171.1:0-14216 GCA_040510355.1 Aestuariivirgaceae bacterium
TTCCGGCTGAATCTAACAATCTGCTGACCACCATGCCGGTGAGCTCGCCTTGACGATTGAAGACAGGCCCGCCTGACTCGCCCTTCCGGGTGCCCAATTTCAACACCATGGCATCGGGATAGCCATAGTTGCGATAGCGCACACTACGACCAAATGTCATCGACTCGACTTCGCCCAGACGCGCCACGTCGGGTTTCGCGTATGGTTTGCCGAGCGAGAAAACCCTCTCTCCCCGCCGCATGCAGACTCTGGCAGTTGGGGTGACCGGCACGCCGGAAAAGCCGGAGAGCTTTATGAGCGCGACATCATTACCGGCCCGAATTTTCACGACGCGACCAGAGTAGATTCGACCATCGGGAGTGCGTGCTTCAACATGCGAGCCTTCCCGCATCGCCACATGCGCCGCCGTAATGACATTGCCGTTGTTGTCGATAACGAAGCCACTACCCGCAGCCATCGCCTCGGGCGGCGTGTCCGATGCTTGCTTGAGACGCATATCCTGTGACTCGCCGACCACCAGGGCGACAAATGAGGGTTGGGTTTGGTGAAGCAATCCCCGGATGCTGGTCGAGAGCTCCGCAGCATCAGTCGCGACGCGTGTATCGATCGAAAAATCTCGATGTGGATTCGCAGCAGCGCCACACCCGAGAAGCACGAGGATTGCGGACACGCAAATGGAATTGCGCAAGGACGACACTTGGCACATCCACCATGAATGATGTTGTTTGGATGAAGGGCTGCATTTGTTACGCCGACCGGCAGCCGGCCGCACATTAGGATGAGAAATCGGTTCAGAAAACCTTCTTTCGCAGCCGTTGCGCAAATGCTGCTGGAGGCGTGCCGAATCTGCAACACGGGTGCAGCAGGCAGCAGCGAAGTGCACGCCTCACTGCCTACTGCCTATTCGACTACTGCCTCTCTCAATATTTCCGGATCAGCCCGACCAGCGTGCCTTGGACGCGGACGCGATCGGGGCCGAAGATCCGCGTCTCGTAGGACGGATTGGCCGCCTCGAGCGCCACCGAATCGCCCTTGCGGCGCATCCGCTTGAGCGTCGCCTCCTCGTCGTCGACCAGCGCTACCACGATGTCGCCGTTGCGCGCCGATTCGGTGCGCCGGATCAGCACCGTGTCGCCGTCGAGAATACCTGCTTCGATCATCGAGTCGCCCTTGACCTCCAGCGCGAAGTGATCGCCGGTGCCGAGCAGGTCGGGCGGCACGTTGATGTTGTGGGTGTGGTCCTCGATCGCCGAGATCGGCACGCCGGCGGCGATGCGGCCCATCACCGGCACCGCCACCCCTTGCGGCATCCCGTCGCCGCGGGTTGCCAGCGGCCGGACCTTGCCGAGCGAACCCTCGATGACGTTGGGCGCGAAGGCGCGGCGCGGCGCCGCCAGCCCCGGCGCCACCGACTCCGGCAGCTTGACCACCTCGAGCGCCCGGGCACGATGCGCCAGGCGCCGGATGAAGCCACGCTCCTCCAGCGCCGTGATCAGCCGGTGGATCCCCGATTTCGACCGGAGATCGAGCGCCTCCTTCATCTCTTCGAAGGAGGGCGGCACGCCCGCCTCCTTGAGCCGTTCATGGATGAACATAAGGAGCTCATATTGCTTGCGTGTCAGCACGCTTCCCCCTTCCGACCCAAAAAGCCGGCATGTCCGGAACAAAACTGAAACATCATTACCTGTTCCACTTATGTTCGGCAAGCGGATTTTGAACCTAGAAGTCGATTTCCATAAGGTCGACGATATCACCAGCGGCTGCGGCGGGGGCGTTTGGGGGCCGGACGATCAGCGCCTGCGCCTGGTGAAGCGTCGCCTGCATGGAGCTGTCCTGCCGCGTGAAGGCGGCGGCCGTCATGGTCCCGTCGGGCGCCCGCTCGAGCGTTGCGCGCACATAATCCTGGCGCTGGTCGTTGGCCGGCAGTGCGGCAGCGAGCCGCGCCTTGGCGAGCCGTTCCTCGGCCGGCAACCCGAGCAGGCGGTGGATCAGCGGCTTGAGGAAGATCCGGGCGCATAGCAGGGCCGAGACCGGATTGCCGGGCAGGCCGACGATGCTCTGCCCTTGCGCCCTGGCGAACATCAGCGGTTTTCCCGGGCGCATCGCGATCTGCCAGAAGGCAAGCGCGATGCCCCGCTGCTCGAGGGCGCGGCGCACCAGATCGTGCTCGCCGACCGATGCCCCGCCGATGGTGACCAGGATATCGGCCCCCTCGGCCTTGGCGATCGCCCGCTCGGTCGCCGTCACCTCGTCGCCGACGATCCCGAGATCGACAGGCATGCCGCCGAACTGCCGCACCATCGAAGCCAGCGCATGGCCGTTCGACGCAATGATCTGGTCGTCGCGCGGCCGGTCGCCGACCGCCACCAGCTCGTCGCCGGTCGCCAGGATGGCGACCACCGGGCGCCGGCGCACCGGCAGCATCGGCAGGTTCAGCGCCGCCGCCAGGCCGATGGCCCGCGGGCCGAGGACGCCGGCTGCCGGCAGCACCACCGCGCCGCGGCGGAAATCGAGTCCGGCATCACGGACGTTCCGCCCCGGCGCCGTCGCGGCGGTGACCGTCACCAGCCCGCCGGCCTCCACCGCATTCTCCTGGATGACGACGGTGTCGGCGCCTCCCGGCACCGGCGCGCCGGTGAAGATGCGCACCGCCTCGCCCGGACCCACGGTGCCGCGGAAGCGCCGGCCGGCCGGCGCCTTGCCGATCAATCGGAGGGACGCCGGCAGGGCGGCAATGTCCGCCGCCCGCACCGCATAGCCATCCATCGCCGAGGCCGCGAAGGGCGGCTGGTCGCGGCTGGCCCGCAGGTCCTCGGCCAGGACCCGGCCATCCGCCTCGGCCAGCGGCACCATCTCGCCCGGCAGGGGCTCGGCCCCGGCCAGGATCATCGCACGCGCCTCGGCGACCGGAAGCAGCGCCATCTCAATCCGCCCGGTAGTCGCCAGATCGCCCGCCCGATTTGGCGATCAGCCGGATATCGGTGATGCGCATGCCCCGGTCCACCGCCTTGACCATGTCGTAGAGCGTCAAGCAGGCCACCGAGACAGCGGTCAGCGCCTCCATCTCGACGCCGGTCTTGCCCTCGACGGCGACGGTGGCGGTCACCGCAATGGCGCTTCGATCCGGCGCGGGAGCGAGCTCGATGGCGATCTTCGAGATCATCAGCGGATGACACAGCGGAATGAGCTCATGGGTGCGCTTGGCGGCCATGATGCCGGCGATCCGCGCCGCCGCCAGCACGTCGCCCTTGGGCGCCTTGCCGGCCGTGATCAGCGCCAATGTCGCGGGCTCCATCACCACAAGGGCGCCGGCCGTCGCCTCGCGCAGCGTCACCGCCTTGTCCGAGACGTCGACCATCCGCGCCCGGCCGTCCGCGTCGAGATGGGTGAGCCGCGCCTTCGCCATGCTAAGATCCTTCCGCCTTGCGCAGGATCGCCCGGATCGCCGCCTCGACGTCGCGCTGGCGCATCAGGCTCTCGCCGATGAGGAAGGCATTGATCCCCGACCGCGACAGCCGCGCCAGGTCGTCGGCCGTGCCGATGCCGCTCTCGGCGACCGGGATCGCGCCGGCCGGCAGCAACGGCGCCAGCCGCTCGCTCGTCTCGAGCCGCGTCTCGAAGGTCCTGAGGTCGCGGTTGTTGATGCCGATCAGGCGCGTCTTCAGCTTCGCCGCCCGGTCGAGCTCCTGCTCGTCATGAACCTCGCACAGCACATCCATGCCGAGCGCGATCGCCTGCGCCTCGAGGTCGCGCGCCAGCGCATCGTCGATCATCGCCATGATCAGCAGGATGCAGTCGGCCCCGAGCACCCGCGCCTCGGCGACCTGATAGGGATCGAGCATGAAATCCTTGCGCAGGGCCGGCAGGCCGGTGGCGTCGCGCGCCTCCGTCAGGAACTCCGGCGCGCCCTGGAAGGACGGCCGGTCGGTCAGCACCGACAGGCAGGCGGCGCCGCCCGCCTCATAGGCGCGCGCCAGCGCGGCGGGGTCGAAATCGGCGCGGATCAATCCCTTGGACGGGCTCGCCTTCTTGATCTCGGCGATGAGAGCATGGCCGCCCTGGCCGATGCGGTTCTCGAGCGCTGCCCGGAACGGCCGGACGGGTGCGGCGTTGCGCGCCTCGTCCATGAGCGCGTTGAGCGGCAGGCGCGCCATCGCCTGCGCCACCTCCTGGCGCTTATAGGCTGCAATCCGCTCGAGGATATTCGCCACCTTCAGGCACTCCAGATCAGTTGGACACGGACACCAGCGTGTCGAGCGCGCGGCGGGCCGCGCCGCTCTCGACGGCCTTGCGAGCGATCGCCACGCCGTCCCTGAGATCCTTGGCGGCATCGGCGACGACCAGGGCGGCGCCGGCGGTCATCAGCGCCGCATCGGCGAAGGCGCCGGGCTTGCCGTCGAGCACGCCGCACAACGCCTCGGCGTTGAACGGCGCATCGCCGCCCTTGAGAGCGCCGGGGTCCTGCCGCGCCATCCCGGCCATCTCGGGGGTGATCTCGAAGCGCCGCACCGCGCCGTCCCTGAGCTCGGCGACCCAGGTGACCCCGGCCGGCGTGATCTCGTCGAAGCCGCCCTCACCATGGGCGACCCACACGCGATCGGATCCGAGGTTGCCGAGAACCTGCGCCATCGGCTCGATCCACGACTGCGCGAACACCCCGATCACCTGCCGCTTGACGCCCGCCGGATTGGACAGCGGCCCGAGCAGGTTGAAGATGGTGCGGGTGCCGAGCTCGACGCGCGACGGTCCGACATGGCGCATCGCCGCATGATGCGAGGGCGCGAACATGAAGCCGAGCCCGGCCTCGGCGATGCAATGCGAGATCCTGTCCGGCGGCAGCTCGATATTGACGCCGAGCGCCGCCAGCGTGTCGGCCGCGCCCGACCGCGAGCTCAGCGCCCGGTTGCCGTGCTTGGCGATCTTGAGCCCGGCGCCCGCCGCGATGAAGGCGGCACAGGTCGAGATGTTGTAGCTGCCCGAGGCGTCGCCGCCGGTTCCAACGATGTCGAGCGCGCCGGCCGGCGCCTCGACGCGCACCATGCGCTCCCGCATCGCCATGACGGCGCCGGTGATCTCGCTGACCGCCTCGCCGCGCACCCTGAGCGCCATCAGGAGACCGCCGATCTGGGCCGGGGTCGCCTCGCCCGACATCATGATGTCGAACGCCCGCTTCGCCTCCTCGACGCTGAGGGCCCGCCCGTCGGCGGCCTTGGCGATCAGCGGCTTGAAGTCGGACATGAACGGCCTCGGCTCAATGCTTGACGGCGGCGCCGGCGATCTTGAGGAAATTCTGCAGGATCCTGTGGCCTTGCTCCGAGGCGATGCTCTCGGGATGGAACTGCACGCCATGCACCGGCAGGGTGCGATGCTCCATCGCCATGATCAGCCCGTCATCGGTCTCGGCGGTGATGTGCAGGCAGTCCGGCAGGGTCGGCCGGTCGACGATCAGCGAGTGATAGCGGGTGGCCTGGAAGGTCTTGGGCGTGCCCTCGAACACGCCCTCGCCGGTATTGGCGATCACCGACAGCTTGCCATGCATGAGGTGCGGCGCCCGCTTGACGTGGCCGCCAAAGGCCTGGCCGATCGCCTGGTGGCCGAGGCAGACGCCGAGCAGCGGCACCTTGGCATCGCCCGCCGCCTTGACGAGATCGAGGCAGATCCCCGCCTCGTTCGGCGTGCAAGGCCCGGGCGACAGCACGATCGCCTCCGGACCCGCCGACAGCACCTGGCCGACGCTGATCTGGTCGTTGCGATGCACCACCGTCTCGGCGCCGAGCTCGCCGAGATAGTGGTAGAGGTTGAAGGTGAAGCTGTCGTAATTGTCGATCAGGATGATCATGTCACGTTCTGGCCCTTGCGCCCCCGGCACCTCGGGAAGCCGTGTTCGTTCTTGCGTATAGCAATCTCCGGCCGGCTCTTACAGCCTTAAGTGGGTGGGAGTCCCGCCGGTCATTTTCGGGGTTTGCCCCAGCTGAAAGATCGCGCAAAGCAAGGTAGCCTTGGGCGCCGGCGAGGTTCAACGTTCTGAAGGAGCAAGCAATGAAGTGCAGGAATTGGGCCGCTGTTGTCGCCCTTGGCGTGTTCGCCGCTTCGGCGACGCCGCTCAGCGCCGAGGCCGGCGCCGTCACCGAGGAGGAGGCGCGCGCCATCGGGGTCAACGCCTATCTCTACTTCTACCCCCTGATCACGATGGACGTGACGCGCAAGCAGTCGACCAACATCGCGCCCGGCAAGGAGTTCGGCAAAGGGCCGATGAACATGTTCACCAACATTCCCGCCTATCCGGCGGCCGACATGAGGTTGGTGGTGAGGGTCAACTTCGACACCCTCTATTCGATCGCCTGGCTCGACATCACCAAGGAGCCGATGGTGGTGTCGGCTCCCGACACCGATGGGCGCTATTATCTCCTGCCGATGCTGGACATGTGGACCGACGTGTTCGCTTCGCCCGGCTGGCGCACCACCGGCACCAAGGCTGCCGACTATCTGGTCACCCCGCCGGGCTGGAGCGGCACGGTTCCGCAAGGCATGTCGCAGATCGCCGCACCCACGCCCTATGTGTGGGTCATCGGGCGCACCCGGACGGACGGCCCGCCGGACTATGACGCCGTGCACAAGGTCCAGGCCGGCTACAAGGTGACGCCACTGTCGAGCTGGGGCAAGACGCCGAAGCCGGTCGAGGTCGCGATCGATCCGAGCGTCGATATGAAGACCCCGCCCAAGGTCCAGGTCGACACCATGCCGGCCGACCGGTTCTTCGCCTATGCGGCCGAGCTTCTCAAGGTCAACCCGCCCCACATCACCGATCAGCCCATCATCGCGCAATTGAAGAGGCTCGGCTTCGAGCCCGGCGAGAGCTTCGATCTCGACAAGAGCGACCCGGCGGTTCGCAAGGCTCTGGCAACGGCGCCCGACGACGCCCACAAGCTCATGGCCTGGAAGGTGCCGACGCTGGCCCGCGTGGTGGACGGCTGGTCGATGAACACCGACACCATGGGGGTCTATGGGAATTACTACCTGAAGCGGGCGATGGTCGCGCAGCTCGGTCTCGGCGCCAATCTCCCGGAGGACGCGATCTACCCGCTCAATCTCGCCGACGAGTCCGGCAAGCCGCTCGACGGAGCGAGCAAATACACGCTGCATTTCGGCAAGGGCGCGACGCCGCCTGCCGACGCCTTCTGGTCGATCACGCTCTATGACGCCGAAGGATTCCAGGTCGCCAACCCGCTCAATCGGTTCGCGGTCAGCAGCTGGATGCCCTTCGCCTACAATTCCGACGGATCGCTCGACCTCTATTTCCAGAACGAGAGCCCGGGCAAGGACAAGGAAGCGAACTGGCTGCCGGCGCCCAAGGGCGCGTTCAATCTGACCATGCGGCTCTACGCGCCACGGTCGGAGGCGCTCACCGGCAAATGGAATCCCCCGCCGGTCACGCGCGTGCAGGAAGGCCCAGGCCTGGTGGCGCAGTAGGGGATCATAGGCAGTCGGCATTGGGCGGTAGGCAGGGCGTGGAGCAAAGGTCACGGCCTACTGCCTACCTGCCGACTGCCTCGTCTATTGCCCGCGGACCGAGCGGCCGGCGAAGCGGACGGCTTCCTCCGCGGCGCGGAACAGGGCCTTGGCCTTGTTCACGCATTCCGTCTGCTCGCTTTCCGGCACGCTGTCGGCGACGACGCCGGCGCCGGCCTGGACATGCATCTTGCCGTCCTTGACGATCGCGGTGCGCAGCACGATGCAGGTGTCCATGTCGCCATTCGACGAGAAATAGCCGACGCAGCCCGCATAGGGGCCGCGCTTCTCCTTCTCCAGCTCGTCGATGATCTCCATGGCGCGGACCTTGGGCGCGCCCGAGACGGTGCCGGCGGGAAAGCCGGCGCACAGCGCATCGATGGCATCGAACCTGCGGGCATCGAGATTGCCCTCGACATTCGACACGATGTGCATCACCTGGCTGTAGAATTCGAGGATGAACTGGTCGGTGACCTTGACGCTGCCGATCTCGGCCACCCGCCCGACATCGTTGCGCCCGAGATCGAGCAGCATCAGATGCTCGGCGCGCTCCTTCTCGTCCTCGAGGAGCTCCTCTGCCAGCGCCTTGTCCTCGGCCGGCGTGGTGCCGCGCCGCCGCGTCCCGGCGATCGGCCGGATGGTGATCCTGCCGTCGCGCACCCTGACCAGGATCTCGGGCGAGGAGCCGATGAGCGAGAAGGAATCGAAGTCGAGATAATAGAGGAAGGGCGACGGATTGACCCGCCGCAGCGCGCGATAGAGCGCGATCGGGGGGAGGGGGAAATCGGTCTCGAAGCGTTGCGAAAGCACCGCCTGGAAGATGTCGCCGGCGCCGATATAGTCCTTCGCCCTGAGGACCATGGCGCAATATTCCTCCGGCGTGGTGTTGGAGCGGGCGGCGGCGATCGGCAGCGCTTGGGGATCATCGAGGGCCCGCTGGTCGAGCGGCCGGTCGAGTCCGTCCATGACGCTCTCGAGCCGCTCGCAGGCCCTGGCATAGGCGGCGCGCGCCGTGCTCGCCCGGTCGGGGAACACCGGCGTCACCAGCGTCACCTCGTCCTTCACCGAATCGAAGATGCACATGACCGTCGGCCGCATCATGATGCCGTCCGGCAGGCCGAGCGGATCGGGGTTGGGCGCCGGCAGCCGCTCCATCAGCCGCACCATGTCGTAGCCCATATAGCCGAAGAGCCCCGCCGACATCGGCGGCAGATCATGCGACAGCGCGATGCGGCTCTCCTGGAGCAGCGCCCGGAGCGACTGCAGCGGGCCGCCCTCGCAGGGCGTGAACGGACCGGTCGGATCATGCCGCGCCTGGCGGTTGATCTCGGCCTTGCCGTCCCGGGTGCGCCAGATGAGGTCCGGTCGCACCCCGATCATCGAGTAGCGGCCCCTGACCGCGCCGCCCTCCACCGATTCGAGCAGGAAGCAATAGTGGCCGTCGCGCGCCAGCTTGAGCATCGCCGACACCGGCGTCTCGAGATCGGATACCAGCCGCGTCCAGACGACCTGCGACTCGCCGTTGTCATAGCACTTGGCGAAGCTGTCGAAGTCGGGCGCTGTGGTCATGGGCTCCAATCGCAATTGGCGGAAACGCCGGGCAGGGTCGAAATCAACTGCGGTTGCCGTTGACCTGTTGCCAGAGCGCCTCGTTCAAGCTGACGCCGAGGCTGCGCTGAAGCTCGGCGAGATAGAGGGACGAGATGTCGCTCGACAGGTTTTGCGACAGCACCTCGGCGATCTTGCGGACGTCCGCCGCATTGGCATCGAAGGGCTCGGCCATGACGGGCAACGACTGAATGATCTTGGCGTGCTTGCCGTCGCCTTCGAGCGCATAGGTGAAGCCGTTCTCCGGCACCGCGAACAGCGCGGTGACGGCGGCATTGTCGAAGACCTCCGACGAGGTGCCGCGCTTCACGCCGTTCTGCGTCTTGATCTCGGCCGCCTGCTCCTTGGCGAGATCCTCGAGCTTGCTTCCCTGCTCGACCCGCTTGACCAGCGCCTTTGCCTGATTGGCCAGCCGGTCGCGCCGCTGGCTTTCGCTCCATGCCTGCGCCACCTCGGCCTTGGCCTCCTCGAGCGGCTTGCGCTGCGCCGGCTTGACCTCGCGGACCTCGTACCAGATGAAGCCGTCGTCATTGGTGCTGAGCGGCTCGTTGTCGACGCCGATATCGCTCTCGAACGCCGCCTTGAGCAGCTCCGACTTCGCCGGAATGTCGGCGACGTCCTTGCCGTCGACGCCGGTGCCGTTGTGGTCCATCGGGCCGAGCACCTTGAGCGACAGCTTGTTGTCGCGCGCCACCTCCTCGAGCGTCGCGCCGCCGCCGCGCGCATCCTCGATCTTGCCGTGCAGGTCGATGATCGAGTCGCGGGCGCGCTCGAGCTGCAGCTCGGTGCGCAGCGCGTCCTTCACCTCCGCGAAGGAGCGCTCGTGGCCGGGCTCGATATTGCTGGCCTTGACCAGGAACACCGACAAGCGCCCCTGGACCGGCTGGCTGACCTCGCCGTCCTTCAGCGCGAAGGCGACATCGGCGACGGCCGGGTCGCGCATGTTGTTCTTGCTCACCTTGTCGAGCACCATGTCCTTGTCGGTGAAGCCGCGCTCGGTGCCGATCGTCGCGAAGGGCGTGCCCTGCATTATCCGCGTGCGGGCCTTCTGCGCCTCCTCGACCGAAGGGAACGGAATGCGCTCGATCCGCCGCGTCTCGGGAACGGCGAACTTGTCCTTCCGGCTCTCGAACTGCTTTGCGAGCTCCTCGTCGCTGAGGGCGATCGACGGCGCCAGCGCCTGCGGCGTCACCGCCAGCGCCGCCACCGTTCGCCGCTCGGGGACCGAGAAGGCCTGCGGATGGTTGTCGTAGTAGGATTTGAGATCGCTGTCCGACGGCGGCGGGACGACGATCTTGTCGCCGGCGATGAGGAAATATCTGACATCGCGCTGCTCGTTGCGATGGCGCCAGGCGATCTGCGCCATGGTCTTGGGGATCTCGGTGCCGCTGGTCAGCGCATCGACGATGCCGCCGCCGAGCAGGCTCTCCTTCTCAAGCGCGACGACCTCGCCTTCGCTCAGGCCGTTGCTGGCCAGGATCTGGCGGAACCGGTTGGCGTCGAACTGGCCGTCGGCCCCCTGGAAGGCCTTGTTGGAGGCGATCCGCTCGGCGATCAACGCGTCCGAGATCGCCAGGCCGAGCTTGGCCGCCTGGGCATCGAGGGATGCCTCCTGGAGCAGCTGGGCCAGCACCTGGCGGTCAAGCCCGATGGCACGCGCCTGGTCGGGCGTGATCTGGACGCCCTGCTGCTGGCTGAACGTCCGGACCTGGCGGTCGAACGCCCGGCGATACTCCTCGCCGGTGATCTTCTTGCCGCCGACGCTCGCCAGCTCGTCGCTGGTGCGCCCGCGGAACACGTCGGCGATGCCCCAGATGCCGAAGCTCAGCGCAAGGAGAGCGATAAAGATCTTCGCAATCCAGCTCCCGGCGGAGGAGCGAAGGGCTTCCATCATGGGGTGTCGGTTTCCTCGAATTCGAATGAAGGCAGGAAAAATCTTCCGCGCGCGGTGCATATTAGGTATGCCCACGCGGTTCGCAAGTCCATGCGAGCGGCTTGGGTTGGGCAAGTGACAGTGTCAGGAAGAGTGGAAATGGCGGGTCCCAAGGCCCTGGTGGCCGGTAATTGGAAGATGAACGGATTGACCGCAGAGCTCAAGGAGGTGCGGTTGCTTGCCGACATGCTGAAAGGCGTGCGGCTCGCCTGCGACGTCATGGTGTGTCCGCCCGCCACCCTCATCCGCCCGGTTGTGCAGCTCCTCAGCAACTCCAGGATCAAGGTGGGCGGCCAGGACTGCCATGCCGCGGCCGCCGGCGCCTTCACGGGCGAAATTTCCGCCGAAATGCTGGATGACGCCGGGTGCACGGCGGTGATCGTCGGCCATTCGGAGCGCCGCACGCGGTACTGCGAGACCGATGCAATGGTCAAAGACAAGGCCGAGGCGGCCCGCCGGGCGGGGCTTACCGCCATCATCTGCATCGGCGAGACCCTGGAAGAGCGCGAATCGGGCCGCACCCTCGAGGTGGTTTCCCGGCAGCTTGCCGGCTCGCTGCCGGCAGGGTTCGCCAGCGACGATACCGTGATCGCCTACGAGCCGGTCTGGGCGATCGGCACCGGCCGTACCCCGACGCGCGATCAGGTCGAGGAGGTGCATCGCCATATCAGGCGCGATCTCATTGAAAAGGCTGGAGAAGAGCAGGGGACAGGCATCCGCGTTCTCTATGGCGGGTCGGTCAAGCCGGAGAATGCCGCCGAGCTTCTCGATGCCGACAATGTCGACGGTGCGCTGGTCGGCGGCGCAAGCCTCAAAGCCGCCGATTTCATCGGGATCATCAAGGCCTATGCCTGAGCGGCGTCGTGCGGTTGCAACCGCCTTGCATCCGCGCTAAACCGCTCGCCCCGACAGAGGCCCTCGGAATCGCACGCACATGTCAGCCGTCCTGCTGGTCATTCATCTCCTGATTGCCATCGCGCTCATCGTGACGGTGCTGCTGCAACGCTCCGAAGGCGGCGCTCTCGGAATAGGCGGCGGCGGCGCCGGCGCCCTGTTCTCGAGCCGCGGCACCGCCAATGTGCTGACGCGGAGCACCGCGGTCCTGGCGGTCGCCTTCTTCATCACGTCGATCAGCCTGACCATCCTGGCGCGACAGGGCAGCCATGCGGGGTCGGTGTTCGACCGCGTCCCGGCGAGCGGCACCCAGCAGAACGCGCCGGGTGCGCCCGCGCCAGGTGGCGGCTCGGTGCTGCCCCGCCTGCCCGGGGCGCCGCAACCTCAGCAATCGGCACCGGCCGCCCCGGCCGCCCCGCCGTCCGGGCCGCAGGTGCCGACCAACGACTAGGGTGTAACGAAGCTTGTGGAGGCTCGGCTTTTTCGCTTTGCCGGGAAGCCGACTCCCTCTATATCCAAAGTCCCATGGCGCGGTACATCTTCATCACCGGCGGCGTGGTCTCTTCGCTTGGCAAAGGCTTGGCATCTGCAGCGCTCGGCGCATTGCTGCAGGCCCGCGGCTATTCCGTGAGGCTGCGAAAGCTCGACCCCTATCTCAATGTCGATCCCGGCACCATGAGCCCCTATCAGCACGGCGAGGTGTTCGTGACCGACGACGGTGCCGAGACCGACCTCGATCTCGGCCATTACGAGCGCTTCACCGGCCGCTCGTCGAACCGGCAGGACAACATCACCACCGGCCGTCTCTACATGGACATCATCGCGCGCGAGCGGCGCGGCGACTATCTCGGCGGCACGGTGCAGGTGATTCCGCACGTCACCGATGCGATCAAGGACTTCATCCTGTCCGGCAATGACGGCTTCGACTTCGTGCTGGTCGAGATCGGCGGCACGGTCGGCGACATCGAGGGCCTGCCGTTCTTCGAAGCTATCCGCCAGCTCGGCCAGGAGCTGCCGCTCGGCCAGGCGATCTTCATCCATCTGACGCTCGTTCCGTTCATCCCGTCGGCCGGCGAGCTCAAGACCAAGCCGACCCAGCATTCGGTGAAGGAGCTTCGCTCGATCGGCATTCAGCCCGACATCCTGCTGTGCCGCGCCGACCGCCAGATCCCGGTGAACGAGCGCCGCAAGATTGCGCTGTTCTGCAATGTCCGTCCCTCGGCGGTGATCCAGGCGCTCGACGTCGCCTCGATCTACGACGTGCCCGTCGCCTACCATCGCGAAGGCCTCGACGAGGCGGTGCTCGCCGCCTTCGGGATCACCGACCCGACACTCCCGGATCTGTCGCGCTGGCAGGCGATCTCGGAGCGGATCTCGACGCCCGACGGCGAGGTCACCATCGCGGTGGTCGGCAAATATACCGGCCTGCTCGATGCCTACAAATCGCTGAACGAGGCGCTGGTGCACGGCGGCATCGCCAACCGCGTCAGGGTCAATCTCGAATGGATCGAATCGGAGGTGTTCGAGCGCGCCGATCCGGCGCCCTATCTCCAGGGGGTCCACGGCATCCTGGTGCCCGGCGGCTTCGGCGAGCGCGGCTCGGAGGGCAAGATCCGCGCCGCGACCTTTGCCCGCACCCGCCAGGTGCCGTTCTTCGGCATCTGCTTCGGGATGCAGATGGCCTGCATCGAGGCGGCCCGCAATCTCGTCGGGATCGCGGCCGCATCCTCCACCGAGTTCGGCCCCACCGGCGAGCCGGTCATCGGCCTGATGACCGAGTGGATGCGCGGCAACGAGCTCGAGCAGCGCCGATCCGGGGGGGACCTCGGCGGCACCATGCGGCTTGGAGCCTATGAGGCGGTGCTGAAGCCGGGGAGCCGCGTCGCCGACATCTATGGCGGCCTGCGCATCTCCGAGCGGCATCGCCATCGCTACGAGGTCAACACCCGTTATCAGGAGGGCCTGGAAGCCAAGGGCATCACCTTCTCGGGGATGTCGCCGGACGGCCTTCTGCCCGAGATCATCGAGATCAGCGATCACCCCTGGTACATCGGGGTGCAGTTCCACCCCGAGCTCAAGTCACGGCCCTTCGAGCCCCATCCGCTGTTCCGCAGCTTCATCGGCGCCGCCATCGATCAGAGCCGGCTGGTCTAGTCAGGGCAGTAGGCGTTAGGCAGCGAGTCGATATCTTCCCCACTGCCTATTGCCTACTGCCTACTGCCCTAGCTTACTGGCTCTTGCTCTTGCGCTCCGGCAGCGATTTCCGCTTGGT
>JBEVJH010000172.1:0-4376 GCA_040510355.1 Aestuariivirgaceae bacterium
TCGGCATTGTCGTCCGGCCGCCGCACGAAATGGCTGCCGCCGCAGGCATCGCACCGCCCCTCCGACCGCGGCCGCTCGAAGGCATCATGGTACCCTTTGCCGCAGCCCGAGCAGCTGAACCGCCCGCTCAGCCGCCTGACCAGCGCCTCGTCGTCCACTGCGAGCTCGATGACCAGGTCGAGCTTGAGGCCGCGGTTCGCCATCATGTGGTCGAGCGCCGCCGCCTGCGCGACATTGCGCGGGAACCCGTCGAGGATGAAGCCGCGCTTGGCATCCGACCCATCAAGCCGCTCCGCGATGATCGACACCACCGTCTCGTCGGAGACGAGATCGCCGCGCTCCATCACCGCCTTGGCCGTCCGGCCATGCTCGGTGCCGGCGGCGATCGCCGCCCGCAGCATGTCGCCGGTCGACAGCTGCCGCATGCCGCGCCTGGCCTCGAGCCGCTTGGCCTGCGTCCCTTTGCCGGCCCCCGGCGGGCCGAGCAGAATGATGTTCATCGCTTCGGGCCCCTGAGCTTGGCCTTCTTCACCAGCCCCTCATATTGCTGGGCCAGCAGATGCCCCTGGATCTGGGTGACCGTGTCCATGGTGACCGAGACCACGATGAGCAGCGACGTGCCGCCGAAATAGAACGGCATCCTGGCATAATAGGTCAGAAGCTCAGGCAGCATGCACACCGCCGACAGATAGAGCGCACCGATCATGGTGATCCGCGTCAGCACGTAGTCGATATACTCGGCAGTCCGCTCGCCCGGCCGGATTCCTGGGATGAAGCCGCCATATTTCTTGAGATTGTCCGCCGTCTCCTTCGGGTTGAGCATGATCGCCGTGTAGAAGAAGGCAAAGAAGATGATGAGCCCGACATAGAGCACCATGAACAGCGGCTGGCCGTGACCGAGCAGCGCCGTGATGTAGTTCAGCCATTCCGGCCCCTGGCCCTGGCTGAAATTCGCCACCGTGATCGGCAGGAGCAGCAGCGAGGACGCAAAGATCGGCGGAATGACGCCCGAGGTGTTCAGCTTGAGCGGCAGGTGCGAGCGGTCCGACTGCATCATGCGGTCGCCGACCTGGCGCTTGGGATACTGGACCGGGATCTTGCGCAGCGCCCGCTCCATGAACACGATGAAGGCGATGACCACCAGCGCCATGGCGATGATGCCGAGAATGACGAAGGTCGACATCTGCCCGGTGCGCCCGAGCTCCAGCGTGTGGCCGATCGCCGAGGGCAGGCCCGCCACGATGCCGGCGAAGATGATGAGCGAGATGCCGTTGCCGATGCCGCGCGAGGTGATCTGCTCGCCGAGCCACATCAGAAACACCGTGCCGCCGGTCAGCGTGATCACCGTCGAGATGCGGAAGAACCACCCCGGGTCGAGCACCACGCCGGCCTGCCCTTCGAGACCGACCGAGATTCCATAGGCCTGCAGCGCCGCCAGCAGCACCGTGCCGTAGCGCGTGTACTGGTTCATCTTCTTGCGGCCCTGCTCGCCCTCCTTCTTGAGCTGCTCGAGATGGGGCGACACGGTCGTCATCAGCTGAATGATGATCGACGCCGAGATATAGGGCATGATGTTGAGCGCAAAGATCGCCATCCGGCCGAGCGCGCCGCCGGCCAGCCCGTTGATCCAGCCCAGAATGCCCGTCGAGTTCTGCTGCACCAGCCGGGAGAGCTCGACCGGGTCGACGCCCGGAACGGGAATGTAGGTTCCGAGCCGGTAGACGATCAGCGCACCCAGCGTGAACCAGATGCGCTTCTTGAGGTCCTCGGCCTTCGCGAACGCGGAGAAATTGATGTTTGCTGCAAGTTGTTCCGCTGCGGATGCCATGTCCTACCTCATGCCTTCGGGCGGCCCTGAACCCCGAAATATCGGGAGCCGAACCGAAAGACGCAACCGTTTCAGCCCTCGCCCGCGCCGGCCGCCGCGTCGTCCTTGGCCGGACGCTTGGCCGGAAGGAGCGTCACCGTGCCGCCGGCCTTCTCGACCGCCTCGGCCGCGCTGCGGCTGGCATGGTTGACGGTGATCGCGATCTTCGCCGTGAGCACGCCCTTGCCGAGCAGCCGCACCCCGTCGCGCGGCTTGCCGGTGAGGCCTGCCGCCTGCAGCGCCGCCGCGTCCACCGGCTTCCCGGCATCGAGCCGCCCGGCATCGATCGCCGATTGCAGCCGTCCGAGATTGACCTCGTTGAAGCTGAGCGCGTTCGGCTTGGTGAAGCCGCGCTTGGGCAGCCGGCGATAGATCGGCATCTGCCCGCCCTCGAAGCCGGCCTTGCCGCCGCCCGACCGGGCCGTCTGGCCCTTGCCGCCGCGCCCCGCCGTCTTGCCGAGGCCGGAGCCGATGCCGCGGCCGACCCGCTTGCGCACATGGCGGGCGCCCGATTTGTCAGAGATGCTGTTGAGCTTCATGGCCTTCGGTCCGTCCTGTCCTGCCCCATCACGCCGCTTCGACGATGCGGATCAGATGGGCCACCTTGGCGATCATGCCGCGCACCGCCGGCGTGTCCTCGAGCGTCGCCCGGCGGTTGAGCTTGTTCAGGCCGAGACCGATCAGCGTCGCCTGCTGGCGCTGGTCGCGCCGCGCCGGGCTCCTGATCTGCTCCACCGTCACTGTCTTCTTGGTCTCGTTCTTCGCCATTGCAGTCGCTTCCTCGAATCTCAGCCTTGTTCGGGCACCGCTTCGCCGTCGCGCCGGCGCGCCATGATCTCGCTCACCTTCTTGCCGCGCCGCGCTGCCACCGAGCGCGGGCTGGTCTCGCGCTTCAGCGCGTCGAACGTGGCCCGCACCATGTTGTAGGGGTTCGACGTGCCGAGCGACTTGGCGACCACATCCTGCATGCCGAGGCTCTCGAACACCGCGCGCATCGGCCCGCCGGCGATGATCCCGGTACCGGCCGGCGCCGCCCTGAGCACCACCTTGCCCGATCCGTGCCGGCCGACGACGTCGTGATGCAGCGTCCGGCCCTCGCGCAGCGGCACCCGGATCAGCCCGCGCTTGGCACTGTCGGTGGCCTTGCGGATCGCTTCCGGCACCTCGCGCGCCTTGCCATGGCCGAAGCCGACCCGGCCCTTCTGGTCGCCGACCACCACCAGCGCCGCAAAGCCGAAGCGCCGGCCGCCCTTCACGACCTTGGCAACCCGGTTGATATGGACGAGCTTGTCGAGAAACTCGCTGTCGCGCTCTTCCCGGTCGCCGCCGCGTTCGCGTTCTCTAGCCATGCCAAACCTTCATCGACATCACCCTTCTAGAATTTCAGCCCGGCTTCGCGCGCCGCATCGGCCAGCGCCTTGACCCGGCCGTGATAGATATAGCCGCCGCGATCGAACACCACCTCGCTGACGCCCTTGGTCTTGGCGCGCTCGGCCACCAGCTTGCCGACCGCCGCCGCGGCCGCCTTGTTGCCGGTGCCCTCGAGCGTCGTGCGCAGATCCTTCTCGAGCGACGAGGCGGCGACCAGCGTCTCCCCTTTGTCGTCGTCGATGATCTGGGCATAGATATAGGCGTTCGACCGGAACACCGACAGCCGCGGCCGGCCGCCGCCGCGCGCCTTGAGCGCCTTGCGGACCCGCCGCCGGCGCCGATCGATCTGCGTGATCTTCTGAACCATGGCCCGGCCCTTCCCTACTTCTTCTTGCCTTCCTTGCGGTGGATATACTCGCCGCTGTAGCGCACGCCCTTGCCCTTATAGGGCTCCGGCGGACGCCAGCCGCGGATCTCCGCCGCCACCTGCCCGACCTGCTGCTTGTCGATGCCGGCCACCTGAATCTCGGTGGGACGCGGCGTCGTCACCGTCACGCCCTTCGGCACCTCGAAGACGACATCGTGGCTGTAGCCGAGATTGAGCTGCAGCTTCGAGCCCTGCGCCGCCGCCCGATACCCGACCCCGGTGATCTCGAGCTTGCGGGTGAAGCCCTGGGTCACCCCCAGCACCATGTTGTTGACGAGGGTGCGCGACAGTCCCCAGGCCGCCTTCGCCAGCTTGCTGTCGTCGCGCGGCGCCACCACGATCTCGCTGTTCTCGACCTTGACCTTGACGAGGTCGCCGAGCGCGGTCTGGAGCTCGCCCTTGGGCCCCTTCACCTTGACCGTGTTGCCGTCGACCGAGACCGTCACCCCCTGGGCGACCGGAATTGGCTTCTTGCCGATGCGTGACATCGCTTTGTTCCTTCCTGGCGCCCGCTCAGAACACCGTGCAGATCACTTCGCCGCCGACATTCTGGGCGCGCGCATCGGCATCCGACAGCACCCCCTTCGGCGTCGACAGGATCGAGATTCCGAGCCCGTTATAGACGGTGGGCAGGCTGTTGACGCTCGCATAGACCCGCCGCCCCGGCGTCGACACCCGGTCGATCTGGCGGATCACCGGCTCGCCGTCGAA
>JBEVJH010000173.1:0-3058 GCA_040510355.1 Aestuariivirgaceae bacterium
GGGAGTTTATGGGCGGCCGTTTCGCAATCGAGCCAGATCGCCAGTACCAGCGATCGGCGGCGGAAAGCCTCTGATCCTGCCTGCGCTTGGCCGCGACCGTGCGGAGCACGAGCACGGCAGCTCCGGTCCGCACCCCTGCGGTGGCGGCGGACACCTTGAGCATCGCCTTGGCGTTCCTGGGTCGTAAGCGTTGCGCTGTCCCCACATTGACCGGCTGTGCTCGCGCGGGTCGATTGTCCTCCTGAGCCAAGCGAGGCTCCTTGAGGAGGGCGTAAGGAGGGATGGCGATCGGCCGGGTCGAAGTGATCACGCGGGCCGAGCGGCGGCGCCGCTGGAGCCCGGCCGACAAGCTGCGGTTGGTGATGGCGACGCGCGAGCCGGGCGCCACGGTGGCGTCGGTGGCGCGCGAGCACGGGGTGTCGGAGAGCCTGCTCTATGCCTGGCGCGGTCGGTTGCTGCCGAGCGGGATGCTTGCCTCACCCGGGGTCACGGCTGTCGGCGGGTTTGTGCCGATCACCGTGGAGAATGATCGGTCGGTAGCGACGGTAGGTCCTGGCGACGGGTTCGTGCCGCTGCCTGCAGCGACGATCGAGATCGAGCTGCCGAACGGCTGCCGGCTGCGGGTGCACGAGCGGGTCGCGGCCAGCATGCTGCGCAAGGTGATCGCGGTTCTCGGCAGTGTTCGCTCCGGATGCTGACACCGCCGACTGGCGCCCGGATCTACCTGGCCCTGGCGCCGGTGGACATGCGCAAGGGCTTCGATGGTCTGGCGGCGCAGGTACAGCAGGTGCTGCTACAGGATCCATTTGGCGGCCAGCTGTTCTTGTTCCGCTCGCGCCGTGGCGATCGGTTGAAGGCGGTTTGGTGGGACGGGACCGGCCTGTGTCTGTTCGCCAAGCGGGTCGAGCGCCGCGGCTTCGTGTGGCCTTCGGCAAAGGAAGGCGCTCTCACCCTGACCAGCGCCCAGCTCGCGATGTTGATCGAGGGGTTGGATTGGCGGCGTGCGCTATCGATGGCCGAGACGATCAATCCAACGGCAATCTAGTCCAACTAGCTGATCGATCTATGTTCAAGGTCGACAGATGGATGCGGACCAGCTACTTTACGTCATGCAGATTGACTTGGCGGCATTACCTTCCGACCCTACGCTTCTGCAGCAGGCCGTGCGCGAGCTTGCCGCCGCCCTGACGACGAAGAACGCCGAGATCGAGAAGCTCCATGCGCTGATCAAGCAGCTGCAGCGCAGCCAGTTTGGTCGCCGCTCCGAGCAGCTCGATACGGATCAGCTGCAGCTCGGGCTCGAGGACCTGGAGCAGGCTGTCGCTGCGGTGGCTGCCGCCCAGGAGGCGGCCGGCCCTGCGACCGAGACGTCGCCCTGTCGCCCAGCGACCCGACGCAACCGCGGTGCATTGCCGGCGCACCTGCCGCGGATCGAGGTCGTGGTCGACGTGGAGGACAAGACCTGCCCGTGCTGCGGCGAGGCGCTGCACGTCATCGGCGAAGACCACTCGGAGATGCTCGACGTCGTCCCGGCGCAGTACCGGGTGAAGGTGATCCGCCGGCCGCGCTACGGCTGTCGGGCCTGCGAGGGGGCGGTGGTCCAGGCTCCAGCACCGGAACGTCCGCTCGACGGCGGGATGGCCACCGAGGCGGTGATCGCGCAGGTGCTGGTCGCCAAATATTCGGAGCATCTGCCGCTCTACCGGCAGGCACAGGTCTTTGCTCGGCACGGCATCGAGCTCGATCGCTCGACCCTGAGCCTCTGGGTCGGCCGGGCCTGCTGGTGGCTGGAGCCGCTCTACGAGCGCCTTCTGGCGCGGATCCTGGGCTCGACCAAGATCTTCGCCGATGACACCCCGCTGCCGGTGCTCGATCCGGGGCGCGGCCGGACCAAGATGGGCCGGCTGTGGGCCTATGCGGTGGATGACCGTCCCTGGCTGGGGCCCGCACCGCCGGCGGTGGCCTATGTCTATGCCGAGGATCGCAAGGGCGAGCGACCAGCGGCGCATCTGGCCGGCTTCACCGGTATCCTGCAAGTCGACGGCTACGGCGGCTTCAAGCGCCTCGCAGGGGATGGGCCCAGCGGCCCGGTGCGCTTGGCGTTCTGCTGGTCGCACTGTCGACGCTACTTCTACGACTGCCACCAGGCGACCACGTCGCCGATCGCCTTCGAGGCCCTGCAGCAGATCGGCCGGCTCTATGCGGTCGAAGAGCGGATCCGGGGCCGCACGGCCGAAGAGCGCCTCGCCGCCCGCCGTGAACATAGCCGCCCGATCGTCGATGCCCTGAAGACTTGGCTATTGGCCCAGCTCGAGCGGATCTCGGGCAAATCCAGCCTCGCTGAAGCGATCCGCTACGCGCTACGCCACATGGACGGGCTCAGCCTGTTCCTCGACGATGGCCGCGTCGAACTCGACACCAACACCGTCGAGCGAAGCATCCGATCCATTGCCTTGGGCCGCAAAAACAGCTTATTCGCCGGCTCGGACGGCGGGGCCCGTCACTGGGCGATCGTCGCCAGCCTGATCGGCACCGCCAAGCTCAACGGGTTCGAGCCGTTCGCCTACCTCAAGGAGGCGCTCGAGCGTATCGTCTCGGGCCGCACCAAGAGCGGTCAGCTCGACACGCTCCTGCCCTTGGCCTGGAAGGCCGCCTAGCCCATCGACATCTGACGGGCACGGCCCTGTCGCCGCACCTACTCCCCCGAGCATGGACGGAGGACATTCATGGATGTCGAGACCGCTATCCGCGCCTTAGCGAGTGCAGGTCACGAGCTGCCCCGTGAGGCCATGCGGTGGGCGCTCGACAACTGGGATGAGGCCGTCCCCAGCATGCTCGGGGTGCTGGAACGGTTCGCCGACGGCGCGGACCGGTCGGAGGAGGCCGCGAACGCGGCCTTTTTCATCCTCCACCTCGCGGGCGAGTGGCGGGAGACGCGGGCGTTCGCGCCGCTGCGCCGCCTTGCGAAGGATGCCGAGGCGATCGAGGCGGTGCTGGGTGACGGCATCACCACCACGCTCAAGGGAATCCTGATCAGCACCTACGACGGCGATATCGA
>JBEVJH010000174.1:0-6982 GCA_040510355.1 Aestuariivirgaceae bacterium
CGCAGACTGTCTCTACGGCATTTGCTGGCCCACCGAGCAGTAAGGAGGCAGCGAGAAATGCGATGACAGAACTCGACACCTTGCATGAGCGGGCCCTCATCTGATCCCCATCGAACCAGCACCCGCCCACGCCCTCGTCACTGCCACGGATCGCTTGAACCGCAGCTGAACGCCGATCAGCTTTTCACCGGCCGATCAGCGTTTGGACATGAATCGTAGTGATCGAAAGGACTCGGATGCGCTCGCCATCGCGTTGAGACACGCCAGTTGGCGATCGCTAATCGACGTTCGAAGCCGATTTCCAGCGTTCCGCGCTCGCACCGTCGCGGACATTGCGGTAACTTTTGACGGCAACCACCACGCCGGACATCAAAATAGCCACATTGCCGGCGAGCACCGACAACACCAGCATCCAGAGCAGACCGTACCCCCGAAACAGGAAAAGCCCGACCAGCATTCCTAGGGCACCGGCAGCAACATGCACCACCACCATGGGGCCACCTTCATTTCCCACCGAGTGATCTCTGGTCCGAATTTGTAACCATTCTATGCGAATTCAACGTGGTTTCTCTACCTTCTCAACAATCTTTGGCCATCGGCTGTGAACTCTCGGGCCGGCGTTCGGTTCCACGTGACCGCGTATCGAGAAAACGCAGATCCTGTCCTTCCAGGACTGCACAGGTCAGGCGTCCGGTCAGAAAGGCGCCGGTGTCGACATTGATTCGGTTGGCCAGCACCTCGGGTTCCTCGCTGGGCGTATGGCCATGCACGACGATTTTCCCGTGGTCGCGCTGTGAGAACAGGAACGGATCTCTGATCCATAGCAGGTCCTCCGGCTTTTGCGCCTCCAGCGCCGTTCCAGGACGGATGCCCGCATGAACGAAGAAATACTCCCCCACCGAGACGCTGAGCTGCGTTGATCTCAGGAAGCTCAAATGCCCCGGCGGCACGGCCGCGAGGAACTCGTCACGCAGTTGGGCAACATCGTCGAGTTGAAGTGCCATGCGCGGCGCGACCCCATAGGATAACAGGGTTTCGAACCCACCAAGCCGTCGCCAATCCATGAGAACACCAGGTTCGGCAAGAAAGTCGAGCAAAATCTCCTCATGATTGCCGCGCAGGCAATAACGTCGGCCGCCGATGGCCGGCATATTCATCAATGTCTCGATCACCTGGCTCGAGTCCGGACCGCGATCCACATAGTCGCCAAGAAAGACCTCGAGCGCCTCCGGCACCGGCCGTTCCTGCATATCCTCTGCAATCTTGTCGAGCATCGCCGCAAGCAGGTCGGCGCGCCCGTGGACGTCTCCCACCGCATAGACTCGCAGGCCTTCCGGCAACAGCTCGCGCCGAGCCGAAGGAGCGCCAACCCCAAAAAGCTTGCGAATGGCTGCGATCACGCGAGTGGCTCCGAGGAGTTTGGCAACGGCACGGTCCCCTGCAGGTCGATGCGAGCGATGCGATGGTGGCAGGCGCCGGTTTGTTTACTTCAGATTGTAGTCGGTGCAAATGGAAATTTCCCCGTCTCGGCAGCCTTGACCGTCTCGGGGTCGGGCCCTAGGGTCCCGGCTGCAGCGTTCCAGCACGATCGGAACTGAAAGCAATCCCGGTGCGGCCGACCCAGATGCGGGGCCAATTCCGCGGGCTGCCGAGGCGACGCCAAGCCGGCATGGGCCGGCGCGGCTGGTGCGAACCCTGCCGAAACCGAAAGGGGAGCTCACCATGCCAGGCCGCCTGTTCGCGCTACTCAGTCACGCGCGTCGGTCCTGAGAACGTCATGACCGCCAGGCTCGGCGTCATGCTGTGCGGTCACGGCAGCCGCAATCGGCTTGCCACCGCCGAATTCGCCAATCTCGCCGGCAAGCTCGCGGCGGCCTTTCCGCAGTGGCCGGTCGAGCACGGCTATCTCGAATTCGCCACCCCGGTGATTCGCGACGGCCTCGATGCGTTGCGCCGCCGGGGCGCCACCCGCATCCTCGCCGTTCCCGGCATGCTGTTCGCTGCCGGCCACGCCAAGAACGACATACCCTCGGTGCTGAACCGCTACGCCGCCGAGCAGGGTATTGCCATCGACTATGGCCGCGAGCTCGGCGTCGAGCGCCGCATGATCGAGGCCGCGGCGGCGCGCATCCGCCAGGCGGTCGCCTCATCGACGAGACAGGTGCCGACGAGCGACACCATGCTCGTGGTGGTGGGTCGCGGCTCCTCGGATCCCGATGCCAATTCCAACGTCTCCAAGGTTACCCGCATGCTGGTCGAAGGCTTCGGCTTCGGCTGGGGCGAGACCTTCTACTCCGGCGTCACTTTTCCGCTGGTCGAGCCGGGGCTTCGTCACGCCGTCAAGCTCGGCTTTCCCCGCATCGTCGTCTTCCCCTATTTCCTGTTCACCGGCGTGCTCGTCAACCGTATCTACCGTCATGCCGGGCGGGTGGCGCACGATCATCCGGAAATCGAGTTCGTCAATGCGCCCTATCTCAACGACCACCCTTTGGTCATTGAGACCTTCCGCGACCGCGTCGCCCAGATCCTCGAGGGCGACAACCGGATGAATTGCGGCCTGTGCAAATACCGCGCTCAGGTGCTGGGCTTCGAGGCCGAGGTCGGCGCGCCGCAGATGAGCCACCATCACCATGTCGAGGGCATCGGCAGCGGCTGCACTCTGTGCGACGGCGAATGCACCGGCGCCTGCCAGGAGCGGGACCACCAGCATCATCATCACGATCATCATCATCACGATCATCATCATCACGATCATCACCATCACCATCATCACCATCACGACGATCACGGCCATTCTCACCACAGCCCCTATCCGCATGCCGATCATCCGCTCGGGCCGCGAACCCTGAGAGGCCGCTGAAGTGGCCGGCGACTCCGCCCGCCTCGACTATCTTCGCGATCCGGACCGGATCTATGCCGAGTCCTTCGCGATCATCCGTGTCGAGGCGAGGCTCGCCGGTCTGCCGCCGGCGATCGCCGCCATTGCCGAGCGACTGATGCATGCCAGCGGCATGACCGACCTCGTCACCGAGCTGCGCTTCGATCCGGCGATTGCCGCCAGCGCTCTCACCGCACTGCAGAATGGCGCGCCGATCCTCACCGACTGCGAGATGGCGCTGAAGGCCATCAGCACGGCCCGCTTGCCGGCCCGCAACGAGATCGTCTGCATGCTGAACGACATGGCCGTGCCCGATCTCGCCCGCCGCCTTGCCACCACCCGCTCGGCGGCCGCGGTCAGCCTGTGGCCGCCCCGGCTTGCCCAGGCGGTCGCCGTCATCGGCAACGCCCCGACCGCGCTGTTCGCGCTGCTCGAAGGGCTCGACCGCGGCTGGCCGAAGCCGGCGGCAATCATCGCCTTTCCCGTCGGCTTTGTCGGCGCCGCCGAAGCCAAGCAGGAGCTGGCACGCGACAGCCGCGGCGTTCCGTTCATCACCCTGCTCGGGCGGCGCGGCGGCTCCGCCATGGCGGGAGCGGCGGTCAATGCCATCACCAGCGGAGCCGCCGGCGAGCCCGCGGGCGAGCGATGAGCCCGCCCTGGATCACTGTGGTCGGCCTTGGCGAGGATGGCCGCGACAGCCTCAGCCCCAAGGCCTCGGCGGCCATCGATGCGGCGGTGCATCTGGTCGGCGCGGAGCGCCATTTCGCCATTCTCGGCAAGGTCAAGGGCGAGAGCCACGCCTGGCCGACTCCTCTCGGTGGCATCTTCGAGGAGATCGCGCGCTGGCGCGGCACGCCGACGGTCATTCTGGCGACCGGCGACCCGATGACGTTCGGCATCGGCAAGGCGCTGCTCGACCATTTCGCGCCCGACGAGATGACTGTGCTGCCGCAGCTCTCGGCCTTCACGCTCGCCGCGGCGCGGCTCAAATGGCCGCTGCAGCATGTCGACACCGTGTCCCTCCATGGCCGCCCGTCATGCCTCATCGAGCCGCTCATCGCACCGGGCAACCGCATCATCGCGCTGACCAGCGACCGCACCACCATCGCCGAGGTGGCGCTGCGGCTGTGCCGCCGCGGCTTCGACACAAGCCGGCTCACCGTCCTCGAGCACATGAACGGCAAGGCCGAGCGGGTGACCCGCTTCGCCGCCGCCGACACCGAGCTCCAACAGCCCTTCGCCGACTTCCAGACGCTTGCCATCGAGTGCCGGGCCGGCCCCGATGCGGTCATCCTTCCGCGAATCCCCGGCCTGCCCGATTCCGCCTTCCGGCATGACGGGCAGCTGACCAAGCGTGAGGTGCGTGCCGCGACCCTCGCCGCTCTCATGCCGTCGCCGCACCGGCTCCTCTGGGACATCGGCGCCGGCTGCGGCTCGATCGCTATCGAATGGATGCGCGCCGCCCGCAATGCCCGCGCCATCGTGTTCGAGCAGGTCCCCGAACGCCTCGCCATGATCTCGGCAAATGCCGCGGCGCTGGGCACGCCGTCGCTCTCGATCGTGCCCGGATCGGCCCCGGCGAGCCTTGCCGGACAGCCATCGCCCGACGCCGTCTTCATCGGCGGCGGCGTGAGCGACGAAGCGATCTTCGCCGCCGTCTGGCCGCGGTTGACGCCCGGCGGCATGCTCGTCGCCAACACCGTCACGTTGGAAGGCAACGCCCGGCTGGCCGAGCTGCAGCAAAGCCATGGCGGCGATCTTGTCGGGATCGACATCGCCTATCTGGAGCAGCTCGGCAGCCGCCGGGGGCTGCGTCCGCGCATGCCGGTCCTGCAATGGCGGGTTCAAAAACCATGGTAGCGCCCGCAACCCTCTACGGCGTCGGCGTCGGCCCGGGCGATCCCGAATTGCTGACGCTGAAAGCCCGCCGCGTCATCGCCACCGTTCCGGTCATTGCCTATCCGCGGACCGAGAGCGGCGACAGCCTCGCCCGCCGCATTGCCGCGCCGCATCTTCCGCCCGGCATTGTCGAGCTGCCGGTTGCCCTTCCCATGGCCGTCGACCGCGAGCCGGCGCAGGGCGCCTATGACGGCGCCGCTCGAGCCATCGCCACGCATCTGTCGGCCGGTCGCGACGTCGCCTTCCTGTGCGAGGGCGACCCGTTCTTCTATGGCAGCTTCATGTATCTCCATGAGCGGTTGCGGTGCGACTTCCGCTGCGAGGTGGTCCCCGGCGTGCCATCGCTGATGGCGGCAGCGGCGGTTGCCGGTCGTCCCCTGGCCTCCCGCAACGACGTGATGACGGTGCTGCCGGCGCCCCTCGACAGCGACAAGCTCGCCGCGGCAATCGCCGGCAGCGACTCGGTGGCGATCATCAAGGTCGGCCGCCACTTCCCCAGGATCAGAGCATTGCTGCACGCGGCTGGCCTTGCCGACCGCGCGGTTATCGTCGCCCGCGCCACCCATCCCGATCAGCAGGTCACGCCGCTCGCCGACATCCCCGAAGGCGAGCAGCCCTATTTGTCGACCATCCTCGTCTATAAGGGCGGCGAGCCATGGTGAGTCGTCCCGCCGTGGTGGTCGTCGCCCGTTCGAGCCTGCCGCTCGCCCGCACCATCGCGGATCATCTCGACGGCGAGGTGATGGAGGGAGCGGCCTCCCTTGTTGACGCCTTTCGCGTCCGCCGCCCGGTGATCGCGCTGTGCGCTGCCGGCATTGTCATCCGCAAGCTGGCGCCGCATCTCGGACGCAAGGAGGAGGACCCGCCGGTCGTCGCCGTGGCCGAGGACGGTTCCGTTGCCGTGCCGCTGCTTGGTGGTCATCACGGCGCCAATGCGCTCGCCCGCATGATCGCCGACCTCTTGCGAGGCACCGCCGCCATCACCACCGCCAGCGATGCCCGCTTCGGGATCGCTCTTGACGACCCGCCGCCCGGCTGGTCGCTCGCCAACCCCGAGGACCACAAGAGCTTTGCCGCAGCCTTGCTCGACGGTGCACGCGTGCGGCTGCTCGGCCAGGCTCCATGGCTCGAATCCTTGCCGCAGGACCCGCAAGGGCTGCTCGCCATCCGCATCACCGAGGCGATCGCGCCGGGCAGCGACCGCGAGCTGGTATACGTGCCGCGCACCCTCGCGCTCGGCGTCGGCTGCGAGCGCGGCACATCGCCTGAGGAGCTGATCGGCCTCGTCACCGACACGCTTGGCGCCCGCAGGCTGAGCCAGGCGGCGGTTGCCGGCGTGTTCTCGCTCGATCTCAAGGCCGACGAGGCGGCGGTGACCGAGCTTGGCCGCGCCCTCGACGTGCCGGTCCGCTTCTTCTCGACCGAGGAGCTCCGGGTGGAATCGCCGCGGCTGCAGAACCCTTCCGAGATCGTCCGGCGCGAGGTCGGCATTGCCGGCGTGGCCGAGGCCGCCGCCCTGGCCGCCGCCGGTCCGGCGGCGACCCTCGTCATTCCCAAGACCCGCTCGGCCCGCGCCACCCTGGCGGTGGCGCGATCTCCAGCCCCGCTCGTCCAGCTTCCGGGACGGGCCCGCGGCCACCTGTCGGTCGTCGGACTCGGCCCGGGCGCCGCCGCCTGGCGCAGCCCCGCCGCCGTCGCGGCGCTCGTCCGGGCCACCGACTGGGTCGGTTATGGCCTCTATCTCGACCTCGCTGCCGACCTCGCCGGCGGTCAGGCCCAGCACCGCTATCCGCTCGGCGCCGAGGCGGACCGCGTCCGGCATGCGATTGCTCTCGCCAGCGAAGGCCGCGACGTCGCCCTTCTGTGCTCCGGCGATGCCGCGATCTACGGCATGGCGAGCCTGGTGTCGGAAATGCTCGACCCGGCCTCGCCGATCGCCGTCGACCCGGCTCGGGCCCGTATCGAGCTCGAAATCGTTCCCGGCATCTCGGCCTTCCAGGCCGCCTCGGCCGCCGCCGGCGCTCTGATCGGTCATGATTTCTGCTGCATATCGCTGTCCGATCTCATGACCCCGTGGGCCGAGATCGAGAGCCGCATCCACGCCGCCGCTGCGGGCGATTTCGTGACCGCCCTCTACAACCCGCGCTCGCTTCGCCGCCGCGACCAGCTGGACCGGGCGATCGCCATTTTCAGGGAGCATCGCAC
>JBEVJH010000175.1:0-6118 GCA_040510355.1 Aestuariivirgaceae bacterium
GCGCCAGGTGAATTCTTCCGGCGCTGCCATTCGCAACTCGCTTCGAACGGGATCTGGGTGCCGCTGGCCGTCGCGCTCGACGCCGCGCTGATCGCGGCCGGCATCAGTCTCGCCGCAGCGCCGCTCACCATCAATGAAGCCGTTGCTGCGCTCGCCGCGCTCGCCGAACGTCAGCGCACCATCGCGCGGGAGGTCGCGGCATCCTTCGCCGCCCGCCAGCTCGCCGCCGCGCGCCGGTCACAAGCGGAGACCAAGATCGTCGTCGCGTTGTCCGGCGTCGATTGCGCGCCACTCTTCGGTCCGGTCATTCTCCGCGATGTCTCTCTCGTGCTGCACCACGGCGAGACCGTCGCGATCCTGGGGCGGAACGGTGCCGGCAAGACGACGCTCGGGGCCGCGCTGGCCGGGCTGCTGCGGCCGCGCCGGGGCCGGCGGTCAGGCCCGATGGGCAGCCTGTGCTTTCAGAACCCGGAGAGCCAGTTCGTGGCCGGCAGCGTCCGCGAGGAGCTGTCGACACCCGACGCCGACGGCCATCTCGCGGCGTGGGACCTGGCGGGACTGGGTGACAGGCATCCGTTGGAGCTGTCGCAAGGCCAGAAGCGGCGCCTGGCCCTGGCGTCGGTGATGGCCGGCGAGGCCCCGCCGCTGCTGGTGCTCGACGAGCCGACGGCAGGGCTCGACGCCGCAGCCAGATCGCTGCTGCGACGGCGCGTCGACGACCTTGCCGAACAGGGTTCCGCCATCGCTCTCATCACCCACGATCTCGACTTCGCCCTGGCCGCCTGCCATCGCGCCATCATCGTCGGAGAGGGCAGGGTGCTTGCCGATGGCCCGATCGCGGAGCTGATGCGCGACCATGTCCTGCTTGCGCGCGCCGGCCTCGAGGAGCCGCCTGTCATCACCTTGCTGCGTTCGCTCGAATGCTAAGCCGGCTCCATCCGCTGCCCAAGCTCGCGCTGTGCTTCCTGTGGCTCGCGGCGGCGATGCTGATCTTCGATGCCGGCTTTCAGCTTGCAACCATCATCCTCGCCGCCGCCGCTCTGATTCTGCTCGAAAGGCGCTCGCCGCTTCTGGTGGTCGTTCTCATGATCCCCTTCGCGTTGTTCGGCTTCGGATTCCTCACCACCTCGTTCCTGTTCCGGCAGGAAAGCGATTTCGCACTGCGCATGGCCGAGAGAGCGCCGTTCGGCGGCGCCGCCTTCTCGGCCGGTCTCGTGCTCTTCCTGCGCGCCATCGCCTGCGGCATGGTCTCGGCGCTGTTCGTGCTGACGACCGATCCCGGCGCCCTCATCAAGGCGATGATGGCGAGCTGGCGCCTGCCGCCGCGCATCGGCTATTCGCTGTTCTCGGCGCTGCACCTCACCCGCGATCTGGCATCCGCGGCGCATGAGATGCGCCTCGCCCGGGCAATCCGGCGCGGCTTTCCGCCCCGGCGCATTCCGGGTCCGCTGGAGACTGTCTCGCTGGTGGTGCCGCTGCTCGCCTTCGCCATCCGGCGGGCGAGCCGCTTGGCCATCGCCATGGAGGCCCGCGGCCTGGGCGCGGCCGGTCATCGCACCGTCACCGGCGCCCCCGAAATGCAAAGGCGGGATCTGTTGTTCACCGTCGTGGCAGCAGCGGTGCTGGCTGCCGCGATCTATGGGGTGCTCTTCCCGAATACCCTGTCGAAGATCGTATCGACATGCTTGAAATGGTAGGCGAGGTCGAACAGGGCTTCGAGCTCCGGCCCGTCGAGATGGGCGGTGACCTCGGGGTCCGCCTCGAGCGCCGCCAGGAAGTCGGTCTCGCCCTGCCACACCTTCATGGCGTTGCGCTGAACGAGCCCATAGGCCTCCTCCCGTGACACGCCCTTCTGGGTGAGCGCCAGCATCACGCGCTGCGAATGGACGAGCCCACCGAGCCGGTCGAGATTGCGCTGCATGGCCTGCGGGTAGATGACGAGATTGGTCACCACATCGGCGAGCCGACTGAGCGCGAAGTCGAGATGGACCGTGGCGTCGGGGGCGATCCCGCGCTCGACCGATGAGTGCGAGATGTCGCGCTCATGCCACAGCGCCACGTTCTCGAGCGCCGGGATCACCGCCGAGCGCACCAGCCGGGCGAGCCCGGTGAGATTTTCCGTAAGCACCGGATTGCGCTTGTGGGGCATCGCCGAGGACCCCTTCTGGCCCTTGGCGAAGGCTTCCTCCGCCTCCAGCACCTCGGTGCGCTGCAGATGGCGGATCTCGGTCGCCAGCCGCTCGACCGAGCTCGCCACCACGCCGAGGGCTGCGAAATACATGGCGTGGCGATCGCGCGGGATGACCTGGCTCGACACCGGTTCGACGCGCATGCCGAGACGCTCGGCCACCATCGCCTCGACCCGCGGATCGACATTGGCGAAGGTGCCGACGGCTCCCGAAATGGCGCAGGTCGACACCTCATGGCGCGCCATCGCGAGCCGCTGACGCGCCCGCTCGAACTCCGCATAGGCATAGGCCAGCTTGAGCCCGAAGGTGGTGGGCTCGGCATGGACGCCATGGCTGCGGCCGATGGTCGGCGTGTATTGATGCTCGAGGGCGCGGGCCTTGAGCGCCGCCTGCACCCGCTCGACGTCCCCGATCAGCAGGTCGGCGGCGCGCATGAGCTGAATGTTCAGGCAGGTGTCGAGCACGTCGGACGATGTCATGCCCTGATGGACGAAGCGTGCTTCCGGCCCGACGAACTCCGAGAGATATGTCAGAAAGGCGATAACGTCGTGCCTGACCTCGCGCTCGATGGCATCGATCCGCTCGGGATCGAAGGTGATTGAGCCGGCCTTGTCCCGCAAAGCCCTCGCCGCCGCAGGGGGCACGATGCCGAGTTCCGCCATGGCGTCGGTTGCATGCGCCTCGATCTCGAACCAGATGCGAAAGCGGCTCTCGGGCGACCAGATGGCCGCCATCTCAGCTCGGGTGTAGCGCGGGATCATGATGGATCGTCTAACGCTTCGCTCGCCGGCCATGCAAGAGCCGTCATTGCGAGATTTGCAACCCATTCAAGAATTTTCAGGGTAAAACAACCCTGACCTTTACCTGTGCGCATGCTAAGCCGCTGAAAATGAGAGCGATGCTGTTCGACATTCTTGATCATTTTTCCTCGCCCTTCGCCGATCTCGATGAGGCGAGCCAGTTTCTGCATCGACTCTGCGGCGAATTCGATGTCGCAAATCTTTCTTACTGGCATATCGGGATGCGCGGCGCCAAACCGGCCCAGGCGATCTGGCTCTCGACCTATCCCGAGCCCTATCGCACCACCTATCTGGAGCGCGGGCTCCAGCGCACCGATCCGGCGTTCGTCCTGAGCTTTGCCCGCCTGCTGCCCACCGACTGGGACGCCATCCACCGTCTCGATGGCAGCCGCGCCGTGCTCGAGGCCGCGAGCGTCCACCGCATTCCCGTCCGCGGCATCGCCGTCCCGATTCGCGACGAGACGACCGGCGACAGCCTGTTCAACGTCAATCTCGATTGCCATGAGGGCGAATGGCGGCAGCGCCGGAACGTGCTCGCGCGCGATTTCATGGTCATTGGCCATGTCTATCACGTGATGATGCGCGGGCTGGTCCGCGGCTCCGAGCCGCTGGCCGAGCTGCCCCGGCTGTCGCCGCGCGAGGTCGACGTCATGCGCCTGGCAGCCCAGGGCTACTCCGCCAAGCGCACCGCATTGAAGCTCGGGATCTCGCCGCATTCGGTGCGGGTCCATCTGACGCTCGCCCGGCGACGACTCAAGGCGCGCAACACCGCCGAAGCGGTGGCGATCGCGCTGACTCGCGGACTGTTGACGTGAAGTGGTAGGCAGTAGGCAGTAGGCAGTATGGAAGGGCTCGACTCACTGCCTAATGCCTAACTGCCTACTGCCTCCTCCCTAGTGCATTTGCGCTAATTGCCCGCCAATGGGCGCTGACCTTATGTTCCTCTTATCCTCAGTCCGTCACACCCCCTGTGATCGTGATTGTGGTGCTTTGTGTGTCCGGCCCTCTTGCCCACGGTGTCGGGCACCTCTTGCGCAATCAGGCGGTCGGCCCCCCGCTGGCCGCCTGATACTTTTCGAGGCGGGCGCGCTTCTCCGCCGCGCGCCCCACGCGATAAAGCTTGACGAACACCGGGGAAATCGCTGCCTATGCAGTCGGATTCGCTTTCCCGGGAGACGTCATGGCGGCGATCGATCCGCTCGAATTGCGACGGGCATTTGGCACATTCATGACCGGCGTCACGGTGGTCACGACCTTCGGCGCCGATGGATCGCCGCGCGGGTTCACCGCCAATTCCTTCACCTCGGTGTCGCTCGATCCGCCGCTGCTGCTCGTCTGCATCGGCAAGGCGACCGCAAGCCTCGAAACCTTCCTCAAGGCCGACGGCTTCGCGATCAGCATTCTGGCCGAGACGCAGAAGGAGGCCTCGGGCGTCTTCGCCTCCAAGCGGCCCGACAAATTCACCGCCATATCCTGGCGTCCCGGCCCGGGCGGCCACCCGGTCATCGAGGGCGCCGTGAGCTGGTTCGACTGCGTCCGCCATTCCGTCATCGATGCCGGCGACCATGTCGTGCTGATCGGCCGCGTCCAGGGCTTCGACTATGGCGACGCCAACCCGCTCGGCTATGCGCGCGGCGGCTATGTGACGCTCGGCCTCGAGCAGGCGGCGGTCAATGCTCTGAGCCAGGGCGCCCGCACCATCGTCGGCGCCATCCTGGAGACCGACGGCGGCCTGCTGCTGTTGCAGGATCAAAGGACCGGCGGCCTCAACCTGCCGGAGGTCGGCCGCGAGGGCCCCTCGGGCAGCGCCTCGCTGCTGCGCAGCGCTCTCGCCAAGACCGGCATCGAGGCCAATCTCGGCTTCCTGTTTGCCGTTTTCGAGAACCCCGAGAGCCACATCCAGTCGATCTATTACCGCGGCGATGCGGTGCTGTCGCGCCGCGATGGCGTGGTGGTGGCCGATTTCGACGCGCTGCCCTATGACCGATTGCCCGACGATGCGGTGCGATCCATGCTGCAGCGCTATGCCGAGGAGCGGCGCCAGGGGCGCTTCAAGGTCTATTCCGGCGACCATCGCCAGGGCGAGGTCAAGCCGCTCGACTGACATGCGCAATGGAGAGGCCTCATGAAGCTCTCGCTGTTCGTCCATATGGAGCGGCTCGACGCCGCCCAGACCCACCGCGAGCTCTATCGCGACTTCATCGCCCTTTGCGAGATGGTCGAGGCCGGCGGCCTTGCCGCCATCTGGACGGGCGAGCATCATGGGATGGACTTCACCATCGCCCCCAATCCGTTCATCACCATCGCCGACCTGGCGCATCGCACCAGCACCGTCAGGCTCGGCACCGGCACGGTGGTGGCGCCTTTCTGGCATCCGATCAAGCTCGCTGGCGAGGCGGCGATGACCGACCTCATCTGCGACGGCCGGCTCGATATCGGCATCGCCCGGGGCGCCTACAGCTTCGAATATGAGCGGCTGATCGGCGGCATGGATGCCATGGCGGCCGGCGCCCGGCTGCGCGAGATGGTGCCGCTGCTGAAGGGCCTGTGGGCCGGCGATTGCGCTTGTGACGGCCCATTCTGGTCGTTTCCGTCGACCACCTCGTCCCCCAAGCCGCTGCAGCAGCCTCATCCGCCGATCTGGGTGGCGGCGCGCGATCCGATGTCGCACGATTTTGCCGTCGCCAATGGCTGCAACGTCCAGGTGACGCCGCTGGCCGCCGGCGATGGCGAGGTCAATGTGCTGATGGATCGCTTCAAGGCGGCCTGCATCGCTCATCCCGAGATCGAGCGACCCAGGATCATGCTGCTGATGCACGGCTTCGTCGGCCGCGACGACGCCGATTGCCAACGCGCCGCCGAGGACCTCAAGCGGTTCTATTGCTATTTCGCCGCCTGGTTCAAGAATGAGCGCCCGGTCCACCAGGCGCTGATCCAGGAACTGACTGCCGCCGAGATGGACCTTATGGAGAACTACGCCGCACCGCTGATGCGCCGCAACCAGGTGATCGGCACGAGCGCGGAGGTGATCCGCCGCCTCAAGACCTATGAGGCGCTCGGCTATGACGAATTTAGCCTGTGGATCGATTCCGGCATGACCTTCGAGCGCAAGAAGCAGTCGCTCGAGCG
>JBEVJH010000176.1:0-7257 GCA_040510355.1 Aestuariivirgaceae bacterium
TTCCGCACCCACACCTTCACATCATGAAAGGCGCCGCCGCCGGCCGGGGCGGGTTGATCGGCGCCGACCAGGGTGTTGATGCCGTTGCCGTCCTCGAAGGCGTCGTTGGGCCAGATCGATTCGGCGATCAGCACGCCGCGTCTCAGGCTGTCATTGGGCTCGACATGCAGCGTCACGACGCCGCGGTGGTTGCCGAGATTGACCTTGTCGCCGGCGGCAAGGCCGAGGGCCGCGAGATCGGCCGGGTGCATCATCACGGTCGGGCGTCCCTCACGGCGGCGCGAGGTCGGCGTCTCGTTGAAGGTCGAGTTGAGGAAGCCACGGGCGGGGCTGGTGGCGAGGCGGAACGGATGATCGTCATCGGCGCGCTCGATGACGTCCCAATGGTCGGGCCATTGCGGCATGGAATCGACAGGCCCGAACGGCCCGATGTCGGGGCGATAGCGGGCCTTCTGCCAATCGGGCCGGAAGCGGAAGCGGCCTTCGGGCCGCGCAAAGCCCTTGATGAAGTGGGCCGTCTCGAAATCCGGCTGAATGTCGAACCAGTTGTCGCGCTCGAGCGCATCAAGGCCGGGGCGGCGGGAGTTGATGAGGGTCCAGTCGATGAGCTCGCGTGGCGTCATGACGAAGCCCGGATGCTCCGCACCGACCCGCTGCGCCAGCGCCTGGATGACCGCGTGGTTGGAGCGGCACTCGCCGGGCGGCTCGACCAGCTTGGGGCCGAGCAGGATGTGCTGGTGGCCGCCCCCCTGATAGATGTCGTCATGCTCGAGGAACATGGTCGCCGGGAGCACGATGTCGGCCATCCGCGCCGTCTCGGTCATGAACTGCTCATGGACGCAGGTGAACAGGTCCTCGCGGGCGAAGCCCTGCTTGACCAGGGCCTGCTCGGGCGCGACCGAGACCGGATTGGTGTTCTGCACGAACAGCGCGGTGACCGGCGGCCCGCCGGCGAGGTCGTAGGGGTCGCCGGTCAGCACCGGCCCGATCCGCGTCTGGTCGAGCACCCGCACCGAGGGGTCCTTCACGTCGAGCCCCTCGATCATCGTCTTGTTCCAGCGATAGATGCCGGAGTTCGACTGGAGCGCCCCGCCGCCTTCATGCCGCCATGCGCCGGTGACGGCCGGGATCGACATCACCGCATGGATATTGACGGCGCCGTTGCGCGAGCGCGAGAAGCCGTAGCCGACGCGGAAGAAGGTGCGCTTGGTGGCGCCGATCAGCCGCGCCAGCGCTTCGATCTCGGCGGCCGGCACGCCCGAGATCGCCTCGGCCCAGTGCGGCGGGCGATCGGCGAGATGACGGGCGAGCCCGGCTGGATCGTCGGTGTATTTCTCCAGATAGGGCCAGTCGGCGAGGCCGTCGTGGAACAGCACATGCATGATGCCGGCGGCGAGCGCGCCGTCGGTGCCCGGCCTGACGATGACACCGATATCGGCCTGCTTCATCGTCGTCGTTTCATAGATGTCGACGACGACGATCTTGGCGCCGCGCTCGCGCCGTGCCCTGACCGCATGGGTCATGACGTTGATCTGGGTGTGGGCGGGGTTGGTGCCCCAGATGACGATGAGGTCGGACTTCGCCATCTCGCGGGGATCGGTGCCGGCGACCCGCCCGGTGCCGGCCATGACGCCGGGCCAGGCGAGCGCCACGCAGATCGTGTCGTACATGCCCGAATAGCGCTTGGCATGGCGCAGGCGGTTGATGCCGTCGCGCATCACGAGGCCCATTGTGCCGGCATAGTAATAGGGCCAGACCGCCGCCGGCCCGTGCCGCCCCTCCGCCGCCAGCATGGCCTCGGCGGTCTCGTCCAGGGCGTCGTCCCAGGAGATCGGCACGAAGTCGCCGCTGCCCTTGGGCCCGCGCCGCTTGAGTGGTTGCGTCAGCCGGTCGGGATGATGGATGCGCTCGGCATAGCGGCCGACCTTTTCGCAGATGATGCCGGCGGTGTAGCTGTTGGCGCGGGCCCCGCGCACCCGGCCGATCGTGCGCGCGTCGAGCACCTCGACCTCGAGCGCGCATTGGCTCGGGCAATCATGCGGGCACACCGATATTCGGTTGGTGATTTTGGGGGTAACATTCATGAACGGAATCATAGACGGTCCGACGCCGGCCGTCACGCGGGCGGCCTTCCTTCATGGATGTCATAGAGTCGACACAGAATCCGCTGGTCAAGCTCCTGCGCAGCCTCGAGCGCCGTAAGGAGCGACGCGAGAGTGGCCTGTTCGTAGCGGAAGGCCTGGTGGTTCTCGGCGAGGCGGAGCGCGCCGGCTGGACGCCGGAGGCCTTGCTGGTCGATGCCGAGCGGTTCGGCGAAGAGGCGGTGCAGATCGCCGTCGCGCCGCATCGGGCCGCCGGCACGCGGCTGGTCGCCGCCAGCCGGCGGGTCATGACGACGCTGAGCAGCCAGGACAATGTGTCGCCGGTGATCGCGGTCTTCCGGCACCGGAAGGCGCCGCCGCCGAAGGCCGATGAGATCTCGGGAACCTGGCTCTGCCTGGAATCGCCGCGCGATCCGGGAAATCTCGGCACCATCATCCGCACCGCCCATGCCGCCGGCGCCCAGGGCCTGATGCTCACCGGCAATGCCTGCGACCCCTATGGGCGCGACGCGGTGCGGGCCGCGATGGGGTCGATCTTCCATCTTCCCATCGTGGCGGTCACCGAGGAGGCGCTGGCGCGCCTGGCCGGCGCCTGGCCCGGCGACATCATCGCCGCCGATCCACGCGGCGGGGAGGATTTCCGCGGCTCCTATCGCTGCCCTGCCTTGGTCCTGCTCGGTTCGGAGGGGAGGGGATTGTCCCCCTCGGTCAGGGCGCTCGCAACGAGGCCGGTGTCGATCCCGATGCCCGGCGGGACAGAAAGCCTCAATCTGGCCGTCGCGGCCGCCCTCCTGCTCTATGCGCTGCTCCCCGTCAAGCCCGGCGGGGCGCCTTCCGGATGAGGTCGGCCGCGACGCGAGCGCGGGTCTCGCCATCGAGCAGATGGCCGTAGTCGCGCAGCGCCCGCGCGATCACATCGTGCTCGCGGCGGCGATAGGTCCTCGGGAAGACCTCCCCGGCATCCGAGCGATGAAAGGCCCGGCCGATCGCCTGCCAAAGGTCTGCATGGCTGAAGCCCAGGCTGTATGTCATGGTATGTCCCCATTGGTTATTGGTCAGCAGAGTTGACCTAATCTAATGGCTTGGTGTGTGGTATACCAGTGCTCCCGAGTGCGCTGCAGCAAAGACCAGGAAGCATGACTCCTCATGGACTTAGACGGCAGAGAGCTGCGCGAGGCAGCGGCTTATGAGTGGGAAGGGATGCGGGATGGAATGCGGGCGGCCTGCTCGCTCGCCGGTCTGGTCATGGCCTGCTCCTTCGTCGGCTATGGGGCGTTCCTGCATTCGATCGACTTCGGATTGCTGCCTGGGCTGTTCGCGACGCTGGTGATCTGGGCGCTGCCGGGGCAGGTGGTGTTCGCCGATCTGTGGATGAACCAGGCCGGCCTGCTGGCGACCGCGCTGGCGGTGACCCTGACGGCCGTCCGGCTGATGCCGATGACCATGCTGGTGCTGTCGCGCGCCAGGCTCCAGGGCGTCAACCGCTGGCCGGAGTTCCTGGTGGCGCATTTCACCGCCATCACCATGTGGGTGATCGCCACCGCCGGCATGGCCGGCGTCAAGGCCGAGCGGCGCATTCCGTGGCTCCTCGGCCTCGCTGTCTCGCTCGTCTCGGCGATGATGGTGTTCACGGTGATCGGCTATGTGCTCGCCGAGCTGCTGCCGGATTCACTGGCGGCGACGCTCGTCTATTTCACGCCGGCCTTCTTCCTAATCTCGCTATTCGGCACCGCCCATTGGCGGTTCGACTATGTGGCGATCGTGCTGGGTGGCCTGATCGCGCCGGCTGCGGCGACGATCGCGCCCCGCTTCGATCTCCTGATCGCCGGCCTGGTCGGCGGGACGATCGCCTATGTGGTGGCGCGTCCGCGGCGGCCGGAGGCGCGGTGAGCGAGGGGGCAGGAAGCGGCGGCGTCTCGATCTATCTGGCGATCCTGATCGCCGGCTTCGCCGTCACCTATGTGTGGCGCTTCCTCGGCGCGCTCGCGGTCACCACGCTGCACCCGGAAAGCGAGCTGCTGCTGTGGGTGAGGGCGGTCGCGACGGCGCTGGTGGCGGCGCTGGTGGCACGGCTGGTGACCGCACCGAGCGGGCTCCTGGCGGAGGCGCCGGCTGTGGCCCGCTATGGCGGGATCGCCGTCGGCCTCGCGACCTTCGCCCTGGTGCGCCGGGTCGAGCCCGCGACCGGGGCGGCCATTCTGGCGTTCTTTGCTCTCGACAATCTGGCGTGAAGGGAAGGCAGTCGGCGTTAGGCAGATAGGCAGTGAACGGTGCTGCTGCCTACTGCCTACCGCCTGCTGCCTACTGCCTACTGCCCAAAACGGCGCGGATCTTCTCGGCATTGGCGGCGAGGACCTTGGGGTCGGCCATCTTGCCGGTATGGGGCTTGAGATCGACGCCGCGATGGCGCGGCATCACGTGGAAATGGGTGTGGAACACCATCTGGCCGCCCGCCGGCTCGCTGAATTGCTGGATCGTGACGCCGTCGGCGGCGAACGCCTCCTTGACCGCCCGGCTGAGCTTGCGGACGGCGAGGATGGTGGCAATGAGATCGTCGTCCGGAATGTCGAGGATGTTGCGCGAGGGGTTCCGGGGCAGGACCAGCACATGGCCTTCTGTGCGCGGCATGATGTCCATGATGGCGATGGTGCCCGCATCCTCATAGACCCGCTCGCCCGGAATCTCGCCGCGGAGGATCTTGGCGAAGACGTTGTCGGGATCATAGGCGGCCATCGGCTCCTCCCTCGTTTCCTCAGAAATCCTGCTCATCCATCGCCTGCTGCCGGAACGGCGAGTGGGCCGACAGCATGGCCTCGTTCTCCGCCACCTCCATGCGCTCGGCGGCCAGATAGTCGCGGACGGCGCGGGCGAGGCGCGGATCGCGGATATGATGCAGGCTCATGGTCGTCGAGGGAAGATAGCCGCGGGCGAGCTTGTGCGGTCCCTGCGCGCCCGCCTCGACGCGGGCGAGGCGCCGGGCGATGGCGAACTCGATCGCCTGGTAGTAGCACGCCTCGAAATGCAGGCACTCATGGTGCTCGATCGCCCCCCAGTTGCGACCGAACAATGCATCGGAGCCGATGAAGTTGAGCGCCCCTGCGATCGGCCGGCCGGCCCGCTCGACCATCACCAGCAGCACCTGGTCGCGCATGCTCTCGCCGATGAGCGAGAAGAACCGGCGGGTGAGGTAGGGCGAGCCCCATTTGCGCGAGCCGGTATCCTGGTAGAAGCCGAAAAAGGCGTCCCAGTGCTTCTCGGCGATGTCGGCGCCGGTCAGCCAGCGAAAGGCGAGGCCGCTGCGGCGGACGATCTCGCGCTCCTTGCGGATGTTCTTGCGCTTGCGCGAGGAGAGGTCCCCGAGGAAGTCGTCGAAATCGCCATAGCCGCGATTGTGCCAGTGGAACTGGGTGTCGGTGCGCCTGAGCCAGCGCTCGGTGCCGAGCAGCGACCATTCCGGGCCGGTGAGGAAGGTGACGTGCACCGACGATGCGCCGAGCTCCTCGGCAAGCGACAGCGAAGCCTCGGCAAGGAAGGTGCGATGGAGGTCGCGCTGCTCGCCCGGCGGCACGAGCAGGCGCGGGCCGGTCACCGGCGTGAACGGCACCGACGCCTGGAGCTTGGGATAGTACCGGCCGCCGACCCGCTCGATGGCATCGGCCCAGCCCCAGTCGAAGACATATTCGCCGCGGCTGTGCGATTTGAGATAGCAGGGCATGGCGCCGAGCGGCTGGCCGGACGCATCCTCGAGCACCAGGTGGCAGGGCCGCCACCCGGCGCGGGCGGTGGCCGATCCCGATTGCTCGAGCGCCAGCAGGAAGGCATGGCTGAGGAACGGGTTGAACGGCTCGGTCCCCGGATTGGCAAGACCGTCCCAGGTCGCGGCCGGCACCTCCGCCATGCCGGACAGCACCCGCGCAGTCAGCGTCGCGGTGGACTTTCGCGTCATCGCGGCAGGAACCCCTCGAAAGTGATCTGGTCGCAATAGCGGCGGGCGCGCCGCGCCTCGGCTTCGGATCGCACCGTCCAGGACAGGACCGGCAGGCCGGCCGCATGGAAGCGGCGGGAGGCGGCGCCCGGCAGCCCGGCCGCCTCGAAGGACAGGAATTGCGGACAGCCGGGCGCAAAGGCGAGGCGCCTGCGGACGGGCAGGGCGCGCCACGGCCGCTCGGTCATCCGATCGGCGACGATGCCGCGGACGATGTCGGGAGCCCGCTCGGCCAGGCCGGCGATCAGCCGATCGTCGAACGACATCAGTGCGAATGGACCGCGATAGCCGGCAAGGCCCGCCAGGACGGCGCGAAGGAGCTCGCCATTGCGGCGGCCGGCGCTTTTGAGCTCGATGACCAGGAGGACGCGCCCGGCGACCTGCTCGAGCAGCTCCGGGAAGGCCGGAATGCGGTCGGTGCCGCCGGCCAGCCGGATGCGGGTCAGCTCAGCGAGCGGACGGGCGGCGACCAGACCGGTGTCGCCCGTCAGGCGGTCGAGGCGCTCGTCGTGAAACACCACCGCCCCGCCATCGCCGGCGAGGCGGATGTCGCATTCGATCGGGTAGTCATGGGCCATTGCGGCGGCGAACGCCTGGGCGCTGTTCTCGATCCGCCCGGCGGCACGGTCATGCAGGCCGCGATGAGCGATCGGCCGGGTGATGAGGAAGCGAAGGTCGCGGCGCGGACTAGATCTGAACAACGGCCTTAAGCGACCTCCGCGATGGCCTCGACCTCGACCGCGACATTGAGCGGCAGCGAACCCGAGCCGACGGCCGAGCGGGCATGCTTGCCGGCATCGCCGAACACCTCGACCATGAGGTCGGAGGCGCCGTTGACCACCTTCGGGTGGTCGGTGAACTCCGGCACGGCATTGACGAAGCCGACCAGCTTGACGATCCGCTTGACGCGGTCGAGATCGCCGTCGCAGGCCGCCTTGAGCTGGGCGATGATGTTGATGGCGCACAGCCGCGCGGCCTTTTGCGCCTCTTCGAGCGAGATCGCGCCGCCGACCTTGCCGAGATGCTCGAACTTGCCGTCCTTAAGCGTCACCTGGCCGGCGGTGAAGACGAGATTTCCGGTGCGCACGAAGCCGACATAGTTGGCCACCGGGACGGCCGGCGTCGGCACCACGATTCCGAGCTTCTCGAGTTTGGCGTCGATCCTGCCCA
>JBEVJH010000177.1:0-4889 GCA_040510355.1 Aestuariivirgaceae bacterium
CCGGATGATGTGCTGAATGAACAAGGCGGGCGCGCCCCGGATGGTCATTCGGGGGGCCTCGGCGCGACGAGCCACGGCGACACGGACGCCACCTCGGGAGTCTCGCAGTTCTATCCGAAGTAACCAGAATGGTTGCGGGGGCCAGATTTGAACTGACGACCTTCAGGTTATGAGCCTGACGAGCTACCGGGCTGCTCCACCCCGCGTCACCAGCGATCGATGACAATTGCGTGTCGCGCCGCCTATCTAGCAACTCGATGCGCGATTGTGAACCCCTCCTCACAAACTCTTTTCGTCGCCCGCCAGCTTGTGGGTGCGGTTCTCGACCGCCAGCCGGATCAGGTCGCCGGTTCGCTCGAGCCCCAGCTTTTCCTTGAGCTTGCTGCAGGTGTTGGCCACCGTCTTGTAGGCGATGCCGAGCGTTTCGGCAATGCCGGACAGGCTCTTGCCCTCGCCGAGCAGCCGCAGGATCTCGGTCTCGCGCGGCGTCAGGTCCTTCAGTGACTCCTCGGGCGACAAGGCCGCCGAGGCGAGCTCCCGTGCCGTCTCGCTGTCGACATACGCCTCGCCGCGCGCCGCCCGCTTGACCGCGCTCAAGAGCTCGGCGGCCGGCGCGCTCTTGCTGACATAGCCGAGCGCCCCCGCCCGCCGTGCCGAGGTGGCATAGGCGACATCCGAGTACATGCTGAAGATCACCACCCGCGCCAAGGCATTCTCGATGCGGAACCGCCGCAGCAGCTCGATGCCGCTGCTGTTCTTGAGATTGATGTCGAGCACCACGATGTCGGGCGTCTCGCGCTTGAACAGACTGAGCGCCTCATGCGCCGTCTCCGCCTCGATGATCTCCACACCCTCGATCGCCAGCAGCAGCCGCCGCACCCCCTCCCGCACCACCGCATGATCATCGACCACCAGGATCTTCATTCCGCCGCACCTTTCATCTCCGGCGCTGCCGGCCCCGGCTGCGCCATGCCGGAAAGCGGGATCACCGCCTTGAGCGAGCAGCCGCCACGCGGCCCACCATCCTCGACTCTGAGCCCGCCGCCAAGGGCCGCGATGCGCTCTTTCATCCCGATGATGCCGAAACCGGCGACGTTGCGCGCCTTGGGATCGAGCCCGCGGCCATCGTCCACGACCTCGACCGCGACCTCGCCGCGCTCCGTCTCGCTGACCGCGATCGCGATGCGCGACGGCTTGCCGTGCCTGAGCGCATTGCTGACGCCCTCGCGGATGATCCGGTAGATCACGTTGTCGAGGTCGCTGCCGAACGTCGCCCCTGCGATCTCGACGCCGAACGTCACGTCGGGATGGCGCCGGCGCATCCCCTGGACGAGGTCCAGGAGCGCGCTTTCGAGTCCGAGCTGCACCACATTGGCCGGCCTGAGCTGGCCCAGGATCTCCTTGACATGCTTCTTCATATGCTCCGCCGCGCCGCGGATCGCCTCGGCCCGCCCGACGATCTCGGCCAGCGCCTGCAGGTTTGCCGCCTGCGGGTTTGCCGCCGCCGCCATCTCCTTGATGCGCGACGCATCGACATCGACGGCGAACAGCAGCGGGCTCACCTCGTCATGGAGGTCGCGGGCGAGCCCCGCCCGCTCTTCGTCCTGGATGGTCTGCAGCTGCCCGCGCAGCCGGCTCGTCCGCTGCTCCATCTCCTCGAGCCGCTGCGCCATGGCGTTGAGGCCGCCCGACACCCGGGCGAACTCGGCCGGCCCCGATTCGCTGACCCGCGCCCCGTAATCGCCCTTGCCGATGCGCTGGAACGCCTCCAGCAGCCCATGCAGCGGCTTCAGCGACCAGCCGAGCATCAGCGATACCAGCCCGAGCACCAGCCCGAAGAACACCGCCACCACCGCCAGATTGGTCAGCATGTCGCGCCAGGCCCGCGCCGCGTCATAATGGGGATCGGCGGCCAGCAGGAAATTGCCGAAGGCGGTCAAGGGCAGCGGCAGCTCGACCCTGATCGGGATGAGCGGCCCCGCCACCAGCCGCACGAACCAGCCCGGCGCCTCGCCCGGCGAACGCGCCAGGCTCGACGCCATGACCGTCTCGTCGCGGCGGTTGCGCAGCGTCACCACGAGTCGCCGGTCGCCATCGAAAAGGCTCACGATTTCCGTGAGATACTGCTCCGGTCGAGGCGATCTGACCGCCGCCAGAATGGCTCGCTGCAACGCCACCTTGCCGGCCGTCATGGCAGCACCCAGCTCGCTCGCGACGCTCTGGCGGGCATGCCAGCTGGTGATCAGTCCGCCCAGCGTCAGGCTGGCGAGAAGGATCACGGTGATCGCTCCGATCAGCCGGAGCCTGAGCGACATGGCGGTCTCCAAACGGCATGCCAGCGCGACGAATCTGCTGGCGGTTCAAGCGTTTCATATGGTTTTGCCTGTTGCAACTGTCATGCGGCGGTGGTTGATAATCGCGCTGTCGGCGCTGTCGACCCCCGTCCTTGGCGAATGGAGATCTTGCGGCCATGGCAGCCCTCCACCAATCGGTGTCGGCTGGCGACGGTCTCGAACACTATCTGCGCAGCGGATTGAAGAACCTCGAACGCGAGCTCGGAAATGGCAGCGAGCGGGGTGCGGCGGCCGTCCATCGCGCCAGGCGCCGCATCAAGGGGCTGCGCGCTGTGCTGCGGATGATCCGGATCGCCGTCGGCGACGAGGCTTTCCGACAGGGCAATGACGCTCTGCGCCAGGCTGGCCGGGCGCTCGCCTCGGCTCGCCGCATGGGCGCCATGGTCGAGGCTGCCGAGAAGCTCGGGGGCGATGGGCTTTCGCGAGCCGATCTGGCGGTGGTCAGGGATCTTGCCCGCGCCGCCGCACGCATCGCGACGGATGGCGCGAGCCCCGAGCTGTTCGAGCAGGCCACCGGCGAGGCCCGCCGCCACATTGCCGGACTGCGCGGCGCCGCCGATGAGTGGCAGCTGCCGCAATGCGCCATGGCGGTCTTTGTCGAGGGCATGACCCGCGTCTATGCCCGGGCCCGCCGGCTGGTCGCCAAGGGGCTCGAAGGCGCCGATCCGTCGATCCTGCATGAGGCCCGCAAATCGGTGATCCATCTGCGCTATCAGCTCGCCACGCTCGAGCCGATCTGGCCGGCGCTGCTCAGCGCCTGGGTCAAGGAGCTGCAGCGGCTGCGCGAGGCGCTCGGCGACTTCAACGATCTCTGCGAGATGGAGGCGCTGATCAACGACCCGGCATCGCCGCTCTCCGCGGTGAAGAAGAAGAGCGCCGCCCTCAGGCTGATCGCCGACCGCCGCCAGGTGCTCCTGGCCCGCGCCCGCCCCCTCGCCCGCCGCCTCTTCGCCGAGCCCCCCTCGAGCTTCGCCACAAGGATGACGGCGATGTGGGAGGCTTGGTATGGGGGTGAGAGAGCGAATAGCGAATAGCGAATAGCAAGTGGTGAGTACGCATTGGGCAGTAGGTCGTGTGTATGTCCCGACTGCCGACTGACGCCGCCCCCCGACTCCCTTCTCCCCGCCTGCGGGAGAAGGTGCCCCAAAGGGGCGAATGAGGGGCGTCGCTATTCGCTATTCGCCATTCGCTAAGAGGGCTCGAACTTGCGGCGCATTCACATCACCGGAGCTGCCGGAGCCGGGGTCACGTCGCTGGGCTGCGCCTTGGCCGACCGCCTCGATGCCGTCCACCTCGATACCGACGACTTCTATTGGCTTCCGACCGCGCCACCCTACCGGCTCAAGCGGGAAGTCACAGAGCGTCTCGCTTTGCTGCAAGCTGCTTTTGCCAATGCTGAAAGATGGGTGCTCTCGGGATCGTGCGATTCATGGATCGGACGCCTTGTGGAGTCCTTTGACCTCGTGGTGTTCGTCGTGGCGCCGACGTCTCTGCGTCTGGCCCGCCTGCGCCATCGCGAGCGCGCACGCTTCGGCGAAGCGGCCCTTGCCCCGGGCGGCGCGATGCACGATCAGCACCGCGCGTTTCTGAACTGGGCCGCGGCCTACGACACGGGCGCCGCGGCAGGACGAAACCGGCAACGCCACGAGCTTTGGTTGTCGCAACGCGGTTGTCAGGTTAAACGCGTCGATGGACGTGAGTCGATCGACGAGATTGTCGAAGGTCTGCTGGGGCAAATATCAGGCATTAGGCATTAGGCATTAGCATTAGGCAGTATGGGCGCCACCCCTGTGTCTCCCTTCCCCCCGCGCCAGCGGGGAGAAGGTGCCCCGGAGGGGCGGATGAGGGCCTTTTCTATTCGCTATTCGCTATTCGCTATTCGCTATTCACACTCTTCCCCACTCCCAAACCAACAACAAAAACCCGTGGCGGCCGAAGGCCGTCACGGGTTCTTGCGAAATCATTGTGAAGAAAACACTCCCTTTCGCCCTTGGCAGGCCTGGCAGCGACCTACTCTCCCAGGTCTTGAGACATAGTACCATCGGCGCTGAGGCGTTTAACGACCGAGTTCGGGATGGGATCGGGTTTGGACACCCCGCCATAGCCACCAGGCCGGCAAAAGGCGAAAAGGAATGTTGCACAAGAACTGTCGGACCGCAGAAGACGCCGCGCGCGGCGCCTTCGCAAAAAGGTGCGGGCCCGATCTCCCTTGCCGCGCGCCCTGATGGGCATTGGCAATGAGAACGATCAAGCCGATCGAGCGATTAGTACCGGTAAGCTCCATGCGTTGCCGCACTTCCACACCCGGCCTATCAACGTGGTGGTCTACCACGGCTCTCAAGGGAGAACTCGTTTCGAGGTGGGTTTCCCGCTTAGATGCTTTCAGCGGTTATCCCGTCCGCACATAGCTACCCTGCTGTGCCGCTGGCGCGACAACAGGTCCACCAGAGGTACGTCCATCCCGGTCCTCTCGTACTAGGGACAGCTCCTCTCAATACTCCTACACCCACGGCAGATAGGGACCGAACTGTCTCA
>JBEVJH010000178.1:0-7446 GCA_040510355.1 Aestuariivirgaceae bacterium
AGGCCAGCTGCCGCGCCGGCCAGCGCTTCTCGTCGATATCGTTGGCCGACAGGATCTGCTTGATGAGCCGGATCTGGTCGTCGGTGTCGAGAATGGTGAAATCCGACTTCAGGTCGACGAGCTCGGCATGGCGGCGCAGCATCTTGACCCCGATCGAGTGAAAGGTGCCGAGCCAGGTCATGCCCTCGACCACCCCACCGATCAGCAGGCCGATTCGGTCCTTCATCTCGCGCGCCGCCTTGTTGGTGAAGGTGACGGCGAGAATCTGCCCCGGCCATGCCTTGCCGGTGGCGAGCAGATGGGCAAGCCGGGTGGTCAGCACCCGCGTCTTGCCGGTGCCGGCCCCGGCCAGCACCAGGAGCGGCCCTTCCGTCGTCTCGACGGCGGCCCGCTGCTCCGCATTCAGACCCTGCATATAGGGGGGATCGGCGGGGGCCATGGCCCGGGCCGCCAGGCCGCCCCGGCGCGGCGCTACCGCCGCGTCATCGTCCATTTCGTTGAAATCGATGGGTCCGGTCACCGTGCCCCTGCGAATCGCGCTCATCATTTGTTCTTATATAACAGTCGGGGCATGGCATTTCGACCTCGTGACCCGAGGAAAAGCGTGCGCCCGACCCCCGGCTTGGCTAGTGTTCGCAAGGGCCAAGATTGAAGGGACCAGCATGACGATGGCGGCGGATTCCGCGTTGCGGGACGGCCTGGACGAGGCTTTGGGCGAGATTTCCGCGCTGATCGGCGGGCGGCTGTCGCGCGCCGCCGCGGTCTGCCAGCAGCATGGCAAGGATCTGACCTGGCATCCCGGCGCCCCGCCCGACGCGGTGGCCTTTGTCGAATCGACCGCCGAGGTGCAGGAGATCGTCAGGATCTGCGCCCGCCACCGCACGCCGATCATCCCCTACGGCACCGGAACCTCGCTCGAGGGCCACATCACCGCCCCCTATGGCGGCGTCACCATCGATCTCGGGGGATTGAATCGCATTCTCGAGGTCAACGCCGCCGACCTGGACTGCCGGGTCGAGGCCGGCGTCACCCGCGGCAGGCTCAATGCCCATCTGCGCGATCAGGGGCTGTTCTTCCCCATCGATCCCGGCGCTGACGCCTCGCTCGGCGGCATGGCGGCGACCCGCGCCTCCGGCACCAATGCGGTCCGCTACGGGACCATGCGCGACAATGTGCTGAGCCTCACCGTGGTGACGGCGGACGGCCAGTGCGTGCGCACCGCCCGCCGGGCGCGGAAATCCTCCGCCGGCTATGATCTCACCCGCCTCTTCGTCGGCTCCGAGGGAACCTTGGGCGTGATCACCGAGGTGGCGTTGCGCCTCTATGGCATCCCCCAGGCGATCATTGCCGGCACATGCCCGTTCCCGAGCGTCGAGGCCGCCTGCAACACCACCATCGAGACCATTCAGTTCGGCATCCCGGTCGCCCGCATCGAGCTCGTCGACACCGAGCATGTCCGTGCCTTCAACGCCTATTCCAACCTGACGATGTCCGAGCAGCCGACCCTTTTCGTCGAGTTTCACGGCACCGAGGCCGGGGCGGCCGAGCAGGCGGCGCAGTTCGCCGAGATCGCCCGCGACAAGGGCGGCGGCCCGTTCACCTCCGCCGGCCGGGAGGAGGATCGCGCCCGCCTCTGGCAGGCGCGCCACGACGCCTTCTGGGCCGCCAAGGCGCTGCGGCCCGGCAAGGATGTCTTCGCCACCGATGTCAGCGTGCCCATATCGCGTCTCGCCGAATGCGTCGTCGAGACCGAAGCCGATCTCGCCGCTTCCGGTCTTTACGGGCCGATCGTCGGCCATGTCGGCGACGGCAATTTCCATGTCGTCCTGTTCTGCGACCGCAAGGACCCGGACGAGGTGGCGCGGGTCGAGCGATTCTACGAGCGGCTGATCATGCGGGCGATCGCCATGGATGGCACCTGCACCGGTGAGCACGGCGTCGGCCGCGGCAAGATGAAGTACCTCGGCCACGAGCTTGGCGCCGGCCTCGATCTGATGCGTCGCCTCAAACGGTCGCTCGATCCCGAGGAGATCATGAACCCAGGTAAGATCGTCGCCTTATGACGCATCGAGCTCTCGACGATTGTTGCAGGCTGCGGGTGGATCAGAGGCGATGAGCCCATGGAAGTCGCCGCTGCTGCTGCTGGGCATTCTCGCGATCATCGTTGCGGGGGCGGCCCTCTTTGCCCCGCTCTTCATCGATTGGAACGCTTATCGCCCGACCATCGAGTCCTATGGCCGCAAGCTCACCGGTCGCGAGGTCAGGGTCGGCGGGCCGATCGATGCCCGGCTATTCCCTTGGCCCAGCCTGACGCTGCGCGACGTCCGCGTCGCCAATCCCGAGGGCGCGATCCATCCCGATCTGTTCGTCGCGCCGGTCCTGACCATCGAGCTCGCCCTGCCGCCGCTCCTGTCCGGCCATCTCGAAATGACCGAGGTCAGGGTCGCCCAGCCGACCATTGCGCTCGAGCGGCTCGACGGCAGCAGCGGCACCTGGGAGCTGAAGCCCGATCGGGCGCTGCTCGACGAGATCGGCCCTCACCGGCTGTCCTTCCCGGCGATCCGCCTCGATGGCGGCACCGCCTACCTCGCCGACGGCGCGCGCGGCGGCATCGCCGAGGTCGCCATCGGCTCGATCAATGCCAGCGCGCCCGAGCTTCGCGGCCCGTGGAAGCTCGGCGGCACCGTCGCCTATCAGGGCCGCGAGCTGCAGCTCACCGTGACGTCGGGTGCAGTGCGCCCGGGCGAGCCGCGGCCGGCCTTCTTCCGGGTCGCGCCGGTTGCCGGCGGCGGCTATTCCTACACTTTCGACGGCACCGCTCCCGGCACGCCGGACGGCACCATGGACGGTGCTCTGAGCATCGTCCCGGTCGATGCCCCGGAGGGCGGCAAGACCGACGCCGCGTTCGGCGTCCAGCCCTTCAGCCTCAAGGCCGATGTGAAGGCAGGCTTCAATCGCATCGCCCTGTCCAAGATCGAATTGAGCCCGCAGAGCAGCGAGGACGCCGGCAATATCATCACCGGCACGGCCAGTATCGAGCTTGGCTCCAGCATCGCGGTCGATGCCGATCTCGAATCGCCGCGCATCGAGCTCGACCGCCTGGTCGATGCCGAGAGCCGCCGTGCCTTTCTCTCCAAGCAGGGCCTCGATGCCGTGTCGGCCCTGATCGAGACCTTGCCCGACCAGGTCGTCCTCAATCTCCACCTGCGCGTCGCCAGCCTGATGGCCGGCGGCGAGACGCTGGACGGCGCCGAGCTTTCCACCACCCTGTCGGCCAGGAGCCTCAAGGTCGACGCCCTGAAGCTGTCGATCCCGGGCCACACCAAGCTCTCCTTCGCCGGCTCGCTTTTGCCGCAGCCCGCGGGCTCGACGCTGTCCGGCGATCTCCACCTCGAATCGGCGTCGCTGAGGGAGCTGGTCACCTGGCTGCTGCCGGAGGAAGCCAAGGCGATCGAGGCGGTGTGGTCGGGGCTGCGCGGCCAGCTCGACCTCTCCGGCAGGCTCGATGCCACCGCCGACCGGATCCGCTTCAGCGAGGCCGAGCTCACGCTCGACGGGGCCAAGGCTGACGGCAATTTCGGCATCAGCTTCGCCGACGGCCCGTCGATCCTGCTGCGGCTCGCTGCCGACCGGATCGATCCTGGCCGCTATGTCAACACCACCGCGACGCCGATCGTGCGCGACTGGATCAAGGCCCTGCCGGGGTTCCTGAAATCGAGCGACGTGCAGCTGACGCTCCAGGCCGACGAGCTCATCGTCAACAGCATCGCCGCCAAGGACATCGCGGTCGACATTGCCGCCGATGACGGGGCGGTGGAGCTGCGCACCGTCGAGATCGGCGAGGTGGACGGTGCCCGGGTCAACCTGTCCGGGCTGGTGAAGCTGCCCGAGGACGGGCTCGAGGGCTCACTGGTCGGCGACGTGACGGCGGGCGATCCGCGCGGCCTCATGCGCCTGATCGGCGTGCTGCCGCCGCCCGGCAGCAATCGCCCCGACCCGCCCTGGGCGCGGCCCGACCGGCTGACCGTGTCGCTGCGCGGCGATGCCCGCGAGCGCGACGGTATCACCAATGGCGGCATCAGGCTCGAGGGCGCCTATGGCGGCACCGCGGGGTCGTTGTCGCTCAAATACTCCGGCGGTCTCCAAGGTTGGCACGCCGGCACCTTCGATGCCGATCTTTCCGGCACCAGCCCCGACAGCCGCTCCCTTGCCGCCCTGTTCGGCTTTACCCCGGTTGCCGGCGGCGACGAGGCCTCCCGCTTCAAGCTCACCGGCAAGGGCTCGCTCGATGCCGGCATCGCCACCACCGCCGAGCTGGCGCTGTTCGGCAGCGAGCTACGCTATGCCGGCACCGTCGGCCTGCGCGACCAGCTGACCGCCACCGGCCGCATCGCGATACTGGCCGAGCACAATGATGGCCTGTACCGCGCCCTCGGGCTCCCGCTCCTCGACCAGGGTCCGGCCGGCCGGGTGCTGTCGGCCGAGGGCGAGGTCACTGCCACGCCCGAGCGCATCGAGGTGAGTGCCGTCAACGGTGCCGCCGCCGGCGCGAGCTTCACCGGCAGCGGCACCCTCGGTCTCGCCGGCGACCGCCTCTCGCTCAAGGCGGCGGGCAAGACCGGCCGGCTCGGCCTCGCCTCCGTCCTGGCATTGATCCTCCTGCCGCGCGACGGCGAGCCGTCCTCTCCCACCAAGCCTTTCGGCCCGGCGCTCGCCGATGCCGTCGACCTCGACCTCGCTCTTGAAAGCGACACTCTGTCCGTGCTCCCCGGTCTCGCCCTGAAGGCCGCCAGCTTCTCGACCAGGCCGATCAAGGATGGCCTTGACCTCAAGCTTGCGGGCGAAGCGCTGCCCGGCCGCCGCTCGAGCCTCGCCGCCGCCATTATCCGCGACGGCAAGGGCTACCGGGTCGACGGCTCGGTCGACCTCGACGCCGAGCTCGCAACCTTGTTGCTCGCACAGGACCGCCGGCCGGCGCTCCAGGGCGAGGCCAGGCTCGCCGCCGAATTCGCTGCGACCGGCTTGAGCATTGGCGGGTTCTTCGCCGCCATGGACGGCGAGGGCACCCTCTCCCTTCCGGCAGGCGTTCTGCGCGGCGTCGACCCGGTCGCCTTTGCCGGCGGGCTCGAGACGGCCAAGACGCCGGCCGAGATCGATCAGCTCGTCGAGGGCGTGCTGCGCGCCGGCGATCTCCGCTTCGCGGGCGGCAGCACCACCATCGCCATGCATGGCGGCGTCGTCTCCAGCGAGCCGCTGAAGATCACCGGCGAGGAGGTCACGGGCCGGCTCAAGCTGATGTTCGACACCGCCGCCGGCGAGGGCGATATCAGCGCCGTGCTGACCCTGTCCGAGCTGGCGGGCACGCCCTCCTTCGAGATCGCCTGGGGCGGTCCGGTCGCGGCCTTGCAGGCGAGCTATGACGTGAGCAGCCTCAAATCCAGCATCTCGGTCGGGGCGCTGAGCAAAGGCATCGACAAGCTCGAGGAATTGCAGCGCGAGCAGGAGCGCATCGTCGCCGAGGAGCAGGCCTTCGCCCGCGACCAGGCGATCAAGTTCACCGAGCGCTCGCTGCGCCGCCAGGCCCGTGATGCCGCCGCCGCCGAATCGCGCCGCCAGGCCCGGCTCATTGCCGAAGCTGCAGCGCGCCGTCAGGTCGAGGAGCAGCGGCGCGCTATTGACGAGCGGCAGCACCAGCAGGAGGCCGAGCGGCAGGCGAAGGCGCGCGACGAGGCGGAGGCCCTCCACAAGCTCGAGGAGGAGAAGCGCAAGCTCGAGCAGCGGCTCCGCAAGAGCGAGGAGCGTCTGCTGCCTGGCGACGCCCAGGGCAAGGCCACGCGGCCCGCAGCAACGCCGTCCTTCGGCCAGTCCGGCGATGCCTCGGCGATCGAGGCCGAGCCGCTGCCGCCGATCACCACGACGCTTGACGAGCCGCAGCCGATCGTGCCGCCCGCCGATGACACCGGCGCTCAGAAGCCCAAGGAACGCACCATCCAGAGCGGACCGAAGTCGCAGGACCAGGCCTCGCCTTGGCCTGAGCGGCAGAATGTTCGCGAGAAATGAGAGGCACTTGATGGCCGAGATCGTCAACCTGAGACAGCATCGCAAGCGCAAGGCAAGGGCCAGCAGGGAAGCAGTGGCGGCGGAGAATCGCCTGCGTTTCGGCATGACCAGAGCCGAGCGCGAGCGCGAAGCGGCCGTTCAGGCGCAGGATGAGCGCAAGCTCGACGGCCACCGGCGCGAGACTTCGGGTGACGAGGAGCAGTGAAGCCCGGCGGTCGCGCTCGAACCGACGGTGCACCGATCAAGCGCTCGGTGTCGATTGCCGGTCATCGCACGAGCCTGTCGCTCGAGCCCGAATTCTGGGATGCTCTGCAACGTGTGGCGCTTGAGGAGTCGACGAGTGTGGCCGGGCTTATCGCCAGCATCGATGCAAAGCGAGGACAGCGCAACCTGTCGAGCGCGGTGCGGGTCTGGCTTTTGCAACGCGTCGGACGTGCGGGCTAACTTCTGCCGACTGCCGACTGCCTATTGCGGCCCGATCATCTTCTTCGGATCGACGAGCTGATCGAACTCCGCCTCGCTGACATGGCCGGAGCCCACCGCCTCCTGGCGAAGCGTCGTGCCTTTGGCATGCGCCGTCTTGGCGATCTTCGCGGCCGCGTCATAGCCGATCTTCGGCGCCAGCGCCGTGACCAGCATCAATGACCGCTCGAGCCCGGCCTTGATATTGTCCTCGCGCGGCTCGATCCCGACCACGCAATTGTCGGTGAAGGAGCGGGCCGCATCGGCAATCAGCCGCACCGACTGCAGGAACGCCTGGGCCATCACCGGATTGTAGACGTTGAGCTCGAAATGACCCTGGCTGCCCGCGAAGGTGATCGTCGCCTGGTTCCCGAACACCTGGCAGCACACCATGGTCATCGCCTCGCACTGCGTCGGGTTGACCTTGCCCGGCATGATCGACGAGCCCGGCTCGTTCTCCGGCAGTGCCAGCTCGCCGAACCCCGATCGCGGTCCCGACCCGAGCAGGCGGATGTCGTTGGCGATCTTGAACAGTGACGCCGCCACCGTGTTGATCGCCCCATGGGTCATGATCATCGCGTCATGCGCCGCCAGCGCCTCGAATTTGTTGGGCGCCGAGGTGAAGGCCAGGCCCGTGAAGGCGGCGATGCGCTTGGCGACCTCCTCGGCGAAACCCTTCGGCGCGTTGAGGCCGGTGCCCACAGCGGTACCGCCCTGCGCCAGCCGATAGACGCGCGGCATGACGCCCTCGACACGATCGATGTCGTCCGCGACCTGCTGGGCGTAACCGGAGAACTCCTGGCCGAGCGTCAGCGGGGTTGCATCCTGAAGGTGGGTGCGGCCGATCTTGATGATATGCGTCCACGCTTTCGCCTTCGCCGCCAGCGCCAGATGCAGGTGCCTGAGCGCCGGCAGGAGATCGCC
>JBEVJH010000179.1:0-6041 GCA_040510355.1 Aestuariivirgaceae bacterium
GGGATCTGCGTCTCGACGATGCGGAACAGACGGGTGATGATCACGGTGAGCAGGATATAGATGCACGCCACCAGCAGCAGCGGCTCGTAGATCCGGTAGGTTTCCTGCCGGATCATGTTGGCGACCCCGAACAGGTCCATCACCGTGATGGTGGCGGCAAGCGGCGTCGATTTGAGCTGCAGCACCGTCTCGCCGGCAAGGGTCGGCAGCACCATGCGGATGGCTCGCGGCAGCCACACCCGGCGCACCACCTGGAACGGCGTCATGCCGAATGCGCGCCCCGCCTCGATCTCGCCGCGCGGCACCCCGGTCAGCGCGCCGCGCACGACCTCGCCCTCATAGCCCGCAAAGCTCAGGGTGAAGGCAAGCACCGCATAGAAGAAGCCCTCGCGCAGCACCGGCCACATGAAGCTGTGGCGGATCCAGGGGATCGACGGGAAAAGCGAGCCGAGCCCGTAATAGAGGAGCCACACCTGGATGAGCAGCGGCGTGCCGCGGATGACCGTGCAGAAGGCTCGTGCCGGCACCGCCAGGTACCAGGGCCCCGTCACCTGCACCAGCCCGATCGGCACCGCCAGCAGGATGCCGAAAAACACCGAGAGCAGGAGAAGCTCCAGCGTGAGAACGAGCCCGCTCATGAGCTCGGGGAAATAGGTGGAGACCCAGGACCAGTCCACCGCCCCTCCTCAATGATGCCGTGGCATGCCGCGGCGCAGATGGCGCTCGAGCCGGCGGAAAACTTGGTTGGAAAGCAGCGTAAGCGTGAGGTAGAGCGCTCCCGCCGCGACATAGAAGGTGAAATAGGCCTTGGTCGCACCGGCGGCCTGCCGCGTCTCGAGCGCGAGCTCGCTATAGCCGACGACGGCGAGCAGCGCCGTATCCTTGGTGAGGATGAGCCAGAGATTGGCGAGGCCGGGAATGGCGTAGGGCAGCATCGCCGGAATGATGATCCGGTACCAGCGCTTGAACGGGTTCATCCCGAAGGCGCGCGCCGCTTCGATCTGCCCGACGGGCACCGCCAATATGGCTGCCCTCAGGACCTCGGTGGAGTAGGCGCCCTGGACGAAGCCGAGCACGCCGATGCCCGCAACCAGGCCGCTGAGGGAAACCGCCGCAATATCATAGCTGGCGAGAATGTTGTTCAGCACGGTCGTGCCGGCATAATAGAGCAACAGGATCAGCAGCAGCTCCGGAACGGCCCGCACGATGGTCGTATAAGTCTCCGATATCCAGAACAGCACGCGATTGTCGGAGAGCTTGGCAAGCGCCCCCGCCAACCCGAGGGCGAGGCCGACGAGATAGGCAAAGATCGCGATCTCCATCGTATGAATGGCGCCGCGAAGGAGATTTCCTCCCCAGCCTGGTGGCGAAAAGGCGAGGAGATCGAAAATGGTCTGCCCGGACTGCACGCCTGCCCTTCCCTAAGCATCATCGGCCCCAGCCGGGAAGACCCGGCGACAGGCTTGCAAGCGCTCCCCGGACCATGGCCCGGAGAGCGCGCGCAGATGAGATGCATCAGCCCCCGTAAATGTCGAAGTCGAAATACTTCTTTGTGATCTTATCGTACTCGCCCGATTCGCGGACCTTCTTGATCGCCGCATTGAGCTTATCGCGCAGCGCTGTGTCTTCCTTGCGCACGCCGCCGCCCACACCCGGACCGAGGACGTCGGGATCCTCCTCCACATTGCCCTTCTTGTCGCAGCACGCCTTGCCTTGATCGGTGTTCAGGAAGGCGTCGAGCGCGATGGCGTCGGCCTGCACCGCATCGAGGCGGCCGGCCGCCAGATCCTGATTGGCCTCGTCCTGGGTTTGATAAGTCTTCACCGTGGCGCCGGCCGGCACATAATGCTTCTCGACATAGTTCTGGTGCACCGTCGAGACCTGCGTGCCGATGGTCTTGCCCTTCAGATCCGCGGGCTCGACGCCGAACTTCTCGTCCTTCGGCCCGATGATCGCGGTCGGTGTGTTGTAATATTTGTCGGTGAAATCGATTACCTTCTTACGCTCATTGGTGATCGACATGGAGCTCCAGATCACATCGATCTGCTTGGCCTGGAGCGCCGGGATGATGCCGTCCCACGACGTCTCGACGATCTGGCAATCCTCCTTCATCTCCTTGCAGACGGCGTCCATGAGATCGATTTCCCAGCCGACCCATTTGCCGGATGCATCCTTCGAGGTAAAGGGCGGATATGGTTCGGGCGCCAGGCCGAAGCGGATCGGGGCAGCATTCGCGCTCGCCATGCTGGCAACCACCGCAACGGCGGCAGCGGCAGCGATTTTTACTAAATATTTCATTCGGTTAACAACCTCCCTTAGGCCTTTTTCAGATTTATCCGTTGAGCCACGGCATCCACAAGGGGCGATCGTTCGCCTCCTGGGGATAAATGATAAGGATACGAGTATCTTCCTCGCCCGGCAATTGTGCTCTCCATCCAACGCCGGGCTTGCGACACCACCAGAATCAACTATCGCTATCGGTGGACGAAGGGTAGAGGGCGTGGCCGCCAGCAAGCAAAAAGTCGCACTCGTTTCGCTCGCGGCGAGCGCCCTCCTTGCCGCTGCGAAATTCATTGCCGGCCTCCTCACCGGATCTCTCGGCATCCTGTCGGAGGCGGTTCATTCGCTGATCGACTTCGGCGCCACCGCCATCACCTATTCTGCCGTGCGCTTTGCCGACCGGCCGCCGGACGACACCCATCATTTCGGCCATGCCAAGGCCGAGAGCATCGCGGCGCTGGTCGAGACCGGCCTCCTTTTCCTCACCACGGCGTGGATCGTCTATGTCGCGCTGTCGCGTCTCATCGCCGGTCACAGCGAGGTCGAGGTCACCTGGTGGGCCTTCGTCATCATTCTCGCCTCGATCGTCATCGACTGGAACCGTTCGCGCGCACTCGGCCGGGCGGCCGAGGCGCATGGCAGCGAGGCGCTGGCCGCCGATGCCCTGCATTTCAGCTCCGACATGTGGAGCTCGGCGGCCGTCATCATCGGCCTCCTGCTCGTCTGGTACGGCATGCCGGCTGCCGACTCGATCGCCGCCCTGGTCGTCGCCTGCTTCGTGGCGCTGGCCGCCTTTCGGCTCGGCCAGCGGACCCTGGCGACGCTGCTCGACGCCGCGCCCGAAGGTGCCGCGGCAGCCATCGAGGAAGCGGCGGAGCGCACCCCCGGCGTGCTTGGCGTCAGCAAGGTCAGGGTCAGGCCGGCCGGCCCCACCCTGTTCTTCGATGTCGACATCAAGGTCAGGCGCACGCTTCCCTTCGATGAGGTCGATGCCATCAAATCGGCATTCATCGCCGCCGTGCGTCAGCGCTTCAAGGAGGCCGACGTCTCGGTGACCGCCCTGCCGGTGGCACTCGACGATGAAACGGTGTTCGAGAAAACCATGTTGCTGGCCGCCCGCCGCGCGCTCAATGTCCATCATTTGACGGCGCAGCATGTCGGCGACCGGCTGTCGGTTGCACTCGACCTGGAGGTCGACGGCGATATGCCTTTCGCCTCTGCCCATGAGATCGCCACCGCCCTCGAGCAGGACATGCGCGCCGAGCTCGGGAGCGAGGTCGAGGTCGAGACCCATATCGAGCCGCTCGAGCTGCGCATCCTCGCCGGCGAGCCCGCCGGGCCGGAGCGGACCGCCGCGATCGAGCGTCTTCTCGAGGAGATCGCCGCCGACGGGCCGCTCACCGGCATTCACAATGTGCGGGTTCGGGACAATGACGACGGCATGTTCGTCACCTTTCATTGCCGGGTCGACGGCGCCCGCAGCGTCGACTTCGTCCATGCCGCGGTCGACCGGCTGGAGAAGACGCTGCGCGAAAGGCTGCCCCGGGTGCGGCGGATCATCGCCCACGCCGAGCCGCTCGGCCGCCCGGCGCACTGAGTAGCGCAGGCTGTCGGCAGTCGGCAGTCGGCAGTCGGCAGTGACCCTCGCACTTGCCTACTGCCCGCCCGACTGCCGGGGGGCCGGACCCATTATTGGGCAGCAGCGCGCCCCTCTTACTCCCTTCTCCCCGCTTTGCTTGCGGGGAGAAGGTGCCCCGGAGGAGCGGATGAGGGGACTTCCGCCCGGAGCGGAATTGCAAACCGTCGAGTCGCCGGTCGCCTACTGCGACGGCGCAGTCGTTTGACACGACCGCAGCATTCCCTCGTCAGCTATCGTGCAATCCCCAGCAAGAGCCCCCTCATCCGCCCCTTCGGGGCACCTTCTCCCCCACTTCGCGGGGGCGAAGGGAGAAATGGGGAGTGCATGGGTGGGAACGAATGTGAACTAAAGGGTCCAGGCCCTACTGCCTATTGCCTACTGCCCGCCCGACTGCCGACAACCTTTCATTAGCCTCATTGCGCCAAGCTGGGGCGTTTGGGAAACGTCAGTGATTTGGGAGTGGGAACGATGGAGGAGACGTCGCTAGCGCCCAAGGAGCCGGTGCGCGATGCCGATCAGCTGGTCGCCATCGAGTTTCGTGCGCTGGTGCCCAATGAGGCGGCGGCCCGCGAGATCGCCGAGGTGTCGCGCCGTGGCAGCGACTGTGCCGATGCCGTCGCGAGCTCCTCCGGCCGCGGCGACCTGTCATGGCAGGTGCTGATCACCCTCGACATGATCCCGAAGCCCGAGACGATCCGCGACAATGTCGAGCTCGTCGCCCTGTTCGCGTCGCGCTTCGGAGGCCGTGCCGATGGCTGGCAGATGCGCGAGCGCGCAGGGGCTTCCGATCCCGGTCACCGCACATAGCGCAGCGTCAATGCCGCCGCGCCGAGCGCGATATTGGCGCCGCCGACCTGCGCCTGGGCGCTGAAGGGCTGGAGCGAGATCGCGCGCTCGGAGCCGCCGACCAGGGCATTGGCCCCAAGGCCGGCGCCGACCGTCGCCTCGACCGTCGCCCCGCCATAGGAGCCTCCCAGCGCGCCGCGCCGCAGGGTGTTGGTGGGCGCGAAAACGATCCATTTGAGATAGGTCGCAGCGGTTGTCCCGATATCGATGCCAAATTTGCGCATGCTGCCGCGGTAACGCTCCCGCCGTCCGTCGGAGCCGTTGAAGTCGCAGTAAAGCGGCTTCATCGAGCCGAGAATATACCCGCTGCCCCCGCCGATGACGCAGGTGAGCACGCCGACCCGCACGGTGTCGCGGGCCAGCGCCATCGAGGGCGCGGTGGCGATGAAAAGGGCAGTCGCAGCAATGAACAGGCGTGTCATGCTTCTCCCCTACCGGGCAAAACGGGCAAACTGGCGGCACGATCGGCGCGAGATCACCGGCTGTCTTCGAACAGCTCCCGGCCGATCAGTATCCGGCGAATCTCCGACGTTCCGGCACCGATCTCGTAAAGCTTGGCGTCGCGCAACAGCCTTCCGGTGGGAAAGTCGTTGATATAGCCGTTGCCGCCCAGGCACTGAATGGCATCGAGCGCGATCGCGGTCGCCTTTTCCGCGGCGTAAAGGATCGCTCCGGCCGCGTCCTTGCGTGCCGTTTCGCCGCGGTCGCAGGCCCCGGCCACCGCATAGACATAGGCCCGCGCCGCGCTCATGGTCGTGTACATGTCGGCAAGCTTTCCCTGCATCAGCTGGAAGCTGCCGATGGGCTGGCCGAACTGCTTGCGCTCATGGACGTAGGGCACGACCAGGTCGAGTGCCGCCTGCATGATGCCGAGCGGCCCCGCCGCCAGCACCACCCGCTCATAGTCGAGCCCCGACATCAACACCTTGACCCCGCGATTGAGATCGCCGAGCAGGTTCTCCTCCGGCACCTCGCAATCCTCGAAGACGAGCTCCCCGGTATCGGAGCCGCGCATGCCGAGCTTGTCGAGCTTCTGGGCGGTGCTGAAGCCCTTGAACCCCCGTTCGACGATGAAGGCCGAGATGCCGTGGGCGCCCGCCTCCGGATCGGTCTTGGCATAGACCACCAGCACATCCGCCACCGGCCCGTTGGTGATCCAGAACTTGGTGCCGTTGAGGACGAAGCGGCTGCCCTTGCGCTCCGCGCGCAGCTTCATCGACACCACGTCGGAGCCGGCCTGCGCCTCCGACATCGCGAGCGCCCCCACATGCTCGCC
>JBEVJH010000180.1:0-15003 GCA_040510355.1 Aestuariivirgaceae bacterium
GCCGGTCTCGCCGGCCGGGTGGTGGCGAAGCTCGGCGTGTCGCCGCAGCAGATCGCCGGCGGCGAGATCTATCAGGCGCTCGAGAAGGGCACGATCGACGCCACCGAATGGGTCGGCCCCTATGACGATGCCAAGCTCGGCTTCAACAAGGTGGCGCCCTTCTACTACTATCCCGGCTGGTGGGAGGGCGGCCCGACCATCCATTTCTTCGTCAATCTCGACAAATGGCACGCCCTGCCCAAGTCCTATCAGTCGCTCATCACCTCGGCCGCCGCCGCCGCCAATCTCGAGATGCTGGCGCGCGACGACAATCTGAACCCGCCGGCGATCAAGACCCTGGTCGCCGGCGGCACGCAGCTGCGTCCCTTCCCGCCCGACGTCAGGGAGGCTTGCCTCAAGGCCGCCAACGAGCTCTATGCCGAGATCGGCAGCCAGAATGCCGAGTTCAAGAAGATGCACGACGCCTATATGGCCTACCGGAACAACGAGTATCTCTGGTTCCAGGTCTGCGAATACTCCTTCGACAATTTCCAGATCCGCACCCGCCCCAAGGGGTAGGAGGGGCAATAGGCGTTGGGCATTAGGCATTAGGCAGTGTACTGAGCATCTCCTACTGCCTACTGCTGCGGCGCCAGCTGCGGCGCCGGCAGGTCCTCGAGCGAGGGGATGTTGAGCTCCTGGATCTGGTTCGGGTCGATCTTCGGTCCGTGATCGAGGAACGCCGTCACGAGCCCCGGGAAGAAGATCAGGATCACCACCAGCACCAGCTGCAGCCCGACCCACGGGATCGCCCCGAGATAGATGTCGTTGGTCTTCACCGCTTCCGGCGCGACGCCGCGCAGATAGAACAGCGCGAAGCCGAACGGCGGATGCATGAACGAGGTCTGCATGTTGGCGCCGATCAGGATGCCGAACCAGATGAGGTCGATGCCGAGCTTCTCCGCCACCGGCGCCAGCAGCGGAATGATGATGAAGGCGATCTCGAAGAAGTCGAGGAAGAAGGCGAGGATGAACACAAAGATATTGACGAACACCAGAAAGCCGATCTGGCCTCCCGGCAGCGACGACAGCAGCTGCTCGAGCCACACCCCGCCATAGAAGCCCTGGAAGATCGACGAGAAGATCGTCGAGCCGATGAGGATGAACACCACCATCGTCGAGATCCGCGTCGTCGTGTCGACCGCCCGCCAGAACTCCCGCAGGCTCAGGCGGCGGCTGGCGATGGCGAGCAGCAGCGCACCCGCCACCCCCATCGCTCCCGACTCGGTTGGCGTCGCGAGGCCGAGCAGGATCGTGCCGAGCACGATGAAGATCCAGGCGAGCGACGGCACCATGCCACGCACGAGCTTCCAGGCCAGCGCCATGCCGCCGAGCGTGCGTGCCTCCTGCGGCAGCGCCGGCACCGCCGCCGGTCGCCACAGGCTGACGAACAGGATGTAGAGGCAGAACAGCAGCACCTGCACGATGCTCGCGCCGATCGCGCCGCGATACATGTCGCCGACCGACCGCCCGAGCTGGTCGGCGAGCACCACCAGCACCAGCGCCGGCGGGATGAGCTGGGTGATCGTCCCCGAGGCGGCGATGACGCCGGTGGCGAGCCGCATGTCGTAGCCATGACGCATCATCACCGGCAGCGCGATCAGCGCCATCGCGATGACCGATGCCGCCACCGTTCCGGTGATCGCCCCGAGAATCGCTCCGACCAGCACCACCGCATAGGCGAGGCCGCCGCGCACCGGCCCGAACAGCTGGCCGAAGCCTTCGATCATGTCCTCGGCAAGCCGCGAGCGCTCGAGGATCGCCCCCATCAGCGTGAAGAACGGAATGGCCAGCAGCAGGTCGTTCGACATGATGCCGAACAGCCTGAGCGGGATGGTGTTGAGGAAGCTCGGCTCGAGCAGGCCCGTCTCGATGCCGAAAAATGCAAAGGCCAGGCCGACCGCCGCCAGCGAGAACGCCACCGGATAGCCGATCAGCAGGAACAGCACGAGCGCGGCGAACATGTAGGGAGCGACGGTGATCGGCTCCATGGTCACTGCACCGGCTTCTCATAGGCGGTGTCGAAGGCGAGATGGCCGGTCAGCGCCTCGAACCGCTTGATCAGCTCCGAGACCGCCTGCAGCAGCAGGAGACCGAAGCCGAGCAGGAACATCAGCTTGGCCGGCCAGCGCGGCAGCCCGACCGCATTGGCCGCCTGCTCGCCGGTCGCCCAGGAGTCCCAGAAGAACCAGAAGGTGAGCCAGCCGCCGACCACGCAGGTCGGGATCAGGAAGAACAGCGTGCCCAGAATGTCGACGATGAGGCGCGCCCGCGGCGACAGCAGCCCATAGACCAGGTCCACCCGCACATGCTCGTTGAGCTTGAGCGTATAGGCGGCGCCGAGCATGAACATCGCCCCGAACAGGTACCACTGGATCTCGAGCCAGAAATTCGACGTGATGCTCAGGCTGTACCGCGACAGCGCATTGCCGCAGCTCACCACGCAGGCCGCCAGCATGGCGAGCGACGCCACCTGGCCGATCCACAGCGACAGCCTGTCGACGCCGCGGCTGAATGACAGCAGAGCCTTCACGCGGGGTCCCCCTGAACGCCGCTCTGCCCTGAGCGCCGGCGACTTGGGCCGGCAGGGCTTTTCGACTATAGAGGCAAGGCCAAGACACATGCCAGCCCCAATTGGCGCGGCCACGATGAGGAAGCATGCAGGACACCATCACCAGGGCAGCGCAGCTCTTCGATCTCACTGGCGAGGTGGCGCTGGTCACCGGCGCGTCCGCCGGCCTCGGCCGCCGCTTCGCCAGGGTGCTCGCTGCCCATGGCGCGAGCGTCGTCCTGGCCGCCCGCCGCCGTGACCGGCTCGACCGCTTGGCCGAGGAGATTGCCGCCGATGGCGGCCGGAGCCATGGCGTCGCGCTCGACGTCACCGATCGCGCCGGCATCGCCCAGGCCTTCGATGCCGCCGAGCAGGCCTTCGGCACCGTGACGCTGCTCGTCAACAATGCCGGCATCTCCGGCACCCTGAAGCGCGGCCTCGAGCTCTCGGAGGATGATTGGCGCGCCCTCATGGCGGTCAATCTCGATGCCGTGTGGTTCGTGAGCCAGGAGGCTTCCCGCCGCATGGTGAGCGCCGGCAAGCCCGGCGCCATCGTCAACATCGCCTCGATCCTCGGCTTCCGCGTCGGGCGCAATCTCGCGCCCTATGCGGTGGCCAAGGCCGGCGTCGTGCAGATGACCTGCGCCCTCGCCCTCGATCTCGCCCGCCACGACATCAGGGTCAACGCCATCGCGCCGGGCTACATCGTCACCGAGATGAACGAGGAGTTCTTTTCCTCCCCGGCCGGCGAGGCCATGCGGCAGCGCATCCCGCAGCGGCGCACCGGCGACCCGGGCGACCTCGACGCCACCTTGCTGCTTCTCGCGTCGCGCCGCGCCTCGGGCTTCATGACCGGCTCGACGGTGGTGGTCGATGGCGGCCACATGCTGAGCATGGGTTAGAGCATGGACTTCACGCTGCCACCCGATATCGCCGCGCTGTGCGCCAGGGTCCGCGACTTCGTCGAGCGCGAGATCATGCCTCTCGAGCAGGACCGCGCCAATTACGATCAATACGACAACATCCGCATCGAGCTGTGCGACGCCATGCGCGAGCGCGCCCGTGCTGCCGGCCTCTACGCGCCGCAAATGCCGCGCGAGCGCGGCGGCCTCGGCCTGCCGATCACCGGCTGGGCGGCCTTTTACGAGGAGGCCAACCGGTCGATCTTCGGACCCGTCTGCCTCAACTGCCAGGCCCCCGATGACGGCAACATGAGTCTGCTTGACAAGGTGCTGCCGACCGATGCCCTCAAGGACCGCTGGCTGCAGCCGATCATCGACGGCAAGGTGCGCTCCTCCTTCGTCATGACCGAGCCGAGCCCGGGCTCGGGCTCCGACCCCGGCGGCATGATGCTCACCCGTGCCGAGCGGCGCAACGACCGCTATGTCGTCACCGGCCGCAAATGGTTCATCTCGGGCGCCGCCGTCGCCAGCCACTTCATCCTGATCGCCCGCACCTCCGATGATCCCCGCCGCGGCCTTTCCGCCTTTCTGTTCCACCGCGACGATCCCGGTTGGCGGATCGTGCGGCGCATCGCCAATATGGGTCCCGAGGAGCATGGCGGCGTGTGCGAGCTCGTGTTCGATGGCCTCGAGATCCCCGACGAGCACCGCCTCATGGAGGAGGGGGACGGCCTGCGGATCACCCAGATCCGTTTAGGCCCCGCCCGCCTCACCCATTGCATGCGCTGGCTCGGCCTCGCCAAGCGCTGCCTCGAGATCGCCGCTGCCAATGTCAAGGAGCGCCGCGCCTTTGGCATGCGCCTCGCCGAGCATGAATCGGTGCAGATGATGCTGGGCGAGGCCGCCAAGAACATCCAGGTCGGTCGGCTGCTGACCATGCATGCCGCCTGGTGCCTCGACACCGGCAGCCACGCCCAGAAGGAGGTGTCGATGGCCAAGCTCCACATGGCCGACACCTTGAACCAGGCCGCCGATGTCGCGCTCCAGCTGCTCGGCGCCCGCGGCTACTCCAAGGACACCCCGGTCGAATGGATCTACCGCTACGCCAGGGCGGCCAAGCTGGTCGACGGGGCCTCGGAGGTCCATCGCATGCTACTGTACCGTGCCTATGACAAGCTTGGTGACGGCTTCTGGCAGTGGGGCGAGCAATGAAATTGCGGCCTGCACGCCATGCAGCCCCAACATTGCCGATTGCCGACCGCCGGTGCCATCCTGTTGCGTTCGTTGGACGGCACGCACTGGCACGTTGTGGACTGGCGCCTGCTGTGCCAATTTCCGCCGATCTCCGCCCGGTTGCGGCATGCTCGGTTCGTTACCACATTTGACGTGAAGCTCAGCCGGCAGACCGGTTGGCCCAGGAAGCGCTGCAATGACGCTGAAGACCGTCAGCCTTGACGACAGATACGACCTCGGCAAATCGCTGGTCTTCCTTTCCGGCATTCAGGCGCTGGTCCGCCTGATGCTGATGCAAAAGGCGCGCGACGAGGCGCAGGGGCTCAACACCGCCGGCTATGTCAGCGGCTATCGCGGCTCGCCGCTCGGCGGCCTCGACCAGCAGTTCGAGCGGGCGAAGAAGCGTCTCGACCCCCACCACATCGTGTTCGTTCCCGGTCTCAACGAGGACCTTGCGGCAACCGCGCTGTGGGGCACCCAGCAGGCCGAGATGCGCGGCGAGGGCGCCTATGACGGCGTCTTCGGCATGTGGTACGGCAAGGGCCCCGGCGTCGATCGCTGCGGCGACGTGTTCCGCCACGCCAACGCGGCCGGGACGTCGAAGCATGGCGGCGTGCTGGTGCTCATGGGCGACGATCATGGCGCCGAATCCTCGACGGTGCCGCATCAGAGCGAGTTCGCGCTCGTCGACGCCATGATGCCGGTGCTCAACCCCGCCGGCGTCCAGGAGATCCTCGACTACGGCCAGCTCGGCATCGCCATGTCGCGCTATTCGGGCTGCTGGGTCGGCCTGAAATGCGTCCACGACACCGTCGAGTCGACCGCCATCATCGACGGCTCCCTCGACCGGCTGGCCATCGCCTATCCGCAGGATTTCAAGATGCCGGAGGGCGGCCTCAACATCCGCCCGCGCGACGACCGCTTCGAGCAGGAGCGCCGCCTCCATCTCCACAAGCGTTTCGCCGCCGTCGCCTTCGCCCGTGCCAATCATATCGACAGGATCGTGTTCTCCGGCGGCCCGGCCCCCAAGATCGGCATCATTAGCACCGGCAAGAGCTACCTCGATCTGCGCCAGGCGTTGGACGAGCTCGGCATCGACGAGGTCGAGGCCAACCGGCTCGGCCTGCGTCTTCTTAAGATCGGTCTCGTCTGGCCGCTCGACCCGAAGATCGTCGCCGAGTTCGCCGCCGGTCTCGACCTCATGGTCGTCGTCGAGGAGAAGCGCTCGCTGCTCGAGACGCAGCTGCGCGAGCAGCTCTGCAACAGCGCCCATCCGCCGCTGGTCATCGGCAAGAAGGACGAGTCCGGCAACCATCTCTTCCCGGCTTTCGGCACGCTCGAGCCGAACCAGATCGCGCTCGCCATCGGCGAGCGGCTGCTGGCCCGCGAGCCCGCTCCGCACCTCGCCGAGCGCATGGCCGAGATCCGCGCCGTCGTCGCCGGCCTGTCCAACGCCCCCGACCTCGCCAGCCGCATCCCGTATTTCTGCGCCGGCTGCCCGCACAATTCCTCGACGGTGATTCCCGAAGGCGGCCGCGGCTATGCCGGCATCGGCTGCCACTGGATGGTCCAGTTCATTCCGGCCCGCAACACCGAGGGCGCCACCCATATGGGCGGCGAGGGCGCCAACTGGATCGGCGAGGCGCCTTTCTCCACCCGCAAGCACGTCTTCCAGAACCTCGGCGACGGAACCTATGTCCATTCCGGGTCGCTGGCGATCCGGGCGGCGATCGCCGCCGGCGTCAATGTGACCTACAAGATCCTCTACAACGACGCCGTCGCGATGACCGGCGGCCAGCATATGGACACCCGGCTCAACCCGGCGATCATCGCGCAGGAAGTCCGGGCCGAGGGCGTGAGCCGCATCGCCGTCGTTTCCGACGACCCTGACAAATACCCGCCCGACGCCGGCTTCCCGCCAGGAGTCACCTTCCATCATCGCGACGACATCCAGGCGCTCCAGAACGAGCTGATGGATGTTCCAGGCGTCTCCGTCCTGATCTACGACCAGACCTGCGCCGCCGAGAAGCGGCGCCGGCGCAAGCGCGGCGAATATCCCGACCCGAACCGCCGCGTCTTCATCAACGAGCTGGTCTGCGAAGGCTGCGGCGATTGCGGCGTCAAGTCCAACTGCGTCGCCATCCAGCCGGTCGAGACGCCCTTCGGCCGCAAGCGCCAGATCGACCAGTCGGTGTGCAACAAGGACTATTCCTGCCTCAAGGGCTTCTGCCCGAGCTTCGTGACGGTCGAGGGTGGGGAGCTGGTGAAGGGCCTGCAGTCTGCCAAGTTGCCGGGTGAGACCACCATCTTTCCGGTCCTGCCCGAGCCTGAGCTGCCGGCGCTCGACCGCCCCTGGTCGATCCTGGTGACCGGCATCGGCGGCACCGGCGTCGTCACCGTCGGTCATATTCTCGGCATGGCCGCCCATCTCGAAGGCAAGGGCTCGGGCATCATCGACATGGCCGGCCTGTCGCAGAAGAACGGCGCCGTCGTCACGCACCTCAAGCTTGCCCGCCGCCCCGAGGACATCGCCACCATCCGCATCGCGGCCGGCGGCGCCGATCTCATTCTCGGCTGCGATCTCGTCACCTCCGCCTCCGAGCGCGTGCTCGCCGCCGCCAGCCGCTCGCGCACGGCTGCCGTGGTCAACGCCCATCAGACCATGCCGGCCCAGTTCACCGGCAATCCCGATTTCAAGATTCCGGCCGACGAGATGCGGCTGCAGATCGAAGCGCGCTCGCGGCCCGACAGCGTGACCTTCATCGATTCGAGCGGGATCGCCACCGCGTTGCTCGGCGATTCCATCGCCGCCAACCTGTTCACCCTGGGCATTGCCTGGCAGAGCGGGCTGGTGCCGTTGAGCGCCGAGTCGATCGAGCGGGCGATCGAGCTCAATGGCGTATCGGTCAAGATGAACCTTGGGGCCTTCCTCTGGGGCAGGCGGGCCGCCCATGATCGCTCGGCCGTCGAGGCGGTGATCGCCGCTGCCGGCGGTGCCGAGCCCGATGCCCGCCCCGAAACCTTGCCCGAGATGGTCGAGCGTCGCGTCGCCTTCCTCAAGGCCTATCAGAGCCGCCGCTATGCCAGGTCCTACAAGGCCTTTGTCGACAAGGTGATCGCCGCCGAGACGGCGCTCGATCCCGCCTCGGAGATCTTGAGCAAGGCGGTGGCGCGCTATCTGTTCAAGCTGATGGCCTACAAGGACGAATATGAGGTGGCGCGGCTCTACACCGACGGCACTTTCGCAGCCGATCTCGCGCGCAAGTTCAAAGGCCCCTATCGGCTGAGCTTCCATCTCGCGCCGCCGCTTCTCGCCAAGCGCGATCCGGCGACCGGCCATCTGCGCAAGCAGGCCTATGGTCCCTGGATGATGACCGCCTTCAAGCTGCTCGCCCGCTTCCGCCGGCTGCGCGGGACGCCGCTCGATATTTTCGGCTACAGCGCGGAGCGCCGGAAGGAGCGGGCGCTGATCGGCGACTATCGCCGGCGCATCGACGAGCTGCTCTCCGGCCTCGACACCCGCAACCTGCCGCTCGCCGCCGAGATCGCGGCGGTCCCGGAGCGGATCCGCGGCTACGGCCACGTCAAGGAGCGTCATCTCGCGGAGGCCGAGAAGCAGGAGGCAGCGCTGCTCGCCCGCTTCCGCAATGGCGAGACCGGCACGATGGTGCGGATTGCCGCAGAATGAGCGAATAGCCAATAGCGAATAGCATGGCCGTGCTCGACCCAACGATTCTCCGAGGCATGGACGAGGGCCCGCGAGCTTAGGGCGCAACCCTTCCTTCCGGGGTTGACCAGTTGCGCATCGTCGGCGGAATCCCACATGCTGGACGTTCGAGGCGAAGAGGAAAGGTGCCGATGGACGACAGCGTCGTGTCCCCGACCCGGGCGCCAGCGGGTCATCCGGCCGTCAGCCATGGCCGGATCGGCGTCCTGATCGTCAATCTCGGCACTCCCGAGGCGACGAGCTACTTCCCCGTCCGCCGCTATCTGAAGCAATTCCTATCCGACCCCCGCGTCATCGAGACCAACCGCGCCTTGTGGTGGGTCGTTCTCAACGGTGTCGTCCTGACCTTCCGGCCCTGGAAGAGCGGCCATGCCTATGCCCGCATCTGGAACAAGGAGGCCGATGAGTCGCCGCTCAAGACCTTCACCCGCGCCCAGGCCTCGGGTCTTGCCGATCTGTTCCGCGGCACCCCCGCTATCGTCGTCGACTGGGCCATGCGCTACGGCCTGCCGCCGATCGGCGACCGGCTCGAGGGCCTGGTCCGCCAGGGCTGCGACCGCATCCTGATCTTCCCGCTCTATCCGCAATATTCCGCCGCCACCACCGCCACCGTCTATGACAGCTGCTTTGCCGCGCTGAGCACCATGCGCTGGCAGCCGACCATCCGCGGCGTGCCGCCCTATTACGACCATCCCGCCTATATCGCCGCCCTCGCCGCCTCGCTCGACCGTCACCTCGCATCGCTGCCCTGGGCGCCCGACAAGATCATCGCCTCATTTCATGGCCTGCCCGAGGACTATCTCCGCAAGGGCGACCCCTATCACTGCCATTGCCAGAAGACGACGCGCCTGCTCGGCGAGGCGCTGGGCCTTGGCCCGGATCGCCTCGTGATCACCTTCCAGTCGCGCTTCGGCCGCGCCGAGTGGCTCAAGCCCTACACCGCCGAGACGGTCGCCGGGCTGGCGCGGACCGGCACGCGCAATCTCGTCGTCATCACCCCGGGCTTCGCCGCCGATTGCGTCGAGACCCTGGAGGAGATCGCCATCGGCGTCGAGGAGACCTTCCAGGCCAATGGCGGGCAGAATTTCTCGGTGGTGCCCTGCCTCAATGCCAGCCCCCAGTCGCTCGACCTCCTCGCGACGCTGATCCGCCAGGAGCTCGCCGGCTGGCAGTAGGCAGCAGGGAAGAGCAGCGCTGACTGCCTAATGCCCAATGCCGACTGCCTCATAATGCCAACGAAAAGGAAAACTTATTCAATTTCGGCTATTCTCCGGCGCGAGAGGTGGTCCGCGCGAGGGAAACAGCCAATGTTTCAAGGATTGAGCGTCTTCGTCCTGGTGCTGCTGGCGCTGGTGGTCATCACCATCTTCCAGGGGATCCGGATCGTGCCGCAGGGCTACAACTACACGGTCGAGCGTTTCGGCCGGTACATCCGCACCCTGCCGCCGGGGCTTGCGCTGATCATCCCCTTCATCGACCGCATCGGCTCGAAGATGAACATGATGGAGCGTGTCCTCGAAGTTCCGAGCCAGGAGGTGATCACCCGCGACAACGCCATGGTCGAGGTCGACGGTATCGCCTTTTTCCAGGTGCTCGACGCCGCCAAGGCCACCTATGAGGTGAACGAGCTCGAGAATGCCGTCCGCAATCTGACCATGACGAACATCCGCACCGTCATGGGCTCGATGGAGCTCGATAATCTCCTGTCGCAGCGTGACGAGATCAACCATCGGCTGCTGCGCGTCGTCGACCAGGCGACCATGCCCTGGGGGGTCAAGATGACCAGGATCGAGATCAAGGACATCAACCCGCCGCGCGACCTTGTCGAATCCATGGCCCGCCAGATGAAGGCAGAGCGCGACAAGCGCGCCGCCATCCTGGTGGCCGAGGGCGACCGCCAATCGGCGATCCTCAAGGCCGAGGGCGAGAAGCAGGCCGTCGTTCTTGCCGCCGAAGGCCGGCGCGAGGCCGCCTTCCGCGATGCCGAGGCTCGCGAGCGCGGCGCCGAGGCCGAGGCCAAGGCCACCCAGATGGTCTCCGAGGCCATTGCCGGCGGCAATGTCCAGGCCATCAATTATTTCGTCGCCAACAACTACATGAAGGCGCTGGAATCGATCGCCGGCGCCCCCAATCAGAAGGTGTTGATGCTGCCCCTCGAGGCCTCATCGATGATCGGCTCGATCGCCGGCATTGCCGAGATTGCCCGCGAGGCCTTCTCCGGCCAGAACGGCAGCGCGATGGGCCCGGCAGAGCCGCGCCGCCGCAAGCTGCCGGCCGGCACGGTGCCGAACACCGGCGAGCGCAGCTAGCGGATCGCCGGGGCGATGGCTGAGCTCCTTCCGGCGCTCGGGCAGTTTGTCTGGTGGATCATCGCCGCGCTGCTGCTGATCGTCGAGCTCCTCCTCGCCGGCGTCTTCTTCGTGTGGCTCGGTGTTGCCGCCGCCATCATGGGGGTCGTCGATTTCCTCTCGCCGCCCTTGAGCTGGCAGGTCGAGATCCTGATCTTCGCCCTGCTGTCGGCGGTGCTGGTGATCGCCGGCCGTCCATGGCTCAAGCGCCGCCAGGCGCTCGAAAGCGACCAGCCCAATCTCAATCGCCGGATCAACGACTATGTCGGCAAGTCCTATGTGCTGGACGAGGCGATCATCAACGGCCGCGGCAGGGTCAAGATCGACGACACGCTTTGGGAGGTGACGGGCCCCGACCTGCCGCAGGGCGCCTGGGTGACGATCGTCGGCGTCGACGGGCTGCGGCTCCGCGCCATGCCGGGCAGTTGACGCTCCATTAACCATGACGCCGCTAGGGTCGCTCCATTGCGGCGTTGCCGGGGGGCATTCACGTGGCGGGTCGGGCCTGCAAGGGGCATGCGCCCTGTTTATTCTGCTTGTCGGACAGGGGCTCGCCATGCCGGCCGCGAGCGCCCCCGCCGACATGCCGATTGCCGGGCTCCGTCCCGCGCTGATCGACCCGCCGGTCCTCGCCAGCAATTTCGCCGGTGAGCAGCAGAGCCTCGAGAGCGGCGCCACGCTGCGCCGTCGCCTCGAGCGCGACCTCGAGGCCTTTCCGGCCCTTGGCGTCAGGAGCGGACCGATCCTCTACCGTCCATCGCTCGTCGTCGAAGGCGTCGCCACCGACAATCTTCGCGGCTCTCGCACCGACCGGATTGCCGATATCGGGCTCAGGCTCGCGCCGAGCCTGATCATCGAAACCGATTGGGTCCGTCACGCCTTCCGTTTCTCCGGCACCGCCGAGCGCATCTTCTACGCCGATCAGAGTGAATTCGACCCGACCGCTGCCGACGCCGGGGCAAGCCTTCGCCTCGACCTCAAGGGCGGCAGCACCGTCGAGCTCGCGGCCGACTATGATCTGAGCGAGGCGAGCGCCGGTGCCGACGAGGTGCCACAATCGGCCGTGGGGCTGCGCCGGGACCAGGCGGTCGGCGGCTCTGCCGCGGTCATCCATGATGTCGGCCGCATCGACCTCGAAGCCAGGGCCGGCGCCCTGGCATTCGTCTACTCCGATGTCGCGCTGGCCGATGGCGGCATCGAGAGCAACCGTGATCGCAACTACATCGAGCCGCAACTGTCGGTCAAAGCCGGCTACGGCCTGAAGCCCGGGCTCAAGCCCTATGTCAGGCTCGAATACGCCCCGCGCTTGCACGAGCAGGCGGTCGACCGCAATGGCGAGCGCCGCGATTCGCAAGGCGGCGCGGTGTCTCTCGGCGCCGTCATCGACGGCGAGCCCGTCTGGAGCGGCGACCTCGCCTTGCGCTACGAGCGCCGCTTCTACGACGACCCGGGGCTTGATCCCGCAGGCATTATCGGGCTCGCGGGCAACCTGATCTGGCGCCCCTCTGCCACCACCACCTTTGCCCTCACGGCGACGTCGGGGCTGAGCGAGACCGTCAATGCCGGCGACAGCGCCACGCCCGACCAGGGCGTCACTCTCGGTCTCACGCAGCTCTTCAGGGACGATGTCGCGCTGACCGCGCTCGGCGGCGTCGATTGGTCGGGCGGCGAGGGCGGCGGCGACCTGACCTGGACGGCGAGCCTCGGCATCACCTGGGCGCTCGGCCGCCACGCCGCCCTGCTCGCCGGCTATGACCTCACCATCTTCGACAGCGCCGACGCGACGAGCTCCTATGTCGAGAACCGGCTCAGCGCCGGCCTGCAGCTCCGGATTTAGGCAGTAGGGCAGTAGGCAGTAGGCAGTAGGGCACTGCCTATTGCCTATCTGCCGACTGCCTACTCCTCCGACAGCAGCGACCTGAGCAGTGCCAGGTCCCGGATCTTGAGCTTGCGGCCCTGGCGCTGGACGATTCCCAGCCGTTCGAGATGCTTGAACTCCCGCGTCACCGCCTCGCGATGGGTGCTGATGCGGGTTGCGATGTCCTGATGCGTCGGTGCCGGCGCCAGCACCACGTCGTTGCGGCCCGGGCTGACGGTCTCGGCGAGCCGGATGAGCTCGCTGTGAACGCGGCCCCTGACCGCCAGGGTGGAGAACTCGAACACCCGCGCCGTCAGCACCCTGACCTGTCCGGTGAGATGCTTGAGCACCGCCGTCATCAGCGGCGGATAGTGGGACAGCGCCGCGACGAACGCCGCCTGCGGCAGCACCGCCACCGTGCAGTCGCTGCTCGCCTCGATCGATGCCGAGCGCGGCGCCCCGTCGATCGCCGCCATCTCGCCGAAAATGCCGCCCGGTCGGATGTCGCGGAAGCTCACCTGCTTGCCCTGCGCCGAATAGACGCTGACCCGCGCCTGCCCGTCGAGCAGGAACAGCACGTCGCACGACGTGTCGAGATGACCGATGATCAGCTGTCCGGCACCGAACTCGGCGAATCGGCACTGCGCCGCCAGCGCCTGGAGCGCCGGATCGCCGACCTCCGACAGGAACCCCACCTTCCGCAGGGCGTCGATGCCATGATGCTTTTGCATGTCGGGAAGTAGGCAATAGTCAAGCCGGGTGAGGCAAATGGAAATTGCCGGTCGTCAGTAGGCAGTCGGCAGTAGGTTCGAGGATCACTGCCTAATATGCCTATTGCCTACTGCCGCCATTTCTGCCAGGATTAGGACAGTATCACTGTCTCTTTTCGGCAGGCGTGCGATGACCAACGCCAATATCGGGGCCAATCGGCCCAAACGCCACTGATGGCCGCTGCGGCGACGGCGGCCAGGACCCCGACGATTTCCGCCCGCTGCACGAAAAGTTCCGAAAAACCCGTTTAGAATTCGACTGGGCCCTGGCCGCGAGGAGAGTGTGGGTCCAGGATCGACGTGAGGAGACCCAAGGCATGCCCGGACCGCCCGAACGCCGGCAACGCCCGTCCGACCTGCCCGAGCCTTTCGGGCTCTACGATCCTTCGCGCGAGCACGATGCCTGCGGCGTCGGGCTTTATGCCAACATCCGCAACGACAAGAGCCATCGCGTGCTCGAGCAGGGTCTGCGCATCCTGAGGAACCTCGAGCATCGCGGCGCTGTCGGGGCCGACCCCAAGGCGGGCGACGGCTGCGGCGTCCTGATCCAGATCCCGCACCGCTTCCTGGCCGCCGAGGCCGTTCGGCTCGGCTTCGCCCTGCCCGAGCCCGGCGACTATGCCGCGGCCTTCCTGTTCATGCCGCGCGAGCCGGTGCTGCGCGAGGAGATCGAGCGCATCTGGTGGGAGACTGCCCGCGAGGAGGGTCTCAAGGTCCTTGGCTGGCGCGATGTCCCGGTCGAGGATTCGGTGCTCGGCGCGAGCGTCAGGAAGACCGAGCCGTTCTCGCGCCAGCTGTTCATCGGCCGGGGCCCGCTGATTCGCGACGAGGCGCATTTCGAGCGCAAGCTGTTCGTCGCCCGCAAGGTGGTGTCGAACCGGGTGATCGAGGTGCTCGGCGCCGCCGCCCGCGCCTATTACCCGGTCTCGGTGTCGAGCCGCACCATCGTCTACAAGGGCCTCGTCATGCCCGACATGCTGCCCCGCTACTATCGCGACCTCGGGGACCAGCGGGTCGAGACGGCGCTGGCGCTCGTCCATCAGCGCTTCTCCACCAACACCTTTCCGTCATGGCCGCTTGCCCATCCCTACCGTTTCGTCTGCCACAATGGCGAGATCAACACGCTGCGCGGCAACTACAATTGGATGGCGGCGCGCCAGGCCAACATGTCGTCCGAGAGTCTCGGCGGCGATCTCGAGAAGCTCTGGCCGATCTCCTATGAGGGCCAGTCCGACACCGCCTGCTTCGACAATGCCCTCGAGCTTCTCTTCATGGGCGGCTACTCGCTCCCCCATGCCATGATGATGCTCATCCCCGAGGCCTGGGCCGGCAACCCGCTGATGGACGAGGACCGCCGCGCCTTCTACGAGCACCATGCCGCCCTGATGGAGCCGTGGGACGGCCCGGCCGCTATCGCCTTCACCGACGGCCGGCTGATCGGCGCCACGCTCGACCGCAACGGTCTGAGGCCTGCCCGCTATCTCGTCACCCGCGACGGCCACGTGCTGCTCGCCTCCGAGACCGGCGTGCTCGACATCCCCGAGGAGGACATTGTCGAGAAATGGCGCCTGCAGC
>JBEVJH010000181.1:0-7280 GCA_040510355.1 Aestuariivirgaceae bacterium
CCTGCGCAAGCCGCCCGAAGGCGGCGCGGCGATGCATATGGGCCATGGCGGTCCCGATCTCAACGATGTCGAGTATGACGCCTATCTGGCCAACGACCGCACCCTCGATGATCCGGCGATCTTCGACGTCGAGCGGCGCGGCCGGGTCCGCCTACGCATCATCAATGCTGGCGCCTCGAGCAATTTCACCATCGATCTCGGACCCGTGCAGGGCTCACTCGTCGCGGTCGACGGCAATCCGATCGTTCCCCTGACCGGCAATCGATTTCCGGTCGGCATCTCGCAGCGCGCCGATATCGAGCTCGAGCTTTCCGGCGACGGCAAGGCGGTGCCGGTGCTGGCGCTCGGCGAAGGCCGCCGGCTGCGTGCCGGCATCATTCTCCGGCCGACCGGCGCCGCCGTCAGCAAGGTGGCGACGAGCGGCGACATGGCGGGGCCGGTGGTCGGGCTCGATCAGGAGGCGATGCTGAAGGCGCAGGCGCCGCTGCCGAGGAAGCCGGTCGACCGCTCGATCCCGGTTGCTCTCGAAGGCACGATGATGGGCTATGTCTGGGGCATGCCGATCGACGGCATGGGCGGCCAGCCGGCAACCGTCGATCGTGGCGAGCGGGTGGAGATCGTGTTCCACAATCGAACGCCGATGTCACATCCCATGCATCTGCACGGGCACATCTTCCAGGTGTCGGAGATCAACGGCCGGGCGCTCGAGGGGGCATTGCGCGACAGCATCATGGTGCCGCCCGAGGCGACGGTGAAGATGGTGTTCGATGCCGACAATCCGGGGCTCTGGGCATTTCACTGCCACAATCTCTACCATATGGCGGCGGGGATGTTCTCGACACTCGTCTATCGCGGGTTTTCTTGATTAACATTCAACCAATAGGCGTTCTAAATGCAGCCTGTGGTTGATTTGCGGGACTGGTTTCATGGCCTATTTCGAGGCAATGGGCGACTATCATGGTGAGCGGGCTTCCAGTCGGCTGCATGAGCGCGACAATGAGCACCCGTTCACACATCGCGATTTTGAGCGCGCCATAGCCTTGATCCGGGCCGCCGGGGACGAGATCACGACGTTTCGCGAAGCATCGGTGGCCTTTCGGGGTATTCGCGAGCAGCTTTCGATCATGACAAGGGTGTTCGCGACGGCGGTTGCGATTGCCATAGCCTGTTTCGGCTATTTTTTCATCACGACCAACGAAATCGCCAAGGCAGTGACGCGCCTCGAAACCCGTGTTGACGAGCGCTTCGTCCGCGTCGACGAAAGATTCGATGCCGTCAACAGGCGGTTCGATGGAATGGACAAGAGGCTGGATGCGCTGACAGCGGCTGTCGAGCGGCTGCAACCCCAGAAGCAAGGCACCCTCGAGTACTAGGGCCGATGGCTCTGCCCTTCGAGCGACTGTCAAGTCATTCGCCAGCCTTGTCCGTGCGTCATCTCAAAAGATGTTCGACTGTGGCAAAAACCACGCATTTCATTAACCTTTTGTTTGCTACCCTGACATCTTGGACGGTCGGTAAAAGCGGGTCTTTCCATGGGGAACTTTGCCAAATCGGAACTGTTCATTGCCGGGTTCGCGGTGGCGCTTGTCATTGCGGTTCCGGAAGTTGCGGCGGCGCAGCGTTTCTGGCCCTTTGACGGGCTGTTCAGCGGCTTCGGCTCGCCCGAGCCACCGGCCCGCGAGCGGCGCCAGGCCCGCGCCCGGCCGAAGGTGCAGCAGGTCGCCAATGCGGCGCCCGTCAATGCCGTCGATTGCGAGAAGGCGCAGGTGATCGTCGCCGATTACGGGTTCAAGGATATCAAGGCCGAGAGCTGCTCGGGCGAAACGCTGGGCTTCAGCGCCACGCGCGACGGCAAGCCCTTCTCCATCAGGATTTCGGCGACCGATGGGGAGTTCGCGGAAGTGAAGCGACTGCAATAGCCGAAGGCGCCGGGGGAGGGTTGCCATGGCGCTGGACATCGCGCGGCTGCGCGCCGAGACGCCGGGCGTTGCCAATCGGATTCATTTCAATAATGCGGGCGCATCGCTCATGCCCGCACCGGTTCTCGACGTCATGGTCGACCATCTCCGGCGCGAGGCGGAGATCGGCGGCTATGAGGCGGCCGATGAATCGGGAGATCGCCTGGATCGGGTCTATGACAGCGTCGCCCGCCTGCTCGGCGCCGCGAGCGACGAGATCGCGCTCACCCTCAACGCCACAGTGGCCTGGCAGATGGGCTTTTACAGCCTGCCCTTCCGGGCCGGCGACCGCATCCTCACCGCCCGCGCCGAATATGCGGCCAATTATGTGGCGTTTCTGCAGGTGGCCAAGCGGACCGGCGCCGTCATCGAGGTCATTCCCGACGATGTGGACGGCGTGCTCGATCCGGCAGCACTGGAGCGCATGATCGACAAGCGGGTGCGGCTCATCGCCATGACCTGGGTGCCGACCAATGGCGGGCTCGTCAATCCCGCCGCCGCGGTCGGCCGCATCGCCCGGGCTCATGACATTCCCTATCTGCTCGATGCCTGCCAGGCGGTGGGGCAGATGCCGGTCGACGTCGCGGCGCTCGGCTGCGACATGCTGTCGGCACCCGGTCGAAAATTCCTGCGCGGCCCGCGCGGCACCGGCTTCCTCTATGTGAGGCGCGCGCTGCTGCAAAAGCTGGAGCCGCCGCTGATCGACCATTTCGGGGCGCCATGGGTCGCGCCGGACCGCTATGAGCTCAGGCCCGATGCCCGCCGCTTCGAGACCTGGGAGAACAATTTTGCGGCCCGGCTGGGCCTCGGGGTGGCTGTCGACTATGCACTGGGACTGGGGATCGATGCGATCGCCGAGCGCTCGCGGGCACTGGCGAGCGGCCTTCGCGCCGCGCTGCGGAGCATTCCCGGCGTCACTATCCATGATCTCGGCCGCGATCCGGCGGCGATCGTCACCTTCACGGTCCGCGGCATGGCGGCGGAGGACGTCAAGCAAGCCCTCGCAGCGGCGCGGGTGAATGTCACCATATCCGATCCGGCGAGCACGCTGCTCGACGCGACGGCGCGATCGCTACCCAACATCGTGCGAGCCTCGCCGCATTATTACAACACCGAGGACGAGATCGATCAGGTCCTGAGACTGGTGGAGCGGCTGGCGTCGTAAATTCCTGGGCGTAATTCCGGGCAATCATCTTTCTCGCTTTCCAGTCGTTCACTAGAATTCGCTTCGACTGTCGGGGTGAATGTCGGGCGCGGGATGGCACGAAAACTCAACCGACTGAGCGCGCGAACCGTGGAGGGCCTGGGCAAACCTGGCCGCTATGCGGATGGCGGCAACCTTTACCTCCGGGTCGGCACAAACGGCTCCAAGCGGTGGATCTTCCTGTTTCGCTTCGGCGGGCGACCGTGCGAGTTGGAGCTCGGCGTATTGTCGTCGGTTCCGCTGGCGGAAGCCCGACGGCTTGCCCGCGAGGGCCGCGCCAAAGTGGCGAGGGGCATCAATCCCGTCGAATCACGCCAAGCCGAGCTGTTCATCCCGAGCTTCGGACAGTGTGCGGACGAGTTCGTGGCCGGAATGTCCACGCGTTGGCGAAGCGAGAAACATAAAGCCCAATGGCGGATGACGCTCACCGAATATGCGGCGCCCATCCGGTCCATGCCGGTAGACACCATCGAAACGGCCGACGTGCTCAAAGTCATCAAGCCGCTCTGGCACCGGGTCCCCGAAACCGCCTCGCGGCTTCGCGGCCGAATTGAGCGGGTGCTCGACGCCGCCCGATCGCGCGGCTTCCGGACAGGCGACAATCCCGCCCGATGGCGTGGCCATCTCGACCAGTTCCTTCCGGCCCGCCACCTGATGCCGACCGGTCAGCCCGATAAGACGCTGGGGTGAAGGGCGCGTCGGCGAAACCGGGAAACGCCAAGGCGCAGCGGGGCAAAAATGAGTGCAGGGATCGCACCTGTACTCGGAACGCAGTACTCACCGATCCCTGCCTGTCAGTCATCCGCCCCAAGTTCGTCTGACTGGCGCGGTCACTGTATGTTCCAAAATCAGGCAAATTTGCGCCCAATGCGTCTCGCCAACGCCAACTTTCGGTTCGGCGGCCGGAGGGTGGCATGACGATTCCACCATTTGCCTCTTAAATTGATTCATGAATCGTGGTTCATTATCAGTGGACCGACGGCAAGGCGGACGAATCGGCGTGGGCTTCTCTCAAGCACCATCGGAACTGACACGAGCAGCCAAGGAGGCGGATATCCGCGTCCTGCTCATGTGCCTCGTCCATCTGACCGGCGATATGCGCTGGCTCGAGCCTCCGTTCGCGCCGAAGCGGGACGTCCGGCTGATCCCCGATCCAAACGCCGGCCTGCCGGACGAGGTCTGCGCCGAGGTGCGGGCGGCGGCACTCGACCTGCTGCGGGACGGGTGCCCGCGCCCGGCGATCGGCGATCCCGGCGACGCCCTGATCCAGCGGATGACGAGCGCGTGCCTGGGCGAGGCCGTGGCGCCCGATTATGCACCGCTGATCCGCGAGGAGATGGGCATGGTCGCACGGGTGCCGGCCTGGCCTGGGGGGGAGGCGCCGGACCGGCGCGATCAGGCGGAGGTGCTCATCGTCGGGGCGGGGGTGTGCGCGATCGCGCTCGGGGTGACGCTCGGCCGGCTGGGCATCCGCTATCGCATCGTCGAGAAGAATGCCGATCTCGGCGGCACCTGGAACGTCAATCGCTACCCGGGCTGCGGCGTCGACACGCCCAACCACTCCTATTCCTTCTCCTTCGGGCGGCGCTATCGCTGGAGCCGCTATTTCTCGCCGCGCGAGGAGATCCTCGACTATCTCAAGAAGACCGCCGAGGAGCTCGGCGTCCGGCGAAACATAAGCTTCCGCACCCGACTGCTCGCGGCCGATTGGGACGAAGCGCGTCGGCGCTGGATTTCGATCGTCGAGGATGGCGACGGCAGGCACCGGATCGAGTCGGCCTTCCTGGTCAGCGCGATCGGCCAGCTGAACGACCCGGTGATGCCTGATATCGAGGGCCTGCAGTCATTCTGCGGCCCGTCGTTTCATTCGGCGTTGTGGCCCGACGGGCTGAGCGTGGACGCCAAGGACGTGGCGGTCATCGGCACCGGCGCGACGACGATGCAGCTCGTGCCGGCGGTCGCCGACCTGGTGCGATCGATCACCGTCTATCAACGCAGCCCGCAATGGTCCCGGCCGATCGCCGGCTATTCGGACAAGATCGGCGCCGGCACCCAGTGGCTGCTCGACAACATGCCCTATTATGCCGAGTGGTTCCGCTTCAACATGTTCTGGCGCTATGGCGACGGCCTTCTGCCCTTTCTCAAGAAGGATCCCGCCTGGCCGCATCCGGAGCGCGCCGTCAACAGGATCAACGACCGTCACCGCCAGGAGCTCACCGATTTCATTCTGTCCGAGATTGGAGACCGTAGCGACCTCGTGGCGCAATGCGTGCCGAGCTACCCACCCTATGGCAAGCGGATCCTGCTCGACAATGGCTGGTATCGGACGCTTCTCAAGCCGAATGTGAACCTCGTCACCACGCCGATCCGGCGGATCACCCAAGACGCGGTCCTGACCAGCGACGGCACGGTCCGGCGCGCCGACATCATCGTCTATTCGACCGGCTTCAAGGTCACCGAGATGGCTGCCCGGCTCAACATCACCGGCCGGCGCGGGCGGTCGCTTGCCGATGCCTGGGCGAACGACAATCCGACCGCCTATCTCGGGCTGACGGTGCCCGGGTTCCCCAATTTCTTCTGCATGCTCGGCCCCAACTCCGGACCGGGGCATGGCGGCAGCGTGATCTTCCAGGCGGAATGCCAGGCCCGCTATATCGGCGCCTGCCTCGTCCAGATGATCAGCCAGGAGATCGATGCCATCGATGTGAAGAGCGCCGTGGCTCAGTCCTATCTCAGCAAGGTCGATGCCGAACATGAGACCCTGATCTGGACCCATCCCGGCATGTCGACCTATTACCGCAACAAGCACGGTCGCGTGTTCTCGGTCATGCCGTGGCGATTCGTCGACTACTGGCGCATGACTCATGATCCGGATCTCGCCGACTACGAGACGCTGTCGTGAGACGCGATCCCCTGTGCGACCAGGCGCATATAGGTGTCGATCACCCATTCTGGCGGATCGACGACGCGCCCGTTCCGTCGCGCGAAGCGCAGGCAGAGATAATGGCGCGCGCCCATGAAAGTGAAAGCCAGAACCTCGAGCGCATTCCGGTCCATCGGGACGATGCCGCCTTTCTCCGCGTCCCTTTGGAGGGTGCGGATATAGGCCTCGGCGATACGTTCGATATGGGCGGCGAATGCCTTGGGCGCGAAGACCTCGGCCTCATAGAGGATGCGGTAGAATTCGGGGCTTTCCTTGAGGAACTCGAAGAACGCCTTGAAGCTTCGCTTCTCGCGTTCCAGCGCGTTCGGCGCATCGGCAGCCCGCGCCCGGATGAAGTCGAGGAGCTCGGCGCCGAGAGTCGGCAGCAATTGATCGAACAGGTCCTGACGCGACTTGAAATGATTGTAGAAGGTCCCCTGCCCGACATTGGCCAAGGCCGTGATGCGCGACACCTGGGCATTGGAGTAGCCGACCTTGCCGACCACCTTGGCGGCGGCCGCGAGCAGGTCGCGCTTGATCTTCTGGCTCTTCTCGGCGCGCGTGAGCTTGCGTCGCCCCTCATCTGGCGCGGGGCGCCGCTTGGCGGCCGATTCTCTCGCAGTCATCCCTGTCCCTCTCCCGCAGTCCGAATCGTGCGGCCAAAGACGGGCCGACGCTTTTCCAGGAAAGCGGCCTTGCCTTCCTCCGGATGTCCGCTCCGCCGGACTTCGGCGACGAGCTCGCGCTCGACAATCTCCTGCGCTTGATAGCGCCCCAGATTCGCAAGCGCCACGGCGCGTTTGGTGGCGCGGGTTGCCACCCGGCTGGTTGCCGCGACGGCTCGCGCCTGGGCGCGAGCCGTGTCCCAGACGGCAGCGCCAGAGGGGCACTCGTTGACAAGTCCGATGCGCTCGGCCTCGATGCCTGAGATCAACCTGCCGGTGAGCAGCAGGTCCATGGCCCTCGCATAGCCGATCTGGTCGGCAAGCTTCATGGTGCCGCCGCCCGAAGGCATGATTCCCCGGCTTGTCTCAGGGAAACCGAGGCGGGCGTCGGCGGCGGCGATGCGGATGTCGCAAGCGAGGACGAGCTCGAGCGCGCCGGCGATGCAGGCGCCGCGGATCGCCGCGACGAGCGGGATTGGAAAGAAACGCGTCTTGAGCAATGCCCGATCGATCAGATCGTCGATGTCCGG
>JBEVJH010000182.1:0-3031 GCA_040510355.1 Aestuariivirgaceae bacterium
GGAACGCGGTGGCGGAGGCGCTCCGCCGCGTCCGCCGCTTTGCCCCGGCCTTTCTCGTGGTGTCGGCCGGGTTCGATACCGCGAGGGGCGATCCCACCGGCACCTGGTCCAATCGGGCACGCGACTTCGAGCAACTCGGCCACATGCTGGGCGAGCAGGGCTATTCGACCCTTATCGTGCAGGAGGGCGGCTACCGGGTGCGCACGCTCGGCACCAATGTGCGCAATTTCTTCACCGGCCTCGTCACCGGTCATTCCGCCGCGCGGCAAGTGGCGCCGGCGCTCGCCCGCAGTCTTGGCCAGCGCCCCGCGCAGCGCGACGGGCTCGAGTGGCGAAGCGCGGTGATGGCAGACGATGTTGGGCGCGTTCGCTCGCTCGTGGGATCGACGGGCTTCTTCAATGGCGCCGAAGTCGACATCGCCGCCGATCTCGTAACCGAGCGCCTCTCCAAGGGCATCCGCTCTGGTTATCATTTCATCCTCGCGGAGCGTGGCAGCGGGCTCGTTGCTTACGCCTGCTATGGCCCGATCGAGGGCACGCAAGGCTCCTTCGATCTCTACTGGATCGCGGTGGCGCCTGAGGAGCAGCGCAAGGGTTTGGGGCCGCAGGTCTTCGCCCGCGCCGAGAGCGCCATGCGCAAGGCGGGCGCCAAGAAGATCTACGTCGATACGTCGTCGTCCGACCGTTACGCGCCCACGCGCGGCTTCTATCAGCGCATGGGCTTCGAGGAGGAGGCGCGGCTGCCCGACTTCTACGGGCCCGGTGACGCCAAGGTCATTTATGTGAAGCCGCTCGAAGCCGGCGGAGCGGCATAGACAGCACTCATTAAAGTTGCGGCGCGGATCGGCCTGAGCGAGCGTTGACTTTGCGGGATCGACCGTTGATCGTTGCCGCCGAGGAAATGCCGCTTCATCAGGGAGATAACGATGAAAAATCGTGCCCCTGCGGGTTTCGACCGCCGGTCAATCATCGGGTTCGTCGCGCTCGGTGCCGGCTATATCGCAGGACAGCGCTTGCTTACTGTGCCGGCGTTTGCGCAAGCCGCGCCGGGTGCCGATCCAGACTACGCCAATCTCCAGCCCGGGCAGTTCCTCTGGCATCCCGAGCGTGCGCCCAAGGGGCCGGTCGCCATCAACGTCTCGATCCCGAGGCAGCTTGTCTTCGTCTATCGCAACGGCATCCTGATCGGCGTCTCGACCTGCTCGACCGGCAAGCCCGGCCATTCGACGCCAGCCGGCGTGTTCACCGTCCTGGAGAAGGCCAAGGTGCACACCTCGGCAACCTATGGCGAGCCGATGCCGGATATGGAGCGGCTGACCTGGAAGGGCATCGCGCTTCATGTCGGCGATCTGCCGGGCCATCCCGACTCGCATGGCTGCGTGCACCTGCCGCCCGACTTCGCCGACGACGTCTACGCCATCACCCAGATCGGGACGCCGGTGATCCTCGCCGGTGGTCATTCCGACCCGGCGTCAGTTGCGGATCCAGGCGCCATTCTCGGCACCACGGCCAAGGAGGAGATCGAGGCCAAGATCGGCGGCAAGTCGATTCCGTCGCTGAGCCCGGAGGCCGTCATGTCGATCCTCGTCTCGCGCGCCGACATGAAAATCTATGTGCTGCAGAACGCCGATATCGTCGCCGAGGGCGCGGCGACCATCAAAGATCCGGCCCGGCCGATCGGCTCCAATGTGTTCGTATGGCAGGGTGGCGATGCCAAGGGCTCGACCTGGGATGGCATGGGGTTCCATGCTGATCCGACCGTGCCAATGACGCCGAACACCAACGTGCTCCAGCGCATAGACGGCGCGCCTGACGTGATGGATGTCATCAGGGATCGCATCAAGCCAGGCACGGTGCTGGTCACCATCGACTCGCCGGCAACACCCGATACGCGCAGCGGGAGCAACTTTACGGTGATGAACGCGCCGAGTAGCTGAGGCGCGCAACGCTCAGGCCGGTACCGCCTCGACAACGGAGAGGCCCGAACTTGTGGCCGTCACTTTCGACAGCGCAAGGTTTGCTTCAGCCAGCAGCCGCTCGACCTCCTCAAGCGTGCGTGCCCGGCCGCCAGTAACGACCATCATATGCAGGTCGAGCATCACCGCGCTCGGATCGGCGGACGCGGCTTCAGGGAGCAGGCGCTCGACGATTGCGAGCTTGGCATGCACCGGCATAGCCTCGCGGCAGCTCTCCAGGAGAGCGCGGGCGCCCAAATCGTCCCAATGCTGGAGCACGCTCTTCAGCACATAAAGGTCGGCCTCGACGGGGATCTCGGCGATGAAGTCGCCGCCGACGAGGGTTACGCGCTCGAACACGCCATGTGACTTCAGAAACTTCTTGGCGCCGATAATGGTCTCTGGCAGGTCGAACAGGATGCCCCGCATGCCGGGATGGGCTTGAAGGATCGCGGCAAGCAGCCCGCCGTGACCGCCGCCGATGTCGGCGACGCGGTCGACGCTAGAGAGATCCAGCGCCTCTACGATGGGCCCGGCCCCCGCGAAGGTCTCGCCTGCGAGATAGGCTGCGAAGATGTCGCCCCCGCGAAAATTCTCGTTCCGCCACGCCCACACATCGGTGCCGAACACATGATCGAAGGCCGGAGCACCGGTTTGCAGGGTCGAGACGAGATCGGCCCATGGCTGCCAGTACTGCTCGACCACGATCATGACCTTCTCGCCGAGCCGCGACGGCGAGCCAGGCTTGAGGGACTGGCCGAGGCTCGTGAGCGCGAAGCTGCCGTCGGGGCGCTCCTCGCAGATGCCGAGGGTTACGAGGCCGCGCAGGAAGCGGAGGAGGTGGGGCGGCGACAGGCCGAGCTCCTTTGCGAGCGCCTCGGCGGTCCAGGGCCGTGCCGCCATCTTCTCGGGGAGCCCGAGCTTTACCGCGGCATAGGCCAGCGCCGAGGCGTGATACGCCTCGATCGCGGACCGCAGGCGATCCTCGTCGTTTTGTCCAAGGCTCATGTGTTCTCCCGCCTCACAGCCCGGCACCGTCACCCCGGCAAAAGCCGGGGTCCAGCTTTTTTCTAGCG
>JBEVJH010000183.1:0-21454 GCA_040510355.1 Aestuariivirgaceae bacterium
TCCACTGGGCCTATGGCATAGACGGGCCGGGCCAGGGCCATTTCTACGTCGACCACGCGACCGGCGAGCTGGTCCAGTCGAGCTCCGCCTATGAGCATCCCCAGCCGCATGCCTGCTTCATCCAGTCGATCGAGGACGACCTCGTCAACGACAACGGCATCATGGATCTGTGGGTGCGCGAGGCGCGGCTGTTCAAATACGGCTCGGGCACCGGCTCGAACTTCTCGAAGCTGCGCGGCGAGAACGAGCCGCTGTCGGGCGGCGGCAAGTCGTCCGGCCTGATGAGCTTCCTCAAGATCGGCGACCGCGCCGCCGGGGCGATCAAGTCCGGCGGCACCACCCGGCGCGCCGCCAAGATGGTGGTGGTCGACATCGACCACCCGGATATCGAGGCCTATATCGGCTGGAAGGTGAAGGAGGAGGAGAAGGTCGCCTCGCTGGTCGCCGGCTCGATGATGGTGAAGAAGCACCTCGCCGCGATCATGAAGGCCTGCATCAATTGCGAGGGGCCGGGGTCCGACTGCTTCGAGATCGAGAAGAACCCGGCGCTCAAGCGCGCGGTGCGCGAGGCGCGGCGCAACCACATCGCCGACGGCATGATCAAGCGCGCCATCCAATGCGCCCGCCAGGGTCACAAGGAGCTGCCGCTCGACCTCTACGACACCGACTGGGACGGCGAGGCCTATCGCACGGTGTCGGGGCAGAACTCCAACAACTCGGTGCGGGTGACCGACGGCTTCCTCGCGGCGGTCGAGGGCGGCGGGCGCTTCGATCTCAAATGGCGCTCCCGCAAGGGCGCGGCGCGCTCGGTCGAGGCCCGCGACCTGTGGAGCAAGATCGGCTATGCGGCCTGGGCGTCGGCCGACCCCGGCATCCAGTTCCACACCACGATCAACGACTGGCACACCTGCCGGGCGAGCGGCGAGATCCGCGCCTCGAACCCGTGCTCGGAATATATGTTCCTCGACGATACGGCGTGCAATCTCGCCTCGCTGAACCTGATGCAGTTCCGCGATGCCGAGAGCGGCGGCTTCGATGTCGAGGCCTTCGAGCATGCGGTGAGGCTGTGGACGCTGGTGCTCGAGATCTCGGTCACCATGGCGCAGTTCCCGTCGCGGGAGATCGCCCGGCTCTCCTATGCGTTCCGCACGCTGGGGCTCGGCTTCGCCAATATCGGCGGGCTCCTGATGTCGAGCGGCATCGCCTACGACTCGGCCGAAGGCCGGGCGCTGTGCGGCGCCATCTCGGCGCTGATGACCGGCATCGCCTATGCGACCTCGGCCGAGATGGCGCGCGAGCTCGGGCCGTTCCCGAGCTTCGCCGAGAACCGCGGCGACATGCTGAGGGTGATGCGCAATCACTGGCGTGCCGCGCATGGCCAGAGCGAGGGCTATGAGGGCCTGAGCACCCTTCCCGTCGCCCTCGACCACCAGCACTGCCCGGACAAGCTGCTCGTCGACCGCGCCATGGCGGCCTGGGACCTCGCCGTCAAGCTCGGCGAGCGTCATGGCTACCGCAATGCCCAGGCGACGGTGATCGCCCCGACCGGGACGATCGGCCTGGTGATGGATTGCGACACCACCGGCATCGAGCCCGACTTCGCCCTGGTGAAGTTCAAGAAGCTGGCCGGCGGCGGCTACTTCAAGATCATCAACCAGGCGGTGCCCGACGCGCTGCGCTCGCTCGGCTATTCGGCCTTGGAGATCGAGGCCATCGTCAACTATGCGGTAGGTCTCGGGACGCTTGCCGGCTCGCCCGCCATCACGCATGAGATGCTGAAGCGCAAGGGCTTCGGCCCAGGCGAGATCACGGCGGTCGAGAACGGCCTCGCCTCCGCCTTCGACATCAAGTTCATGTTCAACAAATTCAGCCTCGGCGAGGCTTTCTGCCGCGACGTGCTGAAGCTCGACGACTCTCAGCTCGGCGATCCGGCCTTCGACCTCCTCGGCCATCTCGGCTTCTCGAAGCGTGAGATCGAGCAGGCCAACATCCATGTCTGCGGCGCGATGACGCTCGAAGGCGCGCCCCATCTCAAACCCGAGCACTATGCGGTGTTCGACTGCGCCAATCCGTGCGGCCGGCTCGGCAAGCGCTACCTGTCCGTCGACAGCCACATCCGCATGATGGCGGCATCGCAGCCCTTCATCTCGGGAGCGATCTCCAAGACCATCAACATGCCCAACGATGCCACGGTCGAGGATTGCCTCAGCGCCTACATGCTGTCCTGGAAGCTCGCGCTGAAGGCCAATGCGCTCTATCGCGACGGCTCCAAGCTATCGCAGCCCCTGGCGGCCCAGCTGGTCGGCGACGACGAGGCGGAGGAGAGCCTGGCCGAGCAGGTGGTGGCGGCCCAGCCGGCGGTGCAGCGGGTCGAGAAGGTGGTGGAGCGCCTCATCGAGGTGTTCAAGCGCGACCGCGAGAAAATGCCGCTCCGCCGCAAGGGCTATACCCAGAAGGCGATCGTCGGCGGCCACAAGCTCTATCTGCGCACCGGCGAGTATGATGACGGACGGCTGGGCGAGATCTTCATCGACATGCACAAGGAAGGTGCGGCTTTCCGGGCGATGATGAACAATTTCGCCATCGCCATTTCGCTCGGCCTGCAATATGGCGTGCCGCTCGAGGAATATGTCGAGGCGTTCACCTTCACCCGCTTCGAGCCCGCCGGCATGGTGCAGGGCAACGAGGCGATCAAGAGCGCCACCTCGATCCTCGACTATGTTTTCCGCGAGCTCGCGGTGTCCTATCTCGGGCGCAACGACCTCGCGCATGTCGATCCCTCCGACATCGGCTTCGATGCCATGGGCCATGGCGTGCGCGAGGGCAAGGCGCCGACCGCCGGCGGCGAGGTCGAGGCGGCGCGGCCGCCTGGTCCCGCGCCGGTGCCCGCCGCCAAGGTGCTGTCCTATGGCTATGTGCGCCAGCGCGACCTCGCCAATGTGGTGGTGATGCCGAGTGTGGCGCCGGCGCCGCTTGCCGTGCTCCAGCCGGTCGAAAGCCCGGTCCACGAGCTGCTCTATTCGGCATCGGCAGCGGCCAGCGCCTCGGTCGCTCCTGTCCTGGCGCTGCCGCCGGTGCCGGTGTCGGACACCGCCGAGCTGCGCGCCATCGCCCGCATGAAAGGCTATGAGGGCGAGATGTGCGGCGACTGCGGGAACTACACCATGGTGCGCAACGGCACCTGCTTCAAATGCGATACCTGCGGCGGCACCAGCGGCTGCAGCTGAGGGGAAGGCAGTAGGCAGCAGGCAGTAGCCCGTAAGCGGCGCTCTTCCCTACTGCCTGATGCCTATTGCCGACTGCCTCCGCTGGCTGCCGACTGCCTTCAATCTGCACATTCTGAACCGTGCGAGGTGCTTGGCGATCGTGAAAGTCGCCTCTCGAGCGACGCTCGATCAGAAAAAATTCGTCGCTTCGCATGCGCTTCGAACGACTCGCGATTTGATCGCGCGCCACTCTCAGCCCCATTGATTCTTCAACGCAATTATTTGTTCGTATACTGACATATCGGCTTGACAGTGGCTTCGATCACACCAGTTCGAAGCGCCTGATGGGACCAACACCGCGACAAAAGAATCGACATCAGGCTCGCGAAGAGTCATTTTTGTTAACCCACTAGAACAAAAATCAGGGTACTGATGTTGATTACCGGTTGGTTTCGTCTTGTAGAATCGAACGTCTTGTGTCGGTGTTTGAGTCTTGATGTTCGCCATCTCTTCGGATCTCGGTCCGCTGCGATGGGGCAGGTCGAAGCGACCGGTTAGTAAAAGCGTAGAAACATCTCCATCACTCATTCGGGGAGATCTCACGAATGGCAACTGCAGCCAAGAAAGCTCCGGCCAAGAAGGCCGCGAAGAAGCCCGCCGCGAAGAAGGCCGCCAAGAAGGCCGCCAAGAAGCCGGCGAAGAAGGCTGCCAAGAAGGGTCGGTAGAATTACCGCCCTTTGACGGCAAGGCATAGCGGAGCCCCGGTTCTCAGAACCGGGGCTTCGTGCTTACGGGAAGTTGTTCAGTATACGGACGATCTTGTTGTCCGGGCCTGCCGGGAGCCTGCTTCGCCCGGCCAATCCGCCAAGCGCAGGCGGGGCAAGGCAAGCCGCTCCGGAGACGACGAGGGCCGCGCACCGATAAGGTCGCGGCCCCGCAATTTTTCCAGGATTTCCGCCGGTCAGCTCATTGGTAGACGTAGACCCGGGCGCCGACCTTCACCCGCTCATAGAGGTCGATCACGTCGGCATTCATCATGCGAATGCAGCCCGACGACACCGCACCACCGATGGTGGAAGACTGATTGGTGCCGTGGATGCGATAGATGGTGCCGCCGATATAGAGCGCGCGCGCGCCGAGCGGATTGTTGGGCCCGCCCGGCATATAGGTCGGGATCGCACGGTTGTTCTCGCGCAGCTCCCGCTCGATCATCTCCTGCGGCGGCGTCCAACCCGGCCATTCCGCCTTGTTGACGATCCGCGAGTTGCCCGACCACTGGAACCCTTCCCGGCCGACCCCGACCCGGTAGCGCATCGCCTTGCCGTCGGGCATGACGAGATAGAGCGCCCGCTCCGGCGTGCGGACGATGATCGAGCCGACCTTGTATTTCTGGCCTTCCGGGAATGCCACCACCGAGCGGGTGGCGCCACCGCTCAGACGTCCCTGGAATATGCACCCCAGCAGAAAGCACCCCGACGACTGAACCGCCTGTGCAGGCACCGAGCCGAGAGCGACAGCCACCGCCAGCGCGCCCGCGAAGATACCCCTTCTCATGATCCTTATCCCCGATCTGATACGTCGAATCCGCTTCGCGGCGCCCCGGCTCGCCTGCCATAGGAAAGACTGCCAAAGCCTTGAGACGGCAGCAATGACCGGCGCGCCACAGGCGCCAGTCTGAAACGCAGGTGTGGCAGATCAGCAACGCTAATGGGTGGTTAGACCGCCTCAGGCCGCGATCAGCCGCGCCGTCCGGCAGCTTTCGCCTGCTCGACGATCTCCGCAATGAAGGCCGGGAGCGCGAAGGCCGCCTGGTGAACCGCCGGCGTGTAGTAGCGCGTCGCAAGCCCCGAAGCAGCGAAGCGCGCCTCAAGAACGTCGAGCGGCACCGCGCGATTGGCCGGGTCGTCGCTGCCCCAGCCGAGTGCCATGAAGCCGCCGACATAGCTCGGGACCACCGCGAGATAGCAGCCGGCATCGGCGAAGAGCTGGGCGAAATTGCCGACCGTGCTCGCAAGCTCGGCAGGCTGCAGAAACGGCACGCCATTCTGCGTGACGAGGATGCCACGCGGCTTGAGGAGCCGCTTGCAGTCGCCATAGAACGGCCGGGTGAACAGCACCTCGCCGGGGCCTACGGGATCGGTGGAATCGACGAGGATCACGTCGAATGCCGCGCCGGCGGTCGCCGCATAATCCTTGCCGTCGCTGATGATCAGGTCGAACCGTGGATCATCGAAGGCGCCGCGATTGAGCGCCGCGAGATGGGTCCGCGCGAAATCGATCACCGAGGCGTCGATCTCGACCATGACCAGCCGCTTGACGCTTTGGTGCTTCAACACCTCCTCGGCAAGCCCGCCGTCGCCGCCGCCGATGATCAGCACATCCTCGGCCGCGCCATGGGCAAGGAGCGGCACATGCGCCATCATCTCGTGATAGACGAACTCGTCCCCCATGGTGACCTGAGTCGCCCCGTCCAGCGCGACCAGCCGGCCGATGCGGTCGGTGTCGACCACGATGAGCCGCTGATGCGGGGTGGCGGAGTCGAACAGCACCCGGGAGACCCGGTACTCGGTGGCGAGCCCGTCCTTCTCATGCAGGGTCTCGCGATACCAGACCGTGCCGTCGGGCCGGCGGATCAGGCTGTCCTTGCCGCTCACCGTGATGGGCTCCTCAGGCGCCCTCGCCGCGCAGATGCTCGCTCACCCGGATCTCCCGCGGGCGGAAGGCGCGCTTCAGCACCTTGACGCAAAGCTCGGGACGGGCGTCGCCGCACATGAAGATGTCAAGGGCGGCATAGCCTCGCTCCGGCCAGGTGTGGATCGAGATATGGCTTTCGGCCAGCACCGCCACGCCCGACACGCCGGAGTTCGGCGTGAAGTGATGCAGATGGATATGGAGGAGCGTCGCCCCGGCGACGTCGACGCATTCCCGCAAGGTGCGATCGATCAGCTCGATGTCGTCGAGGCGCGCGGCACCGATCAGGTCGATGATGAGGTGGGTCCCGGCGCATTCGACACCGTTCCTGACGACGAAATGATCGAGCCCGCCCGCCGCGCCATGCGGCAGCTCGTCACCCGAATAGACATAGTCGGCAGAGAACGCAGCCGACCGCCTCACCGCTCCGTCTTCGTCAAAGAGCACGGAATCTTCGGACATGTTCCAAGGCCTTCCCGCAAGCGCAAACCCTCGCCCATACACCTGGGGCATAACCACCAACGCAAAAAAACCGGCTCCCTTTGCCACTCGGCTTGTCACCTCCGGAACGGGTTTCCGGAACCGCTCTCCCGCCCACCGCGATGAAGCCCGCGATTGTGGAGATGGCCACCAGCCCTTGCGCTGGCAATGACAAGCCGGTTGCTCACGAAGCCGGCTTGCGTGGCGGGCATTTAGGGGTGATCGCCCAAACAATCAAGGGCTGTTTGGCCGTTGCTCGGCGCTGCGCCGGCCGTCCCCGAAGCGATATTCGGCGCATATCGCAAAGTCACCGGAACGCATGCGAGCGATGCTCGACCGTTCGAACGCCTCGAGTGTCGCCATGTGGGCGGCGCGGGATGTCCGACACCGAGCACGGTGCCGTCGTCGGGACGGCCGAGGCGGCGGCTTGCGGAGGCAAATGCGGCATGACCGTGCCGGTGGCGGTTGCCACCGGCCACGCCATCACCTTCACGCGGAAGTGAACGGGTTAGTCGCCGAGCTCGCGCTTGAGACTGGCGTACAGGGCCTCGGCGCGCTCCGCGACGAAGCTGCCGGCCGTGCCCGAATACATCATGCCCTCCAGGTCGACCATCAGCTGCGTCAGCTTCTCGCGATGGGGCGACAGCGTCCAATCGCCGGCGTCGCTCCAGCTCAGATCGGTGTTTTTCGCAGCAGGGCCAAGGGTGTACTCGAGCATGCAGATCTCCCTGTGGTGCGGGCGATTGGTGGTGTTGTTCCCGCGTTTTTCGCAACGTCGCCCGTAATCGTGGACATTATACGGCAGGACGGTTGACATTTGAACGACATTGAGTCGCAGGGTCCTGACAAAGTCCTAAATCCTGCCACCCAGACGAGCACGATCCTGCGCCTCGACGGCGGCCAGCGCCGTCATGTTGATGACGCTCCGGGTGGTTGCGGCGGGCACCAGGACATGCGCCGGCAGGGCGGCGCCCACGAGGATCGGCCCGACCGGCGTGCCGTCGGCCAGCTCCATGACCAGCTGATAGGCGAGGTTCGCCGCATCGGAGTTGGGCATGATGAAGGTGTTGGCCTCGCCGCGCAGCAGCGAATGCGGGTTGAGCCGGTCGCGGAGCTCCTGATTGAGCGCGGTGTTGCCGTGCATCTCGCCATCGACCTCGAAGTCGGTCCCCTGCTTGTAGAGGATCGCCGTCGCCTCCCGCATCTTGGCGGCGCTCTCCGACTGGGCCGAGCCGAAGCTCGAATTGGCGAGCAGCGCCACCTTGGGCTCGACGCCGAAGCGCCGCACCAGGGCGGCGACGCGACGCGACAGATTGGCGATCCCCTCGGCGTCGCGGTCGCGATTGCCATAGGTGTCGGCGAAGAAATAGAAGCCGCGATTGACGATGGCGATCGACACGGTGGCGAACTCGGCGAGGTCGCCCGCATAGCCGATGATGTCGCGTATATGCTCGAGGTGGCGGTAGAAGCGCCCCTCAAGACCGCAGATCATCGCATCGGCATCGCCGCGGCGCACCGCCACCGCGGCGATCACCGTGAAGTTGGTGCGCATCAAGGTCCGGGCCGCATCGGGCGGCACGCCCTTGCGCCCGGCGCAGGCGACCAGCGTCTCGACATAGCTCGCATAGCGCGGGTCATCGGCGGGGTTGACGAGATCGAAGTCGCGGCCCGGCCGGATCGCCAGGCCGAAGCGCTCGAGCCGGCTCTCGATGACGTCCGGCCGGCCGATCAGGATCGGAATGGCGAAGCTGTCCTGTATGGCGGCCGCCGCCGCCCGCATCACCCGCTCGTCCTCGCCCTCGGCGAAGATGATCCGCTTGAGCTGGCTCCTGGCGCGCGAGAACACCGGCCGCATGACGAAGCCCGAGCGGAAGACGAAGCGGCTCAGCCTGTCGCGATAGCTGTCGAAATTGACGATCGGCCGGCGCGCCACGCCGCTGTCGATGGCCGCCCTGGCGACGGCGGGCGCGATATAGAGGATGAGGCGCTGGTCGAACGGCGCGGGAATGAGCGAGTCCGGACCGAACAGCCGCGTCTCGCCGCCATAGGCCGCCGAGACCACCTCCGAGGACGGCTCATGCGCCAGCGCGGCGATCGCCTTGACGGCCGCCAGCTTCATCGCCTCGTTGATGGTGGTGGCGCCGACATCGAGCGCGCCGCGGAAGATATAGGGGAAGCACAGGACGTTGTTGACCTGGTTCGGATAGTCGGACCGCCCGGTGCAGATCATCGCATCGGGCCGCGCCGCCCGTGCCAGGTCGGGCATGATCTCCGGCACCGGATTGGCGAGCGCCAGGATCAGCGGCTGGCGCGTCATGCTCTCGAGCATCTCAGGTCTGAGCACGCCGCCCGCCGACAGGCCGAGGAACACATCGGCACCGGCGATGCATTCGGCGAGCGTCCGCGCCGCGGTGGGCTGGGCATAGGCCGCCTTCCAGCGGTCCATCAGCTGCTCGCGGCCCTGATGGACCACACCCTCGATGTCGGTCACCCAGATGTTCTCGCGGCGCATGCCGAGCGCCACCAGGAGGTTGAGGCAGGCGAGCGCCGCCGCCCCTGCCCCGCTGGTCACCAGCTTGATCTCGGCGATGTCCTTGCCGGCCAGCTCGAGCGCATTGAGCACCGCGGCGCCGACGATGATCGCCGTCCCGTGCTGGTCGTCGTGGAACACCGGGATCTTCATCCGCCGCTTCAGGCTCTCCTCGATCTCGAAGCACTCCGGCGCCTTGATGTCCTCGAGATTGATGCCGCCGAAGGTCGGCTCGAGGGCCGCAACCACGTCGCAGAACAGCGCCGGATCGCGGGCATCGAGCTCGATGTCGAAGACATCGATGCGGGCGAATTTCTTGAACAGCACCGCCTTGCCTTCCATCACCGGCTTGGCCGCCAGCGGCCCGATCGCGCCGAGGCCGAGCACCGCCGTGCCGTTGGTGATGACGGCGACAAGATTGCCGCGGACCGTCAGCCGCTCCGCCTCGTCGGGATCCTCCGCGATCGCCTCGCAGGCGGCGGCGACGCCCGGCGAATAGGCGAGCGCCAGGTCGCGCTGGTTCGACAGCGGCTTGGTGGCGCGGATCTCGAGCTTCCCCGGCCGCGGCTCCCGGTGATAGTGGAGCGCGTTGTCGCGCAGCTCGTCGGTGATGGTCCGCGGCGCCATCAGCGGGGTTCAGGAAGGTTGAGCCGGATGTTCAGCTCGCGCAGCTGGCGGCTCGACACCTCGCTCGGCGCCCCCATCAGCAGGTCCTCGGCCTGCTGGTTCATCGGGAAGAGGGTCACCTCCCGCAGATTGGTCTCGTCGCACAGCATCATCACGATGCGGTCGATGCCGGGCGCGATGCCGCCATGGGGCGGTGCGCCGTAATGCAGCGCCCGGTACATGCCGCCGAACTTCTCGAGCAGCACCTGCTCGGGATAGCCGGCGATCTCGAAGGCCCGCCGCATCACGTCGGGGCGATGGTTGCGGATCGCCCCCGACGACAGCTCGATGCCGTTGCAGACGATGTCGTACTGGAAGGCCAATATGTCGAGCGGGTCCATGGTGTCGAGCGCCTGGAGACCGCCCTGCGGCATGGAGAACGGATTGTGGGAGAAGTCGATCTTCTTCTCCTCCTCGTTCCACTCATACATCGGAAAGTCGACGATCCAGCAGAACTCGAAGCGGTTCTGGTCGACGAGCTCGAGCTCGCGGGCGACGCGGTTGCGCGCCTCGCCGGCGAATTTGTAGAACTTCTCCGGCCTGCCCGCGACGAAGAACGCCGCATCGCCGACCCCGAGGCCGAGCTGCCGGCGGATGGCGTCGGCGCGCTCGGCCCCGATATTGCGGGCGATCGGTCCGGCGCCGCCCTCCTCGCCCTCGCGCCAGAAGATGTAGCCGAGACCCGGCTGGCCCTGGGACTGCGCCCAGCCGTTCATCCGATCGCAGAAGGCGCGGCTGCCGCCCTTGGGCGCCGGAACGGCCCACACCTCGACCTTGGGGTCCTCGGCGATCATCGAGGCGAAGACCTTGAAGCCCGAGCCGGTGAATTGCGCCGTCACCTCCTGAAGCTCGAGCGGGTTGCGCAGGTCCGGCTTGTCGGAGCCGTATTTGCGGATTGCCTGGCGATAGGGGATGCGCGGGAATTTGGCGGTGACCGGCTTGCCGTCGGCGAATTCCTCGAAGACGCCGCGCAGCACCGGCTCGACCGCGTTGAAGACGTCGTCCTGGTTGACGAAGCTCATCTCGATATCGAGCTGGTAGAACTCGCCGGGCGAGCGGTCGGCCCGCGCGTCCTCGTCGCGGAAGCATGGCGCGATCTGGAAATAGCGGTCGAAGCCCGAGATCATGATGAGCTGCTTGAACTGCTGCGGCGCCTGCGGCAGGGCGTAGAATTTACCCGGATGGAGGCGGCTCGGCACCAGGAAGTCGCGGGCGCCTTCCGGGCTCGAGGCGGTGAGGATCGGGGTCTGGAACTCCAAGAACCCCTGGGCGCGCATGCGCCGCCGCAGGCTGTCGATGATCTCGCCGCGGCGGATGATGTTGCGATGGAGGCGCTCGCGGCGCAAGTCGAGAAATCGGTAGCGCAGGCGGATGTCCTCGGGATATTCCTGGTCGCCGAACACCGGCAGCGGCAATTCGCCGGCTTCCGACAGAACGGCAATCCGGGTCGCGAAGATCTCGATCGCCCCGGTGGGAAGCTCGGCGTTGTCGGTGCCGTCGGGCCGGCGCCGGCACTTGCCGGCGACCTGGACCACCCATTCCGAGCGCAACCCCTCGGCAATAGCGAAGGCCGGCGAGTCCGGGTCGACCACGATCTGGGTGATGCCGTAATGGTCTCTCAGATCGATGAATTTCAGGCCGCCATGGTCGCGCACCCGGTGGACCCAGCCGGATAGGCGAACGTCCGTTCCAGCATCGCTCAGCCTCAGCGCACCGCAAGTGTGTGTCCGGTAGCCGCTCATCGTCCTCTTGGCCTGTAATTCCATGGTATTTGTTGCGCGCGGTTAGAGCACATGGCGCCTGCGCTTTGTCAAGAACGGCGGTGGCAGCATGGACGAGGCCCCGCTTTGCCGTGGAAACCAAAGGTTTTTCCGGCCTCAGTTCAATTTCTCGCAATCCGCCTTGATTTTCGCGGCCGGCTCAGGCTTCCTGAGCCTGGGAACGATCAATGGAAATTGTCACTTCAACGCCAGCCCTCGAGAGCCTCTGCTCTCAACTCTCGCAGGAAGACTTCGTGACCGTCGACACGGAGTTCATGCGAGAGCAGACCTACTGGCCCGAACTTTGCCTGGTGCAGATCGCCGGGGCGGAACAGGAGGCGATCATCGATCCGCTGGCTCCCGACCTGGTGCTCGAGCCGTTTTGGCAGCTCATGGTCGACCGGCGCGTCGTCAAGGTGTTCCACGCGGCGCGCCAGGACGTCGAGATCGTCTATTCCCGGGCGGGCGTGATCCCGGCACCCCTGTTCGACACGCAGGTCGCCGCCATGGTGTGCGGCTTCGGCGACCAGGCGAGCTATGAGGTGCTGGCCCGCAAGCTCGCCCGCACCCAGATCGACAAGACCTCGCGCTTCACCGACTGGAGCCGCCGGCCGCTGTCGCAGAAGCAGCTCGCCTATGCGCTGTGCGACGTCACCCATCTCAGAACCATCTACCGGCGCCTCAAGGCCGAGCTCGACGCCTCCGGGCGCGAAGGCTGGCTCGAGGAGGAGATGGCGCAGCTCAGCCACGCCGGCAATTACCGCACCGAGCCGGCCGATGCCTGGAAGCGCCTGAAGTTCAAGCCGCGCAACCGCAAGCAGCTGGCGATCCTGATCGCCGTCGCCGCCTGGCGGGAGCGCGAGGCGCAGGCGCGCAACATTCCGCGCAACCGGGTGATCAAGGACGACGCCATCATCGAGATCGCCATGCAGGCGCCGGCCAGCATCGAGGCGCTGAAGGAGCTTCGCGCCCTGCCCCGCGGCTATGCCACCTCGCGGCTCGGCGAAGGGCTCCTCCTTGCCATTCGCGAAGGCTTGGCCAGCGACCAGGGGGCGCTGCCGCCGATCGCCGACGAGCAGCGACCGCTGCCCGAGGGCACGGCGGTGATCGCCGATATCCTCAAGCTCGCCCTCAAGGTGGTGTGCGATGCGCATGGCATCGCGCCGCGGCTCGTCGCCTCAAGCAGCGACATAGAGGCGATCGCTGCCGGCGAGGATCGCGACGTGCCGGCGATGAAGGGTTGGCGCCGCAAGTTGTTCGGCGAGACCGCGCTCGAGATCCGCGCCGGTCGCTCCGCCATCGGCCTCAAGGACGGCAGGAGCGCCATCTTCCCGGTGACCGGCGGAGAGGACAAGCGCAGCGCTGCTGCCGAATAGAGCTGCGCATCGTTTCCCCTGTCGGTGGCTAAAGCCAGATAGGCATTTGGCAGTAGGCCGTGAGCGGCGCTCTTCCCTACTGCCTACTGCCTACTGCCTACTGCCTACTGCCTACTGCCTACGACCCGATGACCACCCTGCCGCTGCGGCCGAGCAGGCTCGCCAGGGCGTCGAGGCGCTTCTGCACGGTCTCGCCCATGAGATCGGCATGCGAGCGGCGGAGGCCGAGGATCAGCCCCTTGTCGGGCGCCGTCCGAAGGGTGATCTGCGGCAGGAGCCCCGGCATCGCGGCGGTCAGCACATAGGCGAGCCGCATCGCCGCGGCGAGCACCCGCGCCCGCTCGATCCAGTCGTCCCGCAGCAGCTTGAGGAGATCGCCTGGGGCATCTTCGCTCGAGGCGCCTTCATAGCGGTAGAACACGGCGAGCGCGATGAACACGCGTGACGGGTGGTCGACGCCGACAAAGGCCGCCTGGGTGATGGTCATCAGCGAGCGGCCGCCGCGATAGTCGGGATGGGCGCGCCAGGAGATGTCGGCGAGCATGCAGGCGGCGCGCCGCAGCCGGGCTTCCTCGGCGGTCTCCTTGATCATCCCCTGCTCGACGAGCTGGCTGGTCCATTCGGCAAGCTCGATCTCGTGGCTCGGCGAGCGCGAATAGCGGCGGGCAAAGTCCCAGCAGGCGGCGAGCAGCGGGTCGCCCATGCGCTTGCGCTTGTCGAGCTTGGAATAGAGCAGGCCTTCGCGCAGGCCGTGGGCCGAGATGATCACCGCCTTGGGCTTGCCGGCGGACAGGATGCGCTCCAGCACCAGCGCTCCGAACGGCAGCGTGTCGGCGCGGCTGCGCGACAGCGCCCGCACGTCCTTGAGCGATGCCGGCGACAACCCCGCCACCAGGCTCGCCACCGAGCGCGCCGAGTCGCGCGCCATGGTGTAGTAGTGCAGCACCGTCAGCGGATAGCCGGTCTGGCGCATGTGCAGCCGGGCGAGGTTGCGCCAGGTGCCGCCCACCGCATAGAAGAACCGGCCGCGAAGCCGGTCCATCAGCGCGGTCTGCTGCAGGTGGCCGTCGATGATGCTGCGGGCTTTCGCCACCGACCCTCCCGACATGTCGATGAGCCGCAGCGGCCCGAGCGGCAGCGTCACCCCGTCGCGAATGGCGCCGTCCTTCACATCGACGAGCTCGAGGCTGCCGCCGCCGAGGTCGCCGACAATGCCATCGGCGGCGGGAATGCCGGAGATCACGCCGAGTGCCGCGAGCTGCGCCTCGTCCTTGCCGGCGAGAATGGTGATCGGCGCATCGAGCGCCTCCTCGGCATTGCGGATGAAGCTCTGCCCATTGGCGGCCTCGCGCGCCGCCGCGGTCGCCACCGCGAAGACCTCGGTGACGCCGATCTGCCTGCCGAGCGCGCGGAACCGGCGCAGTGCCGTCAATGCCCGCTCGATGGCGTCGGCCGGCAGGTTGCCGGTCAGCGACACGCCGCGACCGAGACCGCACAGGATCTTCTCGTTCAGCACCGGCGTCGGCGCCCGCCGCAGCCCGTCATAGACCACCAGGCGCACCGAGTTCGAGCCGATGTCGATGACCGCCACCGGTCGAAAGCGCAGGGAGCCGCTATCGAGGTCCTTGATGAAATTCACTTCCGCGCCTTGACCTTTTTCGAGATGTCCCCGGAGATCTCGGGGGGCAGCCGGTCCTTGAGCGAGCTGCCGCGGCCAGACAGCGACGGATTGTTCATGAAGTACTCATGGGCGTTGAACGGCTCCTCGCCGGGCTGAAGCTCGATGCGCCGCCACGATCCGTCGGGCAGCAGCTCCCAGCTCTGCTGATTGTCCTTGAGATTGGCCACCATGATCTGGTCGAGCACCTGGGTGTGGACCGTCGGGGTGAAGATGGGAACGAGCGTCTCCACCCGGCGGTGGAGATTGCGCGGCATCCAGTCGGCCGAGGACATGTAGACGCGGGCCCTGGGATGCGGCAAGCCGAATCCCGAGCCGAAGCAGACGATGCGCGAATGCTCGAGGAAGCGACCGATGATGCTCTTGACGCGGATATTGTCGGAAAGCCCGGGGACGCCGGGCCGCAGGCAGCATATGCCGCGAACCACGAGGTCGATCTGGACGCCGGCATTGCTCGCCACATAGAGCGCATCGATGAGGCCGGGATCGACCAGCGCATTGAGCTTGGCCCAGATCTGCGCCGGTCGGCCCGCCTTGGCGTGGGCGATCTCCTCCTCGATATGCTCGAGCAGCCGCTGCTCGAGGGAGAGCGGTGAGATCGAGATCCGCTCGAGCTCCTCGGGCTGGGCGTAGCCGGAAACGAAGTTGAAGAGCCGCGCCGCATCGCGGCACAGCGCCGGATCGGTGGTGAAGAAGGAAAGGTCGGTATAGATCTTGGCCGTCACCGGGTGATAGTTGCCGGTGCCGTAATGGACATAGGAGCGCATCTGGCCGCCTTCGCGGCGCACCACCATCGACACCTTGGCATGGGTCTTGAGCTCGATGAAACCGAACACCACCTGGGCGCCCGCCCGCTCGAGGTCGCGCGACCACTGGATATTGGCCTCCTCGTCGAAACGCGCCTTGAGCTCGACCAGCGCCATGACCGACTTGCCGGCCTCCGCCGCCTTGGCCAGCGCCGCGACGATCGGGCTGTCGCGCGAGGTGCGGTAGAGCGTCTGCTTGATGGCGACGACGTCGGGATCGGCCGCCGCCTGGCGGATGAACTGCACCACCACGTCGAAGGATTCATAGGGATGGTGGACGACGATGTCCTTCTGGCGGATCGCCGCGAAGCAGTCGCCGCCATGATCGCGGATGCGCTCCGGAAAGCGGGCATTGAACGGCTTGAACTTGAGGTCCGGCCGCTCGTCCAGGATGAGCAGGCTGGTATCGGCATAGCCGATCAGGCCCGAGCAGGTGACGATGACGTCGTCATTGACCTGCAGCTCCTCGGCGATGAAGTTGCGCAAGGCCGCCGGGCAGGCGCCGTCGACCTCCATGCGGATCACCACGCCGCGCCGGCGCCGCTTCAACGCGGTCTCGAACAGCCGGACCAGGTCCTCGGCTTCCTCCTCGATCTCGATGTCGCTGTCGCGAATGATCCGGAACAGGCCCTGGCCGAGCAGGTCGTAACCCGGGAACAGCCGCGGGATGGACAGGGTGAGCAGCTGCTCGAGCGCCAGGAAGCGGGCGCCGGCGCTGGTCGACGGCAGCCGCACGAAGCGCTCGAGCTGGTGCGGGATCGGCAGGAGCGCGTTCATCCGCTCGCCGTCCTTGCGGCGCTTCAGCTCGACCGCGAGGAAGAAGCCGCGATTGGGGATGAACGGAAAGGGATGAGCCGGATCGATGGCGATGGGCGTGACCACCGGCAGGATCTGATCGAGAAAGCGCTGGTCGAGCCAGGCCTTGTCCTCGCGCATCAGCTCGCCCGGCTCGAGCACCGCGATGCCATTGTCGGAAAGCTCGTTCCGCAGCTGGTGCCAGCGGATGTCCTGCTCGCGCATCAGCTCGTTCGCCTCGGTGCGGATGAGGTCGAGTCGCTCGGCGGCGGTCAACCCGTCCTCCGAGATCTCGACGACGCCGAGCCGCATCTGGCCGACCAGGCCGGCGACGCGCACCATGAAGAACTCGTCGAGATTGTTGCCGCTGATCGACAGGAAGCGCAGCCGCTCGAGCAGCGGATGGTGCGGATTGCGAGCCTCCTGCAGCACGCGATAGTTAAAGCCGAGCCAGGAAAGCTCGCGGTTGATGAAGCGCGAGGGATCCTCGAGCAGCGCCTTCGCATCCGCGCGCCGCGACAGCGGCGTCACCGAGGAGCTTGCGGCCAATGTCTCGACCGGTTCGCGGCTTTCGCTCGTCATGGGTCGCCCTCTTCCGGCTGTTCGCGCCGCGCCAGCACGCGGGCGATGAGATTGCGGGTCACCTCGGATTTTTCCGCGAGCGATCGCGAGTCGATCTCGGCAACCAGCTCCCGGGCCTCGCCGAGCGAGCGATACATGCGCTGCAGGATGAAGCCGATGGCGAATTCGTCGACCGAGAGCTGGCGGTCGGCGAACAGCTTGATCAGCACGCCGCGCAGGAGGGTGTCGTCCGGCGCGCCGACCGCCGCGACATAGGCCGCCTTGAGCCGCGACGCAAGGTCGGGGAGACGTACCTCCCAACGCGACGGGTCGGAGCGGCTGGTGATCAGCACATGGCTTCTCGTCTCGCGCGCCAGGTTGATGAGATGGAACATCGCCCGCTCGTCGAGCCGGGGACCCGGCGCGTCCTCGACCACCAGCGCTCGCTGGTCGAGAAGCGCCGGCACGCGCTCGACCGTCAGCTCATGGATGGCGACGCGGTGACCATCGCTGTCGCGCCGCCAGATCTCCGCGAGATGGCTCTTGCCGCAGCCGGCCGGCCCGGTCAGCACCAGCACCCGGTTCGGCCAATCAGGCCAGCGATCGATCGCCGCGAGCGCCGCACGATTGGCTTCGGAGACGAGGAAGTCGTCGCGGCCGCTCGCCTCGACATGCGGCAGGTTGAAGGCCAGCTGACCCTCGGGCGAGGCATCCCGGCGAGCGGTCGGCATCACCAGCTCGTATCCCGGTTCTGCCCGTTGCCCGCCATATGGGCGATCCAATTCACCATGTATTGCGCGCCTGAAGCAACCGTGAGAAAACCGACAATGATGCTTCCCCAGAGTATCAGAACCGGGTGGGGCTCGGCAAAGGCCAGAGCGCCGATGATCGCTGCCGCCAGCGTGATCTGAACGGTGGTGTTGGCCTTGCTGAGGAACAGCGGCTGCATCCGCACCGGCTTGTCGACCAGCCAGGACAGGATCACCGCCCCGACGATCATCACATCGCGGCTGACCACCAGGATGACCAGCCAGTCGGGCAAGAAGCCCTGGAGGCCGAGAGCGACATAGATGCTGACCAGCAGCAGCTTGTCGGCCAGCGGATCGAGATAGGCTCCAAGCTCGGTGACGCTGTCATAATTCTTGGCAATGAAGCCGTCGACCGCATCGGTAATGCCGGCGACGACGAAGATGGCGAAGGCGAACCGGAAATTGCCGGAAATGATCAGCCAGATCAGCAGCGGCACCATAAGGATGCGGGCAATCGTCAAGAGATTCGGCACGCTCATCGGGACGATACCACGGCGGAGCGGCGGATCCGGAGTTGGTCAAGGCAGTCGGCTTTAGGCAGTAGGCAGGGCTTGGAGCACAGTCCACTGCCTATCTGCCTACTGCCGACTGCCTGAAAAGGGCCTGCTGCCCGGAAAGAACTCACGACCATCTTCGCTTCAATAGTTTTGCAGCACCCATGCATTGCCATGGAGACGCAGGATCATCCGCTGCATCTGCAGCGAGGCCTGCAGCTGCGGGAACGGCACCGTGTAGCTCAGCCGGATGATGGCGCCATTGCCAGAGATGGTGCTGATGTCGACGCCGGCCACCCCGGGGGTGGCGATCAGCCTGCCCCGGGTCACGTTGAACTCGGAGGGATTGGAGAACGGCACGGCGACGTTCAGGCTTGCCGCCTGGACCTCGGCCCGCGCCTCGGTGGCGGTCTGCTGCTTCCACTTCTGGATCATGATGCGGTGGAAGCGCTGGGCGGCGCTTTGGGCGGCGGCGGTGACCCCGCCGCTCTCGACCGTGTAGGTCTTGTCGAACAGCACCCGGCCGAGCGGCGTGTCGCCCTGCATCTTGGCATGGATCGCATTCTCGCCGACCGGCTCGGCAACCGCGACAAGCACCGACTGGGCCTGATAGCGCAGCTTGAGCGCCTCGAGCTTGTCGGCATCGCCGGCCAGCGCCTGGTCGACCGACACGGCTTCCGCGTCGTTGAGATCGCCGAGCGGCACCATGATCGGCACCACCGCGTTCTCCGCCTTGAGGTCCTGCCAGGCGCGCCGCCACGGATTCTCGTCCCAGGCGGTGGCGCCGTCGCCGGTCGACCACACCGGCACCACGACGATTCGCGGCGCCTGCTTCTCGGTGAAGGCGACCCCGGCCCGCCCCAGCGCCTCGCGCACCTTGTCGGGGAGGAAATTGATGGTAAGCGTGCCGATATAACGCCCGGGCCCGGTTCGCTCCTCCTCGATCGACAGCGAGGCCAGCATGCGGCCGATCTGGCCGGGCGGCAGGTCCTTGAGCTTGGCATAGGCCCCGTCCTCGGCAATGCGGTCGAGCAGAACACCGAACGCCTTGACCTGGGCTTCGGAAATCGCCTTCATCTTGGCCGAGGCGGCGTCCCTGTCGGTGGCGTCGACCTTGACGCCCGACACCCGGTATACGGCATCGTCGGCCTCCGCGGGCGATGCGGCAACGAGCAGCAAGAACGTGAAGATCAATGTCCAGAACAGCGGTCGATCCACCCGAGACTCCTGGCCGTCAAAAGGCGCCCGTCTTCCGAGCCGTTGCTATTCCCTTACACTCATGGAGACCGCCAGAAAAAGCGATTTTGATGGCGGCGACAGCGCCTCGGACCACCGAAAACGCCATCTGCTGGCCAAGTTTCTCAGAAAAGACAACGGCCATATGACCGACTGCACCCCGCTGCCGTTCTCAACCGGTTTGACGGAGGTGTGGATATCTCGGGCGGCACGGCGCGGTTGCGGCCGATGAAACGGCGGCCCGTCGCGATCTTGATCTCCGGCCGCGGGTCCAACATGGCGGCGCTGATCGCGGCGACCCAGCGGCAGGATTATCCGGCGGCGATCTCCATCGTCATCTCCAACCGTCCCGAGGCCCCCGGCCTGGCGCGCGCGGCGGCCGAGGGGGTCGCCACGGCAGCGCTCGACCACCGCCGGTTCGCAGATCGCGCCGCGTTCGACACCGAGCTTGCGAAACTGATCGAGGGATCGGGTGCCGAGCTGGTGGCCTGCGCCGGCTATATGCGGATCATGACGCCGCCTTTCGTCGAGGCCTATGCCGGGCGGATGATCAACATCCACCCCGCCCTCCTGCCGCTCTACAAGGGGCTCGACACCCATGCGAGGGCGCTTGCCGACGGGGTGCGGATCCATGGCTGCACTGTCCATTTCGTGACAACGGAGATCGACAGCGGCCCGATCATCGCGCAGGCGGCAGTGCCGGTGCTGCCGGGCGACACGCCTTCGACCTTGGCGGCGCGCGTCAATGTCGCCGAGCTCAAGCTCTTTCCGGCCGCTTTGGAGCAGGTCGCCGCCGGCAATGTCCGGATGGAAGGCGGGCGCGTGATCGCCCGCAACGGCGATATCGGCGACCCCCTTGCGCGCTTGTTCTCGCCGCCGCTCCCGGAAGAGCTTGCGAAATATTGAGCTCACCCAATCTAACAGTTTGGTGAGTGCGGGATTTGTCGAGCTTTATGGGGGCGATTATCGCCGCATTCGGCTGTACACTGGAGGTCCAATTGAGCAGGGGACGGACGATGTGGCACCGGGGTTGCGAAGGAATGGCGCTGGCCGCGGCGATCGTGCTCTTCTTGGCAATGGCGACGACTCGCGAGGCGGCCGCCGAGGAACTGGCCGTCGACCTCGAGCTCGTCATGGCGGTCGACATCTCGCTGTCGATGGACGAGGACGAGCAGCGGCTGCAGCGCGACGGCTATGCCGCCGCCTTCCGTCATCCCGAGATCATCGAGGCGATCCGCAGCGGGCCGCATGGCCGGATCGCCGCGACCTATGTCGAATGGGCCGGCGAGAACTTCCAGCGCACCGTGGTGCCGTGGACGATGATCGATGGCGCGGCGACGGCGCTGCCCTTCGCCGAACGGCTTGCCGCCGCGCCGATCGAGCAGACCTATCGCACCTCGATCTCGGGCGCGCTGCTCTATGCCGGCGGCCTGTTCGACGGCAATGGCTATCAGGGCCGCGCCGTCATCGACGTGTCGGGCGATGGCGCGAACAATCAGGGAATCTCGGTCGAGATCGCCCGCGAACAGGCGGTGCGTCGCGGCATCACCATCAACGGCCTGCCGTTGCTGCTAAAACCCGGTAGCTTCGACGGCTATTTCGAGATGGTCAGTCTCGACGATTATTACGAGGACTGCGTGATCGGCGGCGCCGGCGCCTTCATCGTCCCGGTCCGCAGCCTGCCGGAGTTCGTCCCGGCCATCCGCCGCAAGCTGGTGATGGAGATCGCCGGCCGCGAGCCCGCCGTCACCAGGGTGGCCACCAGGGTGCGCGAGCGCTCGGACTGCCTGATCGGCGAGAAGATGTGGAACCAGTGGATGGAGCGGTTCTATCGCGAATGAGCCGGCGCGAGCGCGGCCGACGTTGCCAGACGCAGGATGGTGAAGCCGACCACCGCCGACACCAGCGAGCCGCACAGCACGCCGAGCCGCACGCCGGCGAGCTCGTTCTCGCCGCTGAAGGCGAGCATCCCAATGAACAGGCTCATGGTGAAGCCGATGCCGCCGAGGCAGGCTGCCCCGAGCATGTGGGTGAGGGTGCATTGCGCCGGCAGCCGCGCCCAGCCTGACTTCACGGCGAGCGCGGTCATGCCGAATATGCCGAGCGGCTTGCCGATGACGAGGCCGGCGGCGATCGCCAGCGGCAGGGGCTGCAGCAGCATCGCGATGCCGAAGCCGTGGAAGGTGACGCCGGCATTGGCGAAGGCGAAGAGCGGCAGGATCAGCCATTTGACATAAGGGTGGAGCGTCTCCTCGAGCTGCTCGATCATCGGCGCGCCGCCCTTGCCGCGGAGCGGTATGGTGAAGGCGAGCGCGACGCCGCTGATCGTCGGGTGAATGCCGGAGCCGAGCACCGCGAGCCACAGC
>JBEVJH010000184.1:0-4285 GCA_040510355.1 Aestuariivirgaceae bacterium
AGACCGAAAAGCTTGGGGCTCCAGGCTCCAAAGTCGTGACCGGGCGTCGGCATGACGGTCCTCCTCGATACAATCCTCCCCCTGGTGCTGAGAGGGTAGACCTGGAGTCCAGTCCGTTATGTGAGATGGCTCACACGCGCACGCCATTTTGGGCGTGGTTGCAATGCAATCGATTCAAATCGTCACTGCCCTCGTTACATAGCAGGGTACCGCAACGACGGGAGGAATGGGATCGCTCAGAACCGCTCCCGCTCCAGCTGCCGCCAGCGCGACATCCGCCGCTCCAGCCACATCACGAGCTCGGTCAGCACCACGCCGACCAGCGCGATCACGATGATCGGCACGAACAGCTTGGCGGTGGCGAACACGTTGGCATACTCGACGATCATGCCGCCGAGCCCGCTGATGGCGGTGAAGAACTCGGCGACGATGATGCCGATGATGGCGAGCCCGACCGCCAGCCGCACCCCCGCCATGATGAAGGGGATCGCCGCCGGCATGATGATCTTGGAGAAGATCTGCCATTCGGTGGCGCCATAAGCGCGGCCGATCTCCAGCATCGAGCCGCGCACGTCGCGGATGCCGGCATAGGTGTTGACGGTGATCGGGAAGATCGCGACCGAGACCAGGATGGTGACCTTGCCGACAAATTCGAGGCCGGCCCACAGGATAATGAGCGGCACCAGCGCGATGCGCGGGATCGCGTAGAGCGCGTTGATGAACGGGTCGAGGATGTATTCCATCGTCCGCCACTGCGCGATGAGAATGCCAAGCAATATGCCGACGATCACGGTCAGCGCCATGCCGACCGAGAACGGCCACAGGGTCTGGATCATCGCCTTGCGCAGCGCGCCGCTTTGCACGAGCTGCAGGAAGGCGTCGAAGATCGCGCTCGGCGGCGCCATGAAGATCGGGTCCATGCGGCGGCCGTAATATTCCCAGATCACGAAGAACACCGCGACCGAGGCGGTGCGGATGGCGTTCGGGCTGAGCAGGACCTCGCGGGCGCGATCCGCCAGGGTGGGCTGCGCGGCCGGAACCGATTTCCGCGGCGGCGATGTGTCGCTGCTCATGTCTCGCTCCTCAACATGTCTCTCAGCTCGCCCCGGTATTTGCCGAAGGCGGGATGGGTGCGCACGTCGCCGTTGAGGCGCTCGGCGGCGAGCGGCGACTCGACGATGGTGCGGATGCGCCCCGGCGCGGTGTTGAACACGAAGATGCGGTCGGACAGCAGCAGCGCCTCGTCGATGCTGTGGGTGACGAACACCACCGTGGCGCCGGTCTGCGACCAGATCTTCAGGAAGTCCTCCTGCAGCTGCTCGCGGGTCTGGGCGTCGAGCGCGCCGAACGGCTCGTCCATGAAGATGAGGATGGGTTTGCGCATCAGCGCGCGGGCGATGCCGACCCGCTGTTGCATGCCGCCCGACAGCTCGTGGGGAAATGCTCGGCGAAGGCGAAAAGCCCGACGAGCTCGATGAAATGATTGGCGATGTCGCGGCGCTCGGCGGCGCCGACGCCGTCGATCTCGAGCGGAAACTCGACATTACCGAGCACGGTCCGCCACGGCAGCAGGCCGAAATTCTGGAACACCGTACAGGCTTCCTTGCGGGGGCCGGTGACCGGTGCGCCCTCGATGGTGATGCGGCCCTCGTCGGCGGCGATCAGCCCGGCGGTGAGGCGCAGCAAGGTGGTCTTGCCGCAGCCGCTCGGGCCGAGCAGCGTGACCAGCTCGCCCTTGCGGACGATGGCGTTGACGCGGTCGAGCGCCACCATCAGCTCGGGGCGGTCCTTCTGTCCGGGGCGGACGCGCACCGGAAAGAACTTGCTGACGTTCTCGTAGACGACCATGCGGTCGGGCGGCGCCGGCCGGACCGTATCCGCCATCGGGCTATTGCTTCCGGTAGACGCCGAGCTTGTTCAGCGCGGCCTCGACGAAGCGCTGCTCGAGCACGTCCTTGGCGGGCGCCGCCACCGGCAGGTTGCCGAGCTTCATGTTGAGGTCGGCGGTGAATTCCTGGATCGCCGGGTCGAGGCCGCCGTTCACGCCCCACAGCTTCTCGCCGTTGAGATCGCGCACCACCGCCTTGAGGAAGGCGAGATCGAGATCAGGGAGCCGCTCGTGCAGGATCGCGGCCGCCTCGTCGGGGTTATCGGTGACGAAGCGCGAGCCGCGGATGCCGATCTCGGTCATCGTCTGGAAGGCGGCCGCGAGCTCCGGCTTGTTGAGCGCGTCGGCGCGCACCACGTTCCACACATAGCCGAGCCCGGGAAACTCGTTGGACAGCCGGGTGAGGATCACGACCTTGCCGTCCTGCACGCCCTTGAGCGCGGTCACGGTGTTGACCAGCGTCGCGTCGGCGCGGCCGCCGATCACCGCCTGCAGCCGGGCGGCGTGGCCGCCGACCTGCACGAAGCGCGCGGTCTGCTCGTCGATGCCGTGCTTGCGCATCACCAGCCGCGGCAGCTGGTCGGGCAGGCCGCCGGGTCCCGATGAGGCGAACGTCTTGCCGGCGAGGTCGGCGAGCTTGTCGCCCTTGCCCTTGGCCAGCACCAGGCTGTAGTCGCCGATCGGCTGCCAGGAATGGATGGCGCGGATGCCGGCGCCGGCATGGATCGAAGCGAGCACGTTGAGGGTGCCGATCAGCCCGATATCGGCGTTGCCGGACAGCAGCACGCGCATGGCATTGGCGTCGCCGGTGACGTGCACGTCCTCGACCTCGAGGTCGCCGAGCCAGCCCTTCTTCTGCGCCACCAGATAGGGCAGCGAGAACGTCGTCACCGGGCCGGGGAACACCATCTTGATCTTGGCGGCGAAGGCGGCGCGCGCATCGAACACGGCGAGCGCCGCGATGACGCCGAGTGACGGCACCAGCGCGCGGCGCAAAACGTGAGACGGCATGTGACTCTCCCCTACCCCTTGAGCGCGGCGCGCCAATCGGTGCGGCCGGATTTGAGCAGGCCCTCGACGTCGACCTCCTCCTCGCCCGGCACCCGGATGCGCTTGAACACCATCTCTGCCGCGGCGAGCGGCTTGGTGGCGTCGAGCCCCATCTTGGCGCCGACGCCGTCGCGGGTCGAAGGGTCGAGCTTGGAGCCCTGGCTCTCGGGCACGATCACCAGGTCGCGGTCGGCCTGGAAGCGGGTCGCCACCGCCCATTCGACCTCGTTCGAATCGTGGATGTCGACGTCCTCGTCGACCACGATCACCTGCTTGACGTCGTAGTGGCCGGCGAAGGCGCCGAGCATGATGTTCTTGGCCTCGCCCTCCTGGCGCTTGCGGATCTGCACATAGAGGTGATAGCGGCACACGCCGCCCTGCGAGAGACGAACGTCGCGCACGTTCGGGAAGCTGCGCTGCAGGTGCGCCAGCAAGGTCGCCTCGCGTGGAATCGCGCCGAGCAGGAGATGCTCCAGGCCGCCGCCGACGATGGTGTGGAAGATCGCGTCCTTGCGATGGGTGACCGCGTCGATCTCCATCACGTGGCGCTCGGCGCGCTCCCCGTAATATTGCGGGAACTCGCCGAACGGCCCCTCGGGCTCGCGCACGCCGGGCAGGAAACGGCCCTCGATCACGATCTCGGCCTCGGCCGGCACCCGCAGCTCCGAACGCGTGCACTTGACGACCGCGAGCGGACGCCGGTGCAGCGCGCCGGCGATCTCGAGCTCGTCGGTGTCGATCGGCGCGATCGCCTGCGACGCCAGCAAGGTCAGCGGGTCGACGCCGACCACGATCGCCGCCTCCAGCGGCCGTCCGCTCTGCTCCGCCATCTCGAAGAACATGTGGGCGTGGCGTGGTAGCAGCAGCACGCCGAGCCGGTTGGGACCGTGCAACTGGCAGCGGTGGATCGAGACGTTCTGCTTTCCGGTGCGCGGATTGCGGGTGATCATCAGGCCGGCGCTGATATAGGGCCCGCCGTCGTGCTCGTTGTGGGTCGGCAATGGCAGCAGCCGTGCGAGGTCGACCTGGCGGTGGATGACCTCCTGCGCCGGCGCCGATTTCGTCTCCTGCCATGGCACCGGATTGAGCGCCGCCTCCTGAAACCGCGCGATCACCTCGCCGGGCTCGACGCCCATCGCATCCGCCATCCAGCCGCGGTCGGAAATGAGCCCGGACACCACCGGGATCGGATGCCCGCCCGGACGCGGAAACACCGTGGCGCGCCGCCCGTCGAGCCGCTTGGCGATGGCCGCCAGCTCGAAACGAAGCCCGACCTCGGGCCTGGTCACCGCCAGCCGGTCGCGCGCCGCCAGATGGTCGAGCCAGTCCCGCAGGCTGCGGACCGGC